>VGOU01000068.1 GCA_016875795.1 Chloroflexota bacterium | reverse complement strand
CAGGTCATCATTGGTCACGAAAGCGGCCCTCCTCCGGTGCGGTGAGACGCCCGAAGGATGGGCCGCTTTCGCTGTCTGCTGCCTAGGTCCGACCTGTCGGGTCGGCTCGGCGGCGCTGCAGGCTAGCCGACCCCCCGTAGCCCGACGAGCGCCCGCGCGTGCTCGAGCTCGCCGACGTGGCGGATGGCGTGCTGGTAGATCCACGCCTCGGCGACGTCGATGACGCGGACGCGATCGGCCGTCCCGCTGAGGAGCTCGAGGAACCCGCCCGCGTACACCTCGGGCGGCATCGTGAAGCGCTCACCGAGGCGCGCGAGCGCCGCGTCGCGGATGGCGGCCCGCGTCGCGGCGAACACCTTCGCCTGGTACTCGCGCCACGCGTCCATGTCCCGCGCGCGGATGCGCTCGGCCGCTTCCATGGGCGTGCCGCGCGCCGGCAGCTTGCCCTCGTAGCCCACCCGTGCCGCATACGCCTCCCAGATGAGAGGCCCGCCGAACAGCGCGCGGCGGCTCGCGTCCTGTCCCGCGATCGCGTGGAGCAGCGTGAACGCCATGGGCAGGACGCCGCCGCGCTCGAAGTGGTTCACGTGCTCGGCGGTGAGGTCGCGCGTCGCGAGCACCCACAGGCGCTCGGCCGCGGCGATCCGCTGGAGGAGCGAGGCGCGCATCTCCTCGGTCACCGGGCTGGTGCCGTTCATTCCACGTACTCCGTCTCCGGCGCGCTCGCCGTCTTCTTCCGGGCGGCCCCGATGATGTCGCGGATCGAGGCAAGGCCGCTCTCGCGCACGTAGCGCGCGAGCCCCTCCACCACGCGGACCGGCGCGAGCGGGTCCGCGAACGTGGCCGTCCCCACCTGCACCGCCGACGCGCCGGCCATGAGGAACTCGAGCGCGTCCTCGGCGCTCGTCACGCCGCCCGCGCCGATGATCGGGATGCGCACGGCCTGCGCCACCTGGTACGTGATGTGGACCGCGATCGGGCGGATCGCGGGACCCGATAGGCCGCCGCTGCCCGTGCCGAGGACCGGCTTCCGCTTCCTCGTGTCGATGCGCATCCCGAGCACGGTGTTGATCGCGGTGAGCGCGTCGGCCCCCGCCTCCTCGCACGCGCGCGCGACGGCGACCACGTCGGGCGCGTTCGGCGTCAGCTTCACGATGACCGGCTTGTCCGTCTCGGCCTTCACCGCGCGCGTCACCTCCGCTGCGAGCCCGGGGTCGCAGCCGAAGAGCATCCCGCCCTTCACGTTCGGGCACGACACGTTGACCTCGTACGCCACGACGCCCGGCGTGCCCTCCATCCCGCGCACGACCGTCACGTAGTCCTCGACCGAGTACCCCGCGACGTTCACGATCACCGGCACGCCGAGCGCGGCCCACGCCCTCCCGTACCTCCTCGCGACGGCCGCCGCGCCCGGGTTCTCGAGCCCGATCGAGTTGAGGATCCCCGACGGCGTCTCCGCGATGCGGTACTGCGGGTTCCCCGGCCGCGCGTTCGGCGTCGTGCCCTTGTTCACGATCGCGCCGAGCCGCGCCACGTCGATGAGCTCCGCGTACTCGACGCCCTGCCCGAACGTCCCCGACGCCGTCATCACCGGGTTCTTCAGGCGCAGCCCGCGCGCGGCCTCGACCTCGAGATCCGCACCCAGCTCGACCTTGGGCTCGGAGTCCGAGGTCGAGGGGAGGGCGCGGTCTCGCGCGACGGGAGCGAGCCGAGCGCGCGCCGCCAAGGGACGCTCCCTTGAGGAGGTGCCGCCCATGGCCGGCGCGCGCGCGAGCGACCGAGCGCGAGACGCGTCCCGACCCGAGGCAACGTCGGACTCCGAGCCCGTGGAGCGAAGCTCCACACCGGCGACCACATTGCGCAGCTTCGACGCGAGGTCACCGGGCGCTGTCTCGCCCTCGGGCTCACCGGTCGCGGCCTCGACGATCGACGCGCCATCGAGCGCGGCGAGCTCCGTCGCCTGATCCTCTTCGGCGAACTCGGCGCGCCGCTCGAGCGCTTCCTCCTCCGACCGGCGCACGTCGCTCGCGCGCTCGACGCGCTTGCGCGGCCTACGCCAGGGCATGAAGGGCCCCGATCGCGTCGAACACGTCACAGCACCGTGCCGATCGGCGCGCGAGTCGTGTACCCGGGCGGCTGGCGGTTCGCGTATCCGGCCTCGTGTACGCGCGCTCGGTGTGGACCGCGTTCGACGGGCACGACACCGTGCGCGTGGACATCGTGCTCACGCGCGAGATCGACGGCCTCTGGTGCTGGTCGGGCTTCCTCATCCACGCCTCACGCTGAGCGACCCACCGTCGCCGGCTCGCCGCCCTCGAAGCGCACGTCGCCGAGCGAGAACACCGGTCCCTCGCGGCACACGCGCGCGTTCCCGTCGGCCGTGACGACGACGCACGCGCGGCACACCCCCATCGCGCAGCCCATGTGCTGCTCGACGGCGGCCTGCGCGCCCATGAGCACGTCCTTCCCGGCGACGACGTGCGTCGCGCGCGCCGCCTCGGCGCGCATGCGGCCGAGGGCGGCGAGCATCGGCCACGGCCCGCACGCGCACAGCTGGTCGGCCCACTCGAGGTACGGCGGGAGCGCGTCGGTGACGCGGCCGCGCACGCCGAACGACCCGTCCTCCGTCGCGGTGACGTATTCGACCGCCGCCGGGAGGCGGTGCGCGGGCCAGAGGTGGTGGATGGTCCGCCCGCCCATGACGAGCGTGACGTTCCGCCGTGCGGCCTCCTGCTCGGCGAGGACCTTCATCGGCGCGATGCCCGTGCCGCCCGCGACGAGGAGGAGATGCGTCGTCGCGCGACGGATCACGAACGCGGTCCCGAGCGGGCCGAGGAGGTCGAGCGCGTCCCCGGCGCGGCGCGAGGCGATCCAGTCGCCGCCCGCGCCGAGCGGCTTCACGATGAGCTCGATCTCGCCCGCGCGGCGGTCGATCCCGTGGAACGAGTACGGGCGGCGCAGGAGCGGGTCGAAGCGCTCGCCGGGGCGGACGTGCACGAACTGGCCCGCGTGCGCGCGCGAGGCGATGTCCGGCGCCGCGACGCGCAGGACCGTGCCGAGGTCGGCGACCGGCTCGGCGGACACGACGCGCCCCGTCTCGAGGATCACGCCGCGGATGCTCCCACCGCGGCGCCGCGGACGGCGAGGCGCGGCGCGGCAGCGAGCGTTCCCGCGGCGAGCGCCGCGGCGCCCACGAACGGGATGTGCGCGCCCGCGAGCGCGAGCGAGCCCGCGAGGAGCGCCCCGCTCGCGGCGCCGGCGTCGCTCCAGGTGCTGTACGCGCCGAGGATGCGCGGGCGGTCGGCGGCCGTGGTGCGGTGCGCGATGGCGAGCTCGAGCGCCACCATGCTCGTGATGCCGGCGAAGAACGCGATCGCGCCGAGGACGACGAAGGCCGTGGCGTCACGCGTGGCCGCGAGGCCGGCGATGGCCGCGGCCGCGCTGGCGGTCGAGGCGACGTACGTGAGCGTGAGCGCGCGGTCGGCGAGCCGCCCCGCGACCGGAGTCCAGAGCACCTGGGAGAAGCGCTGCGTGAGGATGTACAGCGCCGCGATGCCCGTGGCCGCGACGGGCACGGCGAGAACGCTCGCGCCCTCCGGGAAGAGCTCCGCGACGCGCAGGCCGCCGGCGACGGCGATGAGGCCGGGGTAGATGGCGAGCTGCGCGCACGCGACGAGGAACAGGCCGAGGAAGCGCGGATCGGTGAGCGAGCGGCGCACCGCCGCCTCCTCGCGCTCGTCCACGTCCACCGCGCGGCGCCAGTCGGCCACGGTCAGCGCGGGGCCGATGCCGAGGAGCAGCGTGAGGAGCGCCGCGCCGAGCGCCGCGGCGGCCCAGCCGAACGACTCGACGGCGATCGGCGCGTAGATCGCGCCGCCGAGGTAGCCGAGGCCGAAGAGCGCGCGCATGTCGCCGAGGGCGCGGCCGGCGCGGGCGCCCGCGCCGTCGATCGCCGAGAGGAGCGAGCCGAGCCGGAGGAGCGACCACGACATCCCCCAGACGAGGCGCGAGGCGTAGAAGAGGAGGAGCGCGGCGGGGAGCGCGTACGCCGCGGTCGACGCCACGGCGAGCGCGAGCGCGATGAGGACGAGCGCGCCCGCGGGCACGCGCTCGAAGAGCCGGGCGGCGTACGGGTTCGTGAACAGGCGCACCCAGCGGTTCAGCGAGAGGATGAGGCCGACGGCGAGCGCGTCGAGGCCGAGCCGCGCCGCGCTCACCGGGAGCGCGGTGTAGAGGAGGGTGTCGCCGAAGAGGGCCGCCGCCGTCACGAGCGCGACGGCGCGGCCGGTCGGCATCAGTCGGCGCTCACCGCCGCCTGCGCGGTGCCGGCGGTGGGCGCGCTGCGGTACGCGGAGAGCGGCGCGACGTCGCACGTGATCGCGCTCGCGCGCAGCGCGGTGACGACGGCGAGCGCGGTGTCGAGCGAGGTGAGGCACGGGACGCGCGCCTCCACCGCGGCGCGGCGGATGAGGAAGCCGTCGCGGTCCACGGTCCGGCCGAGCGTGGGCGTGTTGATGACCGCGGCGCACTGCCCGGAGCGGATCGTCTGGAGGATCGTCTGGTCGCCTTCGGCGAGCTTCCCCACCTCGGTGACCCCGACGCCGAGCGAGCGCGCGAGCCGCGCCGTCCCGGCGGTGGCGACGATCTCGTACCCGAGCCAGTGGAGGCCCTCGATGATGCCCTCGACCTCGGGCTTGTCCTTGTCCGCCACGGTGATGACGGCCTTGCCCGACGGCGGCGGCGCCATCCCCGCGCCGACGAGCGCCTTCCACAGCGCCGGCGCGAAGGTCCGGTCGATCCCCATGACCTCGCCCGTGCTCTTCATCTCCGGGCCGAGGAACGTGTCGACGTCGAGGAGCTTCGCCATGGAGAAGACCGGCGCCTTCACCGCGACGAGGTCGCCCTCCGGCCAGATGCCGTCGTCGCGCGCGTAGCCCTCGGCGCGGAGAGTCGACCCGAGGCCGATCGCGACGGCGAGGCGCACGAGCGGCACGCCGGTCACCTTCGTGAGGAACGGCACGGTGCGGCTCGAGCGCGGGTTCACCTCGAGGACCCACACGCGCCCGCCGTCGACGATGAACTGGATGTTCAGGAGGCCCTTCACCGGGAGCGAGACGGCGATGCGGTGCGTGAGCGCCACGATCTCGCGCTGCTCGTCGGCGGTGAGGTTCTGCGCGGGATACACCGCGAACGAGTCGCCGGAGTGGACGCCCGCGCGCTCGACGTGCTCCATGATCCCGGCGACGAGCGTGTCCGTGCCGTCGGACACCGCGTCGACCTCCACCTCGCGGCCGCGCACGTACTTGTCCACGAGGACGCGGCCGGTGCCGGCGTCGAGCGCGCTCGTGAAGTAGCGCTCCATGTCCTCGCGGCCGTACGCGATCTCCATCCCGCGCCCGCCGAGGACGTACGAGGGGCGCACGAGGACGGGGTAGCCGACGCGGTCGGCGATCTCGAGCGCCTCGGCGAGCGAGTCCGCGGTGCCGCCCGGCGGCTGCGGGATGCCGAGGGCCTCGGCGAACTCGTGGAAGCGCCGGCGGTCCTCGGCGAGGCCGATCGCGTCGGCGCTCGTGCCGGCCATGCGGCCGCCGACGGCCTCGACGCGCTCGGCGAGGTTGAGCGCGGTCTGCCCGCCGAACTGGGCGAAGACGGCCACGCCTTCTTCGCTCCCGGCGGGACCAGCGCCCTCGTTGCGGACGATCTCGGCGACCGACTCCTCGTCGAGCGGCTCGAAGTACAGGCGCGTGGACGCGTCGAAGTCGGTGGAGACCGTCTCGGGGTTGCTGTTCACCATGATCGACGCGACCTCCCGCCGCCCGAGGGACCCGGCCGCCTGCACGCAGCAGCAGTCGAACTCGATCCCCTGGCCGATGCGGATGGGGCCCGAGCCGAGGACGACCGCCTTGGGCCCGGGGATCGCTGGCGCCTCGTTCTCCTGCTCGTACGTGGAGTAGAAGTACGGCGTCACGGCCTCGAACTCCGCGGCGCACGTGTCGACCATCTTGTACACGGGGAGGATCCCCCACTGCTCGCGCAGGCGGCGCACGTCCGCCGGCAGGAGCCCGGTGAGCGCGCCGATGTCCGTGTCGGCGTAGCCGGTGCGCTTCGCGCGGCGCAGGAGCGTGGGCGTGGGCGTCTTGCCCTGCATCTCGTCCGCCGTCCGGACGATGCCCTTGAAGCGCTCGAGGAACCAGCGGTCGATGTGCGTCGCCTTGTGGATGCGCTCGACGTCCGCGCCGCGGCGCAGCGCCGCGAAGACGCGCCAGAGGCGGTCATCGGTGGGCGGCCCCGAGAGCGCGCGCTCCACGAGCTCGTTCGGGTCGCGCACGGCGGACCACTGCGGCGGCTCCCACAGGAGGCCCTGCCCCTTGATCTCGAGCGAGCGCAGCGCCTTCAGGAACGCGGCCTCGAAGGTGCGGTCGATGGCCATGACTTCGCCCGTCGCCTTCATCTGCGTGCCGAGGCGGCGGTCCGCCGCGGGGAACTTGTCGAACGGCCAGCGCGGGATCTTCACGACGACGTAGTCGAGCGCGGGCTCGAACGCGGCGGTCGTGCGCTGCGTCACCGCGTTCGGGATCTCGTGCAGCCGCTTGCCGATGGCGATCTTCGCCGCGACGCGCGCGATGGGGTACCCCGTGGCCTTCGACGCGAGCGCGGACGACCGCGACACGCGCGGGTTCACCTCGATGACGTAGTACGGGACGCGGCCGTCGGGGTGGTCCGCCGGCGTGCGGTCGGGGTGGAGCGCGAACTGGACGTTGCAGCCGCCCTCGATCCCGAGCGCGCGGATGATGCGCAGCGCGGCCGAGCGGAGCTGCTGGTACTCCTTGTCCGAGAGCGTCTGCGACGGCGCGACGACGATGGAGTCGCCCGTGTGGACGCCCATCGGGTCGATGTTCTCCATGTTGCAGACGGTGATGCACGTGTCGGCGCCGTCCCGCATGACCTCCCACTCGAGCTCCTTCCAGCCCACGAGGCTGCGCTCGACGAGCACCTGCCCGATCGGGGAGGCGGCGATGCCGAACTTCACGCGGCTGACGAGCTCGTCGCGGTCGCGCGCGAAGCCGCCGCCGGTGCCGCCGAGCGTGTACGCCGGGCGGATGACGAGCGGGTAGCCGATCCGCGCCGCGAGCGCGAGCGCGTCGTCGGCGCTCTCGGCGGTGACGGACTCGGGGACGGGCTCGCCGATCCTGATGAGGAGCTGCTTGAACGCCTCGCGGTCCTCGGCCTGCTTGATCGACGCCACCGGGGTCCCGAGGAGGCGCACGCCGTGGCGGTCGAGCGCGCCGCCGTCGTGCAGCGCGACGGCGAGGTTCAGCCCCGTCTGCCCTCCGAGCGTGGGGAGGAGCGCGTCGGGCCGCTCCTTCGCGATGATCCGCTCGACGAAGTCGGGCACGAGCGGCTCGATGTACGTGACGTCGGCGACGCCGGGGTCGGTCATGATCGTCGCCGGGTTCGAGTTCACGAGGACGGTCTCGACGCCCTCCTCGCGCAGCGCGCGGCACGCCTGCGTCCCGGCGTAGTCGAACTCGGCCGCCTGGCCGATGAGGATCGGGCCCGACCCGATGAGCAGGACCTTCATCGGGCGGCGACCGCGTCGCGCACGTCGGCGAGGAACTCGTCGAAGACGGGCTCGTTGTCCTTCGGCCCCGGCGCCGCCTCGGGGTGGTACTGGTACGTGCGGATCGGGAGCGCGCGGTGGCGCATGCCCTCGACGGAGCCGTCGTTGAGGTTGCGCGCCGAGACGGTGAACCCGCTCGCCGGGGGGATCGACGCCTCGTCCACCTGGAACTCGTGGTTCTGGCTGGTGATGACGACGCGCCCGCTGCGCAGGTCCTGGACCGGGTGGTTCGCGCCGTGGTGGCCGAACTTCAGGCGCGACGTCGTCGCACCGATGGAGCGCCCGATGAGCTGGTGGCCCAGGCAGATACCGAGGATGGGGAGCGGCCGCGCCGTGCCGCGCTGCATCGCCGCGTCGAGGAGGACCTTCACCGTGCCCGTCACCTGCGGGATCGCCGCGGGGTCGCCGGGGCCGTTCGTGATGACGATGCCGTCGGGCGACCACTGGAGGATCTCGCGCGCGGTCGAGGTGGCCGGGAAGGAGCGCACGCACGCGCCGCGGCGCACGAGCTCGCGGACCTGGTTCTCCTTCACGCCCGTGTCGAGGAGCGCGATCTTCACGCCGCTCCCCACCTGCCGGCCGTTCCCCGTGGCCTCCCGCACGAGCGGCCGCTGCGCGAGCGCGGCGGTCGTGCGCGCCTTCGCGACGGCCTCCTGCCCCACGTCGTCGCTGCCGGCGAGGCTCGGCGGCACCTGGAGGATCGCGCCGCGCAGCGTGCCCGCGCTGCGCAGGCGGCGCACGAGCGCGCGCGTGTCGATCCCCGACAGGCCGGGCACGCCGTTCGCGCGCAGCCATCCGTCGAGGTCGGGCAGCCCGCGCTCCGTGGTCATGGCCTCGCGCACGACGAGCGCCTCGACCCATGGCTTGCGCGACTCGGCGGCGAGGTCGAACGTGCCGTAGCTGCCGATGAGCGGGTACGTCATGACGACGATCTGCCCGTTGTACGAGGCGTCCGAGCAGACCTCCTGGTACCCGGTCATGGACGTGTTGAACACGACCTCGCCCGCGGCGGTCGCCGCGTCGCCGAAGGCCTCGCCCCACCACGTCGACCCGTCCTCCAGGCCGAGGACCGCCGCCCTGCTCACGTCTGCATAACTATACGGCTCTTGTGCATAAAGATGCATTTGCCTGCCCGCGAGGTCAGCGCGCGGCCGCTTCGGCATGCATCCGTCCCTTCAGCGCCGCGTCGTCCCGGTAGCGGACCTCGCCGTCGACCACCGCCGCGACGACCTTCCCGCGGAGGCGCCTCCCCAGGAGCGGCGTGTTCTTCCCCTTCGAGGCGAGGGCGTCCGCGCTCACCGTCCACTCGAGCGCGGGGTCGACGAGGATGACGTCGTCGGGGCAGGCCATCCCGAGGACGCGCGCGGGTCCGCCGGCGAGCGCGCGCACCACCGGACCGAGCTCCGCCATCCCGCTCTCGACCGCCATGAGCAGCACCGCGAGCGCGGTCTCGACGCCGCTGATGCCGAACGCGGCGTCCGCGTACTCGACGTCCTTGCGGATGGAGGCGTGTGGCGCGTGGTCGGTGGCGATGGCGTCGACGGTGCCGTCGGCGATCCCCGCCCAGAGCGCCTGCGCGTCGGCCGCGGTGCGCAGCGGCGGGTTCACCTTCGTCGCGCTGTCGTACGGGACCGCGCGCGCCGCCTCGCGCTCCCAGACGAAGGCGCGCGATCCGGCCACCCACTCGTCCGTGAGGGCGAGGTGGTGCGGCGTGACCTCGCAGGTGACCGCGAGGCCGTCGGCCTTCGCGCGGCGGACGATCGCGAGCGCCCCGGCGGTGCTGACGTGCTGGAGGTGCAGGCGCGCGCCGGTGAGCTTCGCGAGCGCGACGTCGCGCGCGAGCGCGGCCTC
>VGOU01000067.1 GCA_016875795.1 Chloroflexota bacterium | reverse complement strand
CGCTCCGCGCTCGCGGCGGTCTGCGTGGCCGCTCTCGTCGCGGCCGCCGTCGCGCTCGCATCGGCCGCGCGCCCCGCGGGTCCGCGGCTGTACGCGCTCGACGTCGGCCAGGGTGATGCGTTCCTCATCGAGAGCGACGGTCGCTACGCGCTCATCGACGGTGGTCCCGACGGAGCGCTCCTCCTGCGACGACTCGGCGAGGCCATGCCGCCGTGGCACCGCCGCATCGACGTCGTCGCGCTCACCCACGAGCACGCGGACCACGGCCTCGGCCTCCTCGCGGCGATCGAGCGCTACGAGATCGGGCTCGCGATCGAGCCGGCGGGGATGGCCGACGTCCCGCTCACGCGGATGTGGGGCGAGCGGCTCGCGCGCGGCGGCGTGCCGCGGCGCGCCGTACGCAGCGGCATGACCATCCGCGTCGGCGCCGTCACCCTGCGCGTCCTCGCGCCGGGCGAGCGCCGGGTGGCCGTCCCGTCCCTCGTCATCCTCGCGACCGCCGCGGGCGGGAGCGCCCTCTTCATGGGCGACGCGACGGACGACGCCATCGGCGACCTCCTCGTCGGCGGCGGGGCGCTCGCGGCCCGCATCTACGTGCCGCCGCACCACGGGGCCGACAGCGCCCGCAGCGCCGCCCTCGTGACCGCCGTCCGGCCCGCGGTCGCGGTCATCTCGAGCGGGGCGCAGAACCGCTACGGACATCCGACGGCAGGCACGCTCGCGGCGCTGGCGGAGGTGCCGCTGTACCGGACCGACCGATATGGCACCGTGGTCCTCAGCCTCGATGCCCACCCCACCGTCATCCGCACCGCGAAGGCCGGTCTTCCTCCTCATCGGGGAGGACCCCTTCCGCGCGCGCCTCCGCCTCGCTGAGCTCGTCACCGCGCTCGCCGGCGGGTCGCCGCCGGCCGAGAGCGCGATCGAGCGGTGGCCGAGCCCGAGCCTCGGCCAGACGCTCGGCGTCACCCGCCACGACGCGCGCACCGACAGCCCCGACCTCATCGCGATGAGCGGCCGCTCGCAGGGCCTGTTCGACGCGCCGGACGAGCACCGCGTCGTCGTCGTCGACAGCGCGGAGGCGCTCAAGGATGCCTCGTTCATCGCCGAGCTCCCGGCCGAGAGCGCGCTCGTCATGCTCACCTCCGAGAACCTCCCGCCGCAGCGGCGCCGCGCGCGCGCCAAGGCCGACGAGCCCCCGGCCGTCGGCCTCGCCGCGGCCGTGCAGGCGATCGGCGGGAAGGTCGAGCGCATCGAGCGCCTCTCCCCGGATCACGTCCCCCAGTGGATCGCGGCCCGGGCCGCGCTGAAGGGCGTCCGGATCGAGCCCGCGGCCGTCTCCGAGCTCGCGGCCGCCGCGGGGAGCGTCACCGACCGCATCGAGCAGGAGCTCGCGAAGCTCGCGACGTACGCGAAGGGCGAGCCCGTGACGGCCGCCGCCGTGCGCGCCCTCGTCCCGGGCGCGATCGAGACGGAGATCTTCGACCTCACGCGCGCCGTCGTGCGCCGCGACGCGCGCAGCGCCGTCGCCGTCCTCGAGCGGCTGCTCGCGCAGGGCGACGTGCCGCTGCAGATCCTGGCGATGCTCCTCTGGCAGATGCGCGTCCTGCTCTTCGCCGGGCGCGTGAAGACGCCCGCCGACGCCGAGAAGGCCGCGAAGGCCATCCGCTCCACCGCGAGCGCCATCTCGCGCTGGCGGCCCGAGGCGAGCCGCCTCTCCCGCGCCGACATCACCCGCGCCTACGAGGCGCTCTACGCCACCGACATCGCCATCAAGCAGGGCCGCGTCGATCCGGAGACCGCCCTCATGTTCTGCGTCCTCGACCTGTGCGGCGTCCCGAATGCGGATCCGCGGGAGCTCGCGGTTGGGGAGCCGCCAAGGCGCTAGCGGCTATCGCTTGATCGCCTGCGGCTCCTGCGTCTTGCGGTAGTCCGCCATGAAGCGCTCGATCCCGAGGTCCGTGAGCGGGTGCTTGTATAGCGACTCGAGCACCTTGAACGGCATCGTCCCGATGTCCGCGCCCGCGAGCGCCGCCTGCGTGACGTGCACCGGGTGCCGCAGGCTCGCCGCGAGCACCTTCGTCGTGATCCCCTGCTGGCGGTACGCCGAGACGATGTCGCGCACCACCGCCGTCCCGTCCTCGCCGATGTCGTCGAAGCGGCCGACGAACGGGCTGACGAAGTACGCGCCGACCGCGGCGGCGAGGAGCGCCTGGTTCACGGTGAAGACGAGCGTCACGTTGATCCTGATGCCCTCGCCCGCGAGGACCTTGCCCGCGGCGAGCCCGTCGGGCGTGCACGCGACCTTCACGATCACGTTCTTGTGCCACGCCGCGATGCGGCGGCCCTCGACGATGAGGTCGTCCCTCTTCTCGGTCACCGTCTCGGCCGAGACGTCGCCGACGAGCTCGCAGATGCGCTTCACCTGCGTCTCGTGGTCCCGCCCCGCGCGGGCGATGAGCGTGGGGTTCGTCGTCACGCCGGAGATGACGCCCCAGCCGACGGCGGTCTTGATCTCCTCGAGGTCCGCGGTGTCGACGAACAGCCTCATGTGACGCTCCCCTGCAGCGTGATCGGAGTCCGCTCCGCGCGCCCGCTCGTCCGCGCGTAGGCGAGCGCCGCCTCGATGAACCCCGCGAACAGCGGGTGCGGGCGGTGCGGCCGCGACTTGAACTCCGGGTGGTACTGCGTGCCGAGGTAGAACGGGTGGTCGCGGAGCTCGACGATCTCCACGAGCCGGCCGTCCGGCGAGAGCCCGCTGTAGCGCATGCCGTGCGACGCGAGCAGCTCCCTGTACGCGTTGTTGAACTCGAACCGGTGGCGATGGCGCTCGAGGACGATCGGCTGCGCGTAGCAGCGGTGCGCCGCGGACCCTTCCTCGAGGACGCAGGGGTACGACCCCAGGCGCATCGTCCCGCCCTTCGCCTCGACCTCGCGCTGCTCCGGGAGGAGGTCGATGACCGGGTGCGGGGTGAAGGCGTCGAACTCCGTGGAGTTCGCGTCCTCCGAGCCGAGCGCCGTGCGCGCGAGCTCGATGACCATGCACTGCATACCCATGCAGAGGCCGAGCGTGGGGATCCGCCGCTCGCGGCCGTACCGGGCCGCCTGGACCTTGCCCTCGATCCCGCGGTAGCCGAAGCCGCCCGGGACGACGATCCCGTCGAGGCCCATGAGCGGCTCGTCGTCGCCGCCGCGATCGAGGCGCTCCGAGTCGACCCAGCGGATCCGCGGCTCGCAGCCGTGCGCCCAGGCCGCGTGCTTGATCGACTCGGCGACGGACAGGTAGGCGTCAGAGAGCATCACGTACTTGCCCACGAGGCCGATCTCGAGCGGGATGCGCGCGCCCTTGATGCGCTGCTCGAGCGTGCGCCACGCCGAGAGGTCGGGCGCCCCCGCCTCGAGGCCGAGCTCGCGCACGACGATCCGGCCGAGGCCGGCGTCCTCGAGCATCGACGGGACCCCGTAGATCGACCACGCGTTCGGCTCGCTGATGACGTTCTCGGCCTTCACGTCGCAGAACAGGGCGATCTTCTCGCGGAGGTCGTCGTCGACCGGCTCGTCGGCGCGCGCGACGAGCACGTCGGGCTGGATGCCGATGGCGCGCAGCTCGCGGACGGAGTGCTGGGTCGGCTTGGTCTTCAGCTCGCCCGTGGCGACCCGCGGTAGGAGCGTGAGGTGTATGTACAGCACGTTCTCGCGGCCGACCTCGTTGCGGAACTGGCGGATCGCCTCGAGGTAGGGGAGGGACTCGATGTCGCCGACCGTCCCGCCGACCTCGACGACGACGACGTCGGCCTGGCCCTCGCGCGCGACGCGGTGGATGCGCGCCTTGATCTCGTTCGTGATGTGCGGGATCACCTGCACCGTCGCGCCGAGGTAGTCGCCGCGGCGCTCCTTGGCGATGACGGCGTTGTACACCTGGCCCGTCGTGAGGTTGGACGCGCGGGTGACGTTGCGGTCGATGAAGCGCTCGTAGTGGCCGAGGTCGAGGTCGGTCTCGGCGCCGTCCTCGGTGACGAAGACCTCGCCGTGCTGGTACGGCGACATCGTCCCGGGATCCACGTTGAGGTACGGGTCCATCTTCAGCGAGGCGACGGAGAGGCCGCGCGCCGCGAGGATGCTGCCGAGCGATGCGGCGGTGATGCCCTTGCCGAGGGAGGAAGTGACGCCGCCGGTCACGCAGACGAACTTCGACATCCGCAGTCGTCCCTCCGGGGTTTTTCCTAGTTTAGTCCTATGTGTGGTCCTATCGCGGGAAGGGCAATGACCGCGGGACGATGAGCCCGCCCATCACGACGTCGGCGCGCGGGGTGACGTGGTACTTCAGCCAGTCGGCCGTGCGCGCCCCGGGGATGTACGCGGAGCGCCGGCGCTTCGCGAGGATCCCCTCGAGGCCGTACTCCATCGCCGCGTCGAGGAACGGCTCGCCGTCGCCCTCGAGGTGGTCGGGGACGCCGCTGCGGCGGTCGCTGATGCCGAGCTCGAGGAGCCTCCGCCGCCGCTCCTCGAGCGGCCGCGACGTGATCGGCCGCCCGCGCTCGTAGAGGAGGTCGAACGCGACGTAGATCGGCCCCCGACCGCGCCTCGCGGCCCCAGGCGACCGGCGAGCAGGTCATGCGAGGGCCGGCCGCGCGCGTCGCAGACGATGACCTCGCCGTCGAGGAGCGCGCCCTCGGGGATCCGCACGTCGCGCAGCTCGGGGAGGAGCGGAAGGAGGTCGCCGCCGCGGCGGTCGGCGAGGCGAACGCGCCCGCCGTCGTTCGCGAGGATCGCGCGGATGCCGTCCCACTTCACCTCGAGCAGGTGATCCGGTGAGTTGAACGGCGCGGCCGCGAGGCGCGGCCGCATCGGCGCGAGCGACGACGGCAGGCCGCTGCGTGCCTCGTCGACCGCGATGAGCGTCGGCCCCGAGTGCCCGCGGCGCGCCACGTCCGGAGGATACGGACGCGGCGTGCCTGCTAGGGGCGCGGAGCGGTCACGCCGACTTCCGCCTGCGTGTGGTCGTGCGCTTGCGCTCGGCCGCGGTGCGCTTGCCGCGACCGGTCGCGGCCTCCTCGCCCTCCTTCGCGCGCTCGACGGAGGCCTTCAGCGCCGACATGAGGTCGACGACCGTCGTCTCGGCCTCGGGCTCCTCGACCTCGACGACCTCCCTGCCCGCGACCTTCGCCTTCACGATGTCCTCGACCGCTTCCTCGTACTCGTCCTTGAAGTCGCCGGGGTCGAACCTCATGGCCATGGCATCGACGAGCGCCTGGGCCGTCGCCACCTCTTTCGAGCTCACCGTGACGTCGCCCGGGACGTCGAGGTCCCCGCTATCGCGGATCTAGTCGGGCCAGTGCGGCGTGCTCGGGAGCAGCACGCCGTCCAGCGGGCGCACCGACACGAGCCGCTCGCGGTCGCGGAGCGCGAACTGAGCGATCCGTCCGGTCTCTTTGATGAGCTCTCGGTCGCGAGGTACATGCGGATCGGGATGGCGACCATCCCGAAGCTGAGCACGCCCCGCCAGATGCTCCTCGGCACGTGATCGCCTCCTTCGCGCGCGGCTTGCCGCGCGAAGCGTCACGCCGCAAGTCAAGCGCTCGGAGGGAGCAGCGCTCGGAAGGGTGACGCACCCGCCCGGGGAGCCGGGACCCCTGCTCCCCGGACGACATCACCCGCCCTCGCGTTCCTCGGCTGTCGCCGGGTCAGACCCCGATCGCTCTCGCCGCGAGCGCCGTCGGCAGCGCGCCGCTCGACGTGATCGCGTCGTGGAATTCGCGCAGCGCGCTCGTGTCGCTCTTCCCCTTCTTCGCGAGGTAGCGCGTGCGGATGCCGAGGATCTCCAGCATGCCCGTGAGATAGCTCGACGCCTGCGTCGGCCAGGAGCAGTAGCGGCCGACCTCGGCGCGCGCGTTCGGCGCGGTGAGGTTCGCCTTCTCCATCATGAACGAGACGCCCTCGTCGAACGTCATCTCGCCCATGTGCAGCGACGTGTCGACGACGATCCGCGCGGCGCGGAAGATCGTCGCCTCCACGTGGTAGAGCTCCTGCCTCGCGTCCTCGAAGAATCCCTGCTCGCGCATGGCCTTCTCGGCGTACAGCGCCCAGCCCTCCGAGAAGTACGAGGTGCCGAACGCGCGGCGCACGTGCGAGGGGTTCGACTTCGCCATGACGAGGTGCCAGTGGTGGCCGGGGTACGCCTCGTGGACGGCCGTCGTCGGGATGCCGGGGGTGCAGTTGCCTTCGAGGCGCTCGTCGACCTCGTCCTTCGGCGTCCCGTCGGGCGGGAACGGCACGAAGAAGTGGCCGGTGAGCGAGTCCGTGAACGCCGGCGGCCGGCTGTACGACGCCACCGCGAGGACGGGACGCTGGAAGTGCGGCGACGGCTCGACGAGGCACTTCTCGCCCGGCGGGAGCGTGACGAGGCCGGTCCGCTGCAGGAAGGCGCGCGCCTTCCCGGTCCACTCCTCGTACTCCCGGCGCATGCCCTCGGGGTCCGCCGCGTGCACCTTGTTCAGGTCGTGGAGGACCGCGACCCAGTCCTCGTGCCCCGCGATCTCCTTCGCGAGGCGGCGCATCTCTGCGGCGAGGAGGTCGTACTGCTTGCGGCCGCGCTCACGGAGCTCGCGCGCGTCGTAGGGGAGCAGCTCCTTCTCCCGCAGCGTCGCGCCGTACACGGCCTCGCCCACCGCGTATCCCCCGGATGCCTTCCGCTGCAGGTCCTGGAGGAACGCGCCGAAGCGCTCGTACGCGTCGGCGGCCTTCGCCCCCGCCGCCGCGACCTTCTCGCGCGCGCCCTTGTCCTGCACCTCGTTCGGCACGAGCTCGCGCGCATAGCGCGCCGCGGCCTTCGCCTGGCCGATCGCGCGCTCGACGTAGATCGGCGGGGTGAGCGCGGGGTCGAGGTTGGCCATGCCCTGCTCGATGAGCGCGGGCACCTGCTCGAGCCGCGCGCGCGCCGCGTCGGCGAGGTCGCGCTCGGGACGGATGCGGTGGAGGAACAGCGTGAAGACGCCCGCCAGCCCGGGGCCGAGGTACGTCGCGGGCTGCCGCTTCCACATCGCGTGGTCGTGCATGATCTCGCGGCCGCGCAGGATGGAGACGAGGAAGTCGCGGTCGATCGTCGCCTCGCCCAGGCCGTCGTCGGGGACGGCGCGGAAGCGCCGCAGCCACTCGAGGTCGTTCGCCCTGCGGTGCTCGAAGCGCTCCGCCGAGAGGTCCTCGAGCCGCTCGTCGTACTCGGTGAGGCCGAGGGCGCTCGCGTGGGTGGGGGAGTCCGCGTACTCCTCCTTGAGGAAGGTCATGGCCAGGTCGGCGAACCGCCCCGTCCCGGGCTCTTTCATCACCTCTCCCTGCCGCTCGTGAGAATGGCGACAGCGTGAGCCTCACCGAGTACCAGCGCAAACGCGACTTCAAGCGCACGCCCGAGCCCAAGGGCGGGCCGCCGAAGCCGAAGGGGAAGCTGCGCTACGTCGTCCACCGGCATCACGCCACGCGCCTGCACTGGGACGCGCGTCTCGAGATGCGCGGGATCCTCGCGTCGTGGGCGGTGCCCCAGGGTCCGCCGCTCGAGGCGGGGAAGCGCCGCCTCGCCGTCCACACCGAGGATCACCCGATCGAGTACCTGACGTTCCACGGCGTCATCCCGGGCGGCTGCGGCGCGGGGACGATGACGATCTGGGACAGCGGCACGTACGACCTCATCGAGGAGCGCCGCGGCCGGGACGGCAGCGAGGCCGGGTACAAGGTGAAGTTCAACGGCGACCGCCTCACCGGCGAATACGTGCTCGTGAGGACGCGGCAGAACGACGGCCGCGATCGGCTGATGATCCTCCGCGGCACGCCGCCGAAGGACCACATCCTCGAGTCGCGGATCCGGCCGATGCTCGCCGTGGCCGCCGAGGAGGCGTTCGACTCACCCGAGTTCGCCTTCGAGCCCAAGTGGGATGGCGTCCGCACGCTCGCGTTCGTCGACGGCGGGGTCGTGCGCCTGCAGACGCGCGACCTCCTCGACCGCACGGGCCAGTACCCCGAGGCCCACGGCATCGCCGCGGCGCTCACCGGCGCGTACCAGGCGATCGTCGACGGCGAGATCGTCGCCCTCGACGAGAAGGGCGTCCCGTCGTTCCAGCGCCTCCAGGCGCGCATGCACGTCCAGGATCAGGCGAAGGTCCGGCAGCTGCGCCGCACGACGCCCGTCTGGTTCGAGGTCTTCGACATCCTCTGGGCGGACGGGCAGGACCTCACGGCCCTCCCGCTGCGCGAGCG
The DNA here is from genome assembly GCA_016875795.1 of Chloroflexota bacterium. Taxonomy (GTDB): domain Bacteria; phylum Chloroflexota; class Limnocylindria; order P2-11E; family P2-11E; genus JACPOT01. The sequence continues at coordinate 1,250 of VGOU01000067.1, read as the reverse complement.
GCGCGAGCGCCTCGCGCTCGCGGTCACGCCGATGGGGCAGATCCGCCACCACGAGGCGTTCGCCGGCGAGGGGAAGGCCCTCTTCGGCGCGGTGCAGGAGCAGGGGCTCGAGGGGATCGTCGCGAAGCGGCTCGACTCGCCGTGCGTGCGGGGTCGGTCGCCGGACTGGGTGAAGATCAAGGCGCAGCGCTCGATCGAGTGCGTCATCGGCGGGTGGACCGAGGGCAGGGGCGGCCGCGCCAAGGACCTCGGCGCGCTCCTCGTGGGCGTGTACCGGGTCCCGCCGGGAGGGTCAGGGCCCGCGAGGCTCGAGCCCGTGGGTCACGTGGGCACCGGGTTCGACGCGCGCACGCTGAAGGATGTCCTCGCCCTGCTCCGCGAGCGCGAGACGCCGGCCTCGCCGTTCGCGCGGGCGCCGCGGGTGAACGAGACGGCGCACCGGCGCCTGCCCGAGCTCGTCTGCGAGGTCCGGTACACGGGCTTCACCGACGACGGCGCGCTCCGCCACCCCGCGTACCTCGGGCTCCGCCCGGACATCGACCCGCGCGAGGCGACGGGCGAGGAGCGCATGTACGGCGCGGAGCGCGCGCAGAAGGAGGCGGCGAGGGCGGCGAAGCCGGCGGCCCGCGTGCCGGCGGTGCTCGAGGTGGACGGCCGGCAGATCCGGCTCACGAACCTCGAGAAGGCGCTGTGGTCCGAGGACGGCTTCACGAAGGCCGACCTCATCCGCTACCACGCCGACGTCGCGCCGTACCTCGTCCCGCGGGTGAAGGACCGGCCGCTCACGCTGAAGCCGTTCCCCGACGGGATCCACGGCACGACCTTCTACCAGAAGAACAAGCCCTCGTTCACGCCGAAGTGGGTGCGGACGTGGGCCGGCCCGGAGGAGAAGGAGAACGAATACATCCTCCGCGACGACCTCCCGACCGCGATCTGGATGGCGGACTACACCGCCATCGAGATCCACCCGCGCCTCGCGCGGACGGGCGATCTCCTCGCGCGGTCGCTGAAGCTCCCGCAGCGGCTGCCGAAGAAGCTGCTCGTGGCCGCGCGATGACGAAGCGCGGCGCGGTGCTCTCGCCGGGCGCGGGCGGCAGCGGCGAGCAGCGCATCCTCGTCACGGTCGCGCGGCGGCTCGAGGCGGCGGGCTTCGCCGAGCGCCGCGTCACGTTCTCGACCGCGGGCCAAGGCCCGAGCAAGGGCTACGCGAAGGAGCTCGCGGACATCCGCGCGGCGCGCGACGCGCTGCG
>VGOU01000066.1 GCA_016875795.1 Chloroflexota bacterium | reverse complement strand
TGACGCGCGTCGCCCACGTGGGCCCCCGCGTCCGGGCGCACGCGCACGCGCGCGGCGTGACGCGCGCCGACGACGCGCGCGCGACCGCGGAGTTCCTCGGGATCACCGCGCAGAGCGGCGCGCGCACCGTGGACGCCATCCTCGCGGTGGACCGGGCGCGCGACCGCCAGCGCATCCGCCCGGCGCGCATCGAGGCCGACGAGGGCCGCTGGCGTGCGCCCGCGCGCGTCGAGTGCTACGTGGACTTCGAGACCGTGAACGACGTGCTCGACGACCTCGCGACGTTCCCCGAGCGCGGCGGGCAGCAGCTCATCTTCCAGATCGGCTGCGGCCGCCGCGTCGACGGGGCGTGGGAGTTCCGCTCGTTCACGGCGAAGGCGCTCACGCCCGAGGCCGAGGCCGACATGGTCGACGAGTGGATCGACCACCTGCGCTCGCTCGCGGCGGCCGCGGGCGTCCACGTCGGCGAGGTGCGCCTCTTCCACTGGTCCGCGGCGGAGACGAGCGCGATCGAGAACGCGTACCGCTCCGCGAGCCTGCGGCACCGCGAGCGCCACTGGCCCGAGCTCGCGTGGTACGACCTGCTCGCGAAGGTCATCCAGGCCGAGCCGGTCGTCGTGCGCGGCGCGCACGGGTCGGGCCTGAAAGCGTTCGCGAACGCGATGTCCTCCCACGGCCTCATCACGACGCAGTGGGCCGACGGCCTCGCCGACGGGGCGGGCGTGATGGCCGGGGCGTGGCACGCGGCGAAGGAGGCCGCGCTGCGCGGCGTCCACCTCACGGAGATCCCGCTCATGCGCGAGATCGACCGTTACAACGAGATCGACTGCCGCGTCATGGCGGAGGTGCTCGATCACCTCCGCCGGGAGCACTAGGCGCGCCTCACGGGACCGAACCGCGCGGGACGACCCACTCCACGGGCTGTCCGGTGATCCCGGCGATGGTGTCGAAGTCTGAGTCGTAGTGCAGGAGCGTGAGGCCCGCGCGGCGAGCGCATGCAGCGATGAGCAGGTCGGCGGCGCCCGCGGCGCGGTGCTGGCCACGTGAGGCGAGCTCGTCCATGAGCTCCCTCGCGTGTGCGAAGTCCGCCTCCGCCATCTCGAGGTGCGTGAAGATCTCGGCCATCTCACGCTGGCGCTCGGCCATGTCCGCCCGGTCACGGGCGGCATGATGGTCGAGGGCGGCCTCATACGTCTCTCGGATGCCCTTCGTTCCCAGGAGCTTCCGCGCTCTGGCCAGCTTTCGATCGTTCACGACCATCGTCGTCTTGTGCATCACGCCGCATATGTACGGAGGAAGCTTGCGGTATATACGGCTACACGGTCGCGAGCGCGCGGTCGAGCTCGGTGATGAGGTCGGCGGGATCCTCGATCCCCACGGAGAGGCGCAGCAGGCCGTCGCTGATGCCGAGCCGCGCGCGCTCCCGCGGGTCGATCCGCCGGTGCGAGGAGATCGCGGGGTACAGGACCTCGGAGTACAGGTCGCCGAGCGTCGTGGCCGAGGCGATGAGGTCGAGCGCGTCGAGGAAGCGGAACGCCGCCTCCTTCGTGTCGCTCCGAAGGACGAACGAGACGACGCCGCCGTAGCGGCCGCCGAACTGACGCGCCGCGAGCGCGTGCTGCGGGTGGGACGGCAGGCCCGGGTAGTGGACGCGCGCGACCTTCGGATGCGCCGCGAGGTGCCGCGCGACGAGCAGCGCGCTCTCGCACTGGCGCCGCAGGCGCAGCTCGAGCGTGCGCATGCCGCGCAGGATGAGCCAGGCCTCGTGCGGCGGCAGGTAGCCGCCGTCGATGATGGCGCGGTCGCGCATCTCCGCGGCCACGTCCGCCGACCCGCACACGACGCCGCCCATGACGTCGCCGTGGCCGTTGATGTACTTCGTCAGGGAGTGGATGACGACGTCCGCGCCGTGCTCGCGCGGCCGGGTCACCGCCGGGCTCGCGAACGTCGCGTCCACCGCGAGCACGGCGCCGCGGTCGTGCGCGAGCGCGGCGAGCGCCGCGACGTCCGTCACGCGCAGGAGCGGGTTCGAGATGGACTCGACGTGCAGCACGCGCGTAGGCGCGCTGTCGAGCGCGGCGGCCACCGCGGCGTGGTCGGTGGGGTCGACGAAGACGACGTCGGCGGCCTGCTCGCGGCGGAGGCGCTCGAGCATCGCGCGGACGGCCCCGTACACGTCCTCCTGCGCGACGATGCGGCCGCCGTCACGGAGCGCGCACCCGGTGAAATACGCGTGGATCGCGGCCATGCCGCTCGCGAACGTCACGGCGGCCTCGGTGCCCTCGATCGCGGCGAGCGCGGACCCGAGCGCCGCGGCCGTCGGCGTCCCGTAGCGGCCGTACACGTAGCCGGGGCGCTCGTTCCCGAAGATGGCGTCCTGCTCGGCCGCGGAGGCGTGGTCGAACGCGACGCTCTGCACGAGCGCGGGCACCACGGGCTCGCCCGCGCCGGAAGGAAGGGAGCGGGCCGCGCGCACGACCCGCGTCCCGAGACGCTCGGCCTCGGCCACGATGGCCGAAGCCTAGCGTCGGTGCGCTCCGCTACGCGGCGGGCCCGCCCTCGCGGCTTCCCTCGAGGGACTTGGCGCGCTCGATGAGGCCGGCGACCTTCTGACCGCCCTTGCGTCCGATCCGCTCGAAGTGCTGCGGGCCGTACTTCTCGCGGACGGGACGTCCGCCCATGCGGCCCGCCTCGGCCACGGTCATCGCGCCACCGGCTCTCTTGTCGTTCTGCACCATGCGGCTGCTCCTTTCACCCGTGCATGGCCGCGCGGCGCGTACCGCCCGAGCGAGCGGGCAACGGTCGGCCTCCCGCCGACCGCTCGGCCGGTCCTAGTCGACGGACTCGCCGGCCGCGAACCCGGCGGCGCGCTCGGTCACGAAGCGCCACACGATGAGCGCCGACGCGAACCCGGCGATCGTCGCCATCGCTCCGAGCGCCTCGTAGCCGTATCCGTCGACGAGGACGCCCCCGACGGAGGTGCCGACGACGATGCCGATGCTCACGATCGCGGAGTTCACGGAGAGCACCGTGCCGCGCGCGGCCGGCGCGAGCTCCGAGACGAGCGTCATGCTGCCCGCGAACCGCGCGCCGGACAGGAGCGCGATCGCGAGGGCGAGCACGGCCGCGAGCCAGAGCTCGCGCACGACGGCGGTCTGCGCGAGCAAGGCGACGCCGGCGAAGACGATCGTCCAGCCGACCACCACGCGGTGGCCGAAGCGGTCCCCGAGCCTCCCGCCCACCTGGCTGCCACCCACGATGCCGACCCCGGTGACGAGCACGACGAGCGAGGCCGTGGCCGTCGGCAGGCCGTACCGCTCGACGAAGAACGCCACCATGTACGTGATCCAGGTGAACCAGAAGAGCGACCCGAGCAGCGAGGAGGCCATCGCGCCCTTCACCGAGGTGTCGGCGAGGATCCCCGCGTAGAGCTCGCGCACCGGGACGTCGCTGGCGCCGGGCGGGGCGCTGCCGCGCGCGGTCCGCAGCACGATCGCCGCGGCGACGAGGCCGATGACGCCGATGAGGGCGAAGGACACGCGCCACGAGGTCGCGCTCGCGATGATCCCCGCGAGCGGGACGCCGACGATCGCCGCGAGCTGGTTCAGCGAGATGATCGTGCTCATCGCGCGGCCGCGCTCCTGGTACGGGAACTCGTCCGCGACGGTCGCGTTCATGTTCGGGAAGAGCACCGACGCTCCCACCCCGGCACCGACGCGCGTCAGCAGCAGGTGCGCGAACCCCGGGGCGACCGCGCCGAGGAGCGTGAGCGCGGACATCACCACCGTGCCGCCGACGAGGAACGGCTTGCGGCCGTAGCGGTCCGACAGCGGCCCGGCGAGGACGCCGACGACGATCCCGGGCAGGCCGTACGCGGTGACTAGGAGGCCCGCGGTGCCAACGCTCACCCCCATCTCGCGCGCGATCTCGACGAGCACCGGCGAGACGAGCAGGTGGTTGTAGACCGCGGAGAACGAGAGCAGCCCGAGCGACGCCATGAGCGTCGCGCGCGAGCTCACAAGGAGCGGCCGCCGAAGACGTGCAGGAAGCGCCCGAAGGCGCGGATGTGGTCGAGGTAGTCGCTCACCTTGACGTTCTCGTTCGGCGCGTGGTTCGCCGAGCCCGCGTTGCCCGAGCCGAAGCCGACGACGGGGATCCCGAGCGCGTCACAGACCTGCGCCATCGGGCCCGAGCCGGCCATGAGCGGGTACACGACCGGGTCCGTCCCGTACGTCGCGCGGCACGCCTCGACCGCGGCCTTCGCCACCGGCGTGTCGGAGGGCCAGCGCGACGGCAGCTCGCCGTGGTGGGACGCGATCTCGATGTCGGTGAAGCCGCGGCGGTCGAGGTGCTTCCGCAGGAGGTCCTTCACGAGCGCCGGGGTGAGCTCGGGGACGAGCCGGAAGTCGACCTTCGCGCTCGCCGCCGCGGGGAGGACGGTCTTCGAGCCCATCCCGGAGTAGCCCGAGGTGAGCCCGCAGATCGTGCAGGTGGGCTCGAGGAAGTGCTTCACCTTCAGCGGCGTGCCGGTGAGGCCGCGGACGAAGGCGGCGACGCCGTGGATGCGCTTCATCTCTTCCTCGTCGTACGGCAGCGCCTCGAGGAGCGCGAGATCGTCCTTCGTGGGCTTGCGCACGTGGTCCATGAGGCCGTCGACGGTGATCTCGTCGCGCTCGTTCTTGAGGGTGGACAGCGCCCAGACGAGGCGCCACGCCGCGTTCGGGAGGATCGTGCCCATGGACGAGTGCGCGTCCTTCTCGATCGAGCGGAGCCGGAGGTCGAAGTACGCGATGCCCTTCAGGCCGAGGCTGATCGTCGGGCGGCCCGCGGCGTCCTTGTACCCCGCCTCCCAGATGCAGCCGTCGGCGCGGATGCGGCCGCCGTACTTCGCGACGAAGGCGGCGAGGTGGTCGGAGCCGATCTCCTCCTCGCCCTCGAAGAGGACGCGCACGCGCAGCGGGAGAGATCCGAAGGCCTCGCGGTAGAGCTCGATCGCCTGCAGGCGCGCCATGAGGTTGCCCTTGTTGTCGGAGACGCCGCGGCCGTACAGGTACCCGTCGCGCTCGGTGGGCGCGAACGGCGGCGTCCGCCACTCGTCGAGCGGGTCTGGCGGCTGGACGTCGTAGTGGTCGTACACGAGCAGCGTGCGGTCGCCGGATCCCGTCTCGCCGACGATCGTGGGCGGCCCGCCGTCGACGCGCTCGGCGCTGGCGTCCACCCCGGCGCGCCTCGCGCGGTCGAGGACGGCGCGCGCGGTCTCGTCGATCGCGCGGTCCTGCGCCGAGACCGTCGGGAGGCGGATGAGGTCCTTCAGCTCGCCGACGAGGGTCGCGCCCCGCTGCCGGACGAGCGCGTCGAAGCGGTCGAACGTCATCGGTCCGAGGGTATGCCTAGCGGGCGGCGGCCGTCGTGTGGGTCCTGCTCTTGCCGAGGTCGCACCACGGCGAGACCGGCGTCACCTCGATCCAGCGCTGCTGGCACAGGTAGTGGATGAGCCCGTCCTCGGGGTCCTCGATGGTCTCGCGCTTGTACACCTTGGCCCGCGGCAGCATGAACACGCAGTCGCCGCAGTTCGCCGGGAGCGCCGGGCGCGGCCGCGACATCCGCCGCGCGGCGGCGACGGCGAGCATCATGGCGGCGACGAGCGCTACGACCAGGAGGACGAGGAGCGCGAGAATGACGACGGGCATATCCGATCGGCGCCTCCGTTCGTAGTGAGGCTAGATCCGGGAGGTGCAGGCGTGCGTCTCGTGACGGCCCTCGCGCTGGTGGTGGTGATGCTCGCGGCGTGCGGCGGCGGAGCGGCCCAGCCGATCAAGGTGGCGCCGGGGGTGACGACCGCGCCCTCGGGGCCCTCGGCCTCGCCCGGCCGATATCAGGAGGGGTACTGATCTGCAGGCCGTGAAGGAGTCGAACCTTCGTTTGGCGCTTAGAAGGCGCCCGCTCTATCCGTTGAGCTAACGGCCCAGAACGGAAGTCTAAAGCGGCGTCGCCCGCGAACGGGCTACCGGCTCGCGGTGTGGATGGCTCTCCCGACGGCGACGAGCGCGGCCTCGCGCAGCGTCTCCGCGAGCGTGGGGTGCGAGTGGACCGTGGCGATGATGTCGTGCGCCGTCGCATCGAGGCGGATCGCGAGCGTCGCCTCGGCGATGAGCTCGCTCGCCTGCGGACCCATGACGTGGACGCCGACGATGCGGTGCTCCTTGCCGGTGGTGATGAGCTTCGTCATGCCGTCGCTCTCGCCGAGCGCCAGCGCGCGGCCGGACGCGCGGAACGGGAAGCGCGACACCTTCACGTTCGCCTCGCCGCAGCGCTCCTTCGCCGCCTGCTCGCTCAGCCCGACCGACGCGAGCTCGGGGTGCGTGTACACGACGCTCGGCGCGACGTCGTAGTCCATCTTCGCGTCGTGGCCGAGGATCGTGTCCACCGCGACCTCGCCCTGGGTAGAGGCGACGTGCGCGAGCATCCCGCGGTTCTCGAACGACGCCGCGGTGCAGTCGCCGATGGCGTACACGCCGCCGACGCTCGTGCGCATCCGGTCGTCGACCTGCACGCCGCGCTTCCCCATCGCGAGGCCGGCGCCGTCGGCGCCCTTCACGTTCGGCACGCGCCCCGCGCCGAGAACGATCTCATCGCCCTCGAACGTCTCCTCCTTGCCCTCGACCTCGGCGGTGACCGCGGCCGTCCCGTTCTTGCGGCGCTCGACCGCGGTGACCTTCGCGTTCGTCACCACGCGGAAGCGGCCGTGCGACTCGAGCGCCTTCACGAGGAGGCGTACGAGGTCGGGGTCGGAGCCCGCGAGCGGCGCCGGCAGCATCTCGAGGACGGTGACGTCGGACCCGATCTCGCTGTAGAACGCGCCGAGCTCCATCCCGATGACGCCGCCGCCGATGACGACGAGGCGCTTCGGCGTCTCGCGCAGGTCGAGCGCGCCGACGTTGTCGAGCGGCTTCGCCTCCTTCAGTCCCTGGATCGGCGGGAGCGCGACGGCCGAGCCGGTCGCGACGATGGTCGCGCCGGCCTGCACGCTCTTGGGCCCGTCGCCGCCGCCCAGGCGGATCTCCGTGGGCGATACGAGCTCGCCCTCGGCCTTGAAGAGGTCGACCTTGCGCGCCTTGAGGAGCTGCTCGATCCCCCCGACGAGCTGCTTCACGACCTGGTCCTTGCGGGCCATCGCCTTCGCGAGGTCGAACTCGCCGGTGAGGTGGAGACCCGAGACGGCCGCGTGCGTGGCCATCCAGTAGGAGTGGCTCGTGTCGAGGAGCGCCTTCGAGGGGATGCACCCCACGGTGACGCACGTCCCGCCGACGCGGTCCTTCTCGATGAGCGCGACCCTCGCGCCCTGCACGCCTGCGTGGAGCGCCGCCACGTACCCGCCGGGTCCCCCGCCGAGGATCGCGATGTCGTAGCGCTCGGTCACTGCTCGAAAAGCCTAGTCGGAGACGCTGCGTCGCGCTCCAGGGGATGCGCGCCGTAGCCGTGGCGGCGGTACAGGAGGAAGTACAGCGGGAGGAACGCGCAGCCGAGGCGCTCGTACTGGCGGACGTGCCGGAGCTCGTGGCGCCAGATGCGGTCCGCCGGGTACCCCGCGGCGACGATGACGTGGCCGAAGGTGATCGCCGCGTAGCCGCGGCGCGCGAGGATGAGGCGCGCGAGGCCGCGGTCGCTCACATAGAGGTAGCAGCCGTCGCGGAAGCGCGGGCGCGCCCCGGAGAGGATGCCGACGAGGTGGCCGATGGGGTCGGCGTGATGCGCGATGAAGCGCGCGAGCCGCCCCTCCCGGTCCACCACGCCGGAAGGCTAGTCGTTAGGGCCCGACGTCCCTCTTGGCGTCCCTGTCCATGTCGCGGTGCTCGACCCTCCCGCGGACGTCGGCGAGGCCTTCGCGGACCTTGCCGCGGCCCTGCGTCGCCATGCCACCGACCTGCGTGCCGGTGTCGCCGCCGAGCTTGCCGACCTCTTCCTTGACCTTGCCCTCGGTCTGCTCGAGCCTGACCTCGCCCTCTTCCTTCTCGTGCGGCATCTCGATCCCCCTTCCGTGGGGAGAAGCACCGCAATGCGCGTGCCGCTACTTGCCCGAGAGCCTGCCGAGCACTTCCTCCTGCCATCCGAGCACGTGCGCCTGGACCTCGCGCAGCCAGTGGCCGAGGTCGGCCGTGAGCTCGACGGCCTCGCGCACGATGCCGGCGCGCTCGGCCTCGTCGGTCGTCGCGTCGTAGCGCTCGAGCAGCGCCTTGGTCCGCTCCTCGTAGTCCGTGACCTTCACGCCGAAGACCTTCAGCAGCTTTCGCGTCGGATCCTCGCTCGATCTCTCCTTCGGGCCGCGCTTCTCGTCCATCAGGCGCCAAGGTACAGGAGGGCCGACGGCAGGTCGTTCGAGAGCGCGTAGAGGCCGACCGCGACGAGCACGGCCCCCGCGACGCGCGCGATGACGCCGTAGTTGCGCGCGAAGACCCGCGGCAGCGCCGCGCTGCGCCCGGCCGCGACGACCGCGATGACGACGAGCGGCACGCCGAAGCCGAGGCCGAACGCGAGGAAGAAGAGGAGCTTGCCGAGGAAGTCGGTGACCGTGAGCGAGAGCGTGAAGATCGCGGCGAGGAGCGGCCCCGAGCACGGTACGGCGATGGGCCCGTACATGAGACCGTAGAGGTACGCCGAGAGGATCGGGCCGCGCCGGGCCGATCCGCCCGCGAGCGACGGCAGCCGCGCGAACGGGTTCGCCCCGAGGAGCATCGCGACGCCGAGCGCGATGACGAGGACGTCGGCGAGCGGCGTCACGACGACGAGCACGCGGCCGACCGCGACCTGGAGCACGGCGATGAGCGCGCCGATGGCGAGCATCATCGTGAGGATCCCGGCGAGCGCCGCGAGCCCGAGCCACCCGGTCGGGCGCTGCGGGCCCTCGCCGGAGCGCGCGGCGAGGTACGCGAGGAAGCCCGGGTAGAGCGGCAGCGCGCACGGCGAGAGCGTCGCGACGAGCCCGATGCCGAACGCGGCACCGAGCTCCACCAGGCTCATTGCCCCCGGTACCGCTCCACGAACGACCGCAGGTCCGCGGCGCTCTTGTGCCCCGACGGGAGGCGGAACGCCGCGCCCGACGGGGCCACGACGAACATCGGGTCCGACGGGGGGTTCAGGTACTCGTTCCCGAAGGACGACGCGAGCGACGACATGAGCTCGCGGGGCGCGACGGCGAAGCGCCAGGTGAAGCCGTGCTGCTCGGCGTAGCGCTTCAGCAGCGCGGCGTCCTCGTTCGGGTCGCCGTCGAGCGTCACCATCACCACGTCAGGGCCGAGGCTCGGGAGAGTCTCTTTCACCAGCAACTGCTGGTTCCGGCAGGTCGTTCACCAGACCGCCATCGCGATGCCGAGCACGACCTTGCCGGGGAAGCCGCCGAGCGTGAACTGCTCGCCGGCGCGGACGTCGGTGAGCCGGACCGAGAGGAATGCCGGCCGCGCCGCGGCGGCCGTGGCCTTCGCCGACGTCGCCGCGGGCGAGGGGGCGACCTGGGCCGCA
>VGOU01000065.1 GCA_016875795.1 Chloroflexota bacterium | reverse complement strand
GGCGTCCCGAACGCCGTCGCCGACGAGGTGAGCGCGACGACGAGAGTGAGGGTGGCCATGCCCGGGGCCAGGCTGATGTGCGGGGCGGTCCCCAGCGACTGCTGGGCCGCGTTCAGCATCGCGCCCGGCGCGGGCCGTTCCCGTAACGGCGGTGGCGTAGACCGGCCGCGCGGAGGGGATCGACGTGTACGGGTGGGCCAAGGCGCTCCACGTCATCACCGCATTCGCGTTCGTGCTCGCGCACGGCGCGTCGGCCGTTGTCGCGCTGCGCATCGCGAAGGAGCGCGAGCCCGCGCGGGTCCACGCGCTCCTCGACCTGTCCGCGGCATCCCTCGGCCGGGCGACGTGGGGAGCCGCCCTGGCGATGCTCGCGAGCGGCTCGCGGCCATGTCGTGGCCCGGGTCCGATCCCGACCGCGCCCGGGGCGCGCTGCGGCGGACGCCTTCAGCGACCCGCCCCAGCCCCGTCGGCGACCGCCTCGAGGCCGACAGCGCGAGCGCCTCGCTGCGGCGGGACGGCCTCGCCGTCGACGTGTGGCGGTTCCGCGAGCTGCGCGCCGGGGCGGATCACGCGCGCGCCGTGGCGGCTTGGTCGGGCGACCTCCTCGTCGGTGCGATCCGTCTCCCGACCGTCGGAGCGCGCTCGAACAGCGCCTCGCGCGCCTACGCGATCTCTTTGAGATGGGCGATCTCGACCGCCCGGAGCAAGAGGCGAAGCGCGGCAAGGCGCAGGCGGAGATCACGGAGCTCGACGCGGTCGCCCAACGCCGATCGTCCTCGCGAGCGCGAAGCTGACCGCCCTGACGGACGACTGGGACCGCGTGGACGCCTCGCAGCGCCGGCGGGTGCTGGAGACGATCTTCTCCGACGTCGAGCTCGAGGCCGACGAGCTCGTCGCGGCGACGCCGCGGCCGGGCTGGCTGCCGTACCTCGAGCGCGTTTGCGCGCTGAGGGGCCGGGGAGATTCGAACTCCCGACCAAGTCCTTAGGACGGACCTGCTCTGTCCCCTGAGCTACGGCCCCGAGGGCGGTGCGGGACACTTCCATTGTGACCGACAGCCGCGCGCTGCAGAAGGGCCTCGCCCTCATGCTGCCCGCGTTCCTCTTCGGCTCGTTCGTCGCCGCGCAGTGGTCGACCATCGCGCTCCCAGGCGCGCTCGACGTGAGCATCCGCTACATCGACCCGCTCTCGACGACGGTCGGCCGGCTCCAGGAAGAGCAGACGGCGCTGCGGGCGCAGCTCACCGACCTGCGCCGGCAGCTCGACGACATCCAGCGCACGGCGTCGGCGCAGGGCGGCGCCGTCCGGGACGCGCAGGCGAGGATCGACGACCTCCGCGTGAGCGCCGGCCTGAGCGAGGTCCGCGGCGAGGGCATCGTCGTCACGCTCGACACGGTGAAGGCCGTCGGCGGCAAGGAGACGGACCGGGTCTGCCTCGCCCCCGACCTCACCGACCTCATCAACGCGGCGTGGGTGGCGGGCGCCCGCGCGGTCGCCATCAACAGCGAGCGGATCGTCGCGTCGTCGAGCGTGTACTGCGTCGGATCCACCATCGTCGTGAACGGGAGCATCGTCGCGGCGCCGTTCGCGGTCTCAGCCATCGGCCCCGCCTCGGGGCTCCTCGCCGTGCTCGACGATCCGGCGCAGCTGCGCGACCTGAAGCGGCGGCGCGATCGGCTCGCGGTCGACATGCGGGTGACGCGCGCGGCGCAGCTCACGCTCGCGCCGTACACGGGCCCGCTGCCCGGGCGCCAGGCGAGGCCGCAGTGAGGTCGCGCGTCGGCATCGTCGCGATGACCGCGATGGCGCTGTTCCTCGGCGTCCTCGTCGTCTCGCAGTTCCGCTCGCGAGAGGCGTACTCGCGGACGCTCCAGCAGGAGACACCCGAGCAGCTCACCCGGCTCATCGCCGACCTGAACGACCGGAACCGCCAGCTGCGCACGGAGATCTTCGACCTGCGCCTCGCGCTCGAAGCGGCGCAGAGCGCCATCGCGAGCGGGCGCGGATCCCTCGAGACGTCCGAGAAGCAGCTCGCCCGGCTGTCGGTGTTCTCGGCGCGCAGCCGCGTGACCGGCCCCGGCATCGCTGTGCGCGTGGAGGGGCAGTTCGACGAGCGCGCCCTGTCCGACCTCGTGAACGAGCTGCGGAACGCGGGCGCGGAGGCGATCGCCGTGAACGACGCGCGCGTCGGTCCACGCACGTGGTTCGGGCCCGGGTCGAGCGGCACGCTCGTCGTGGACGGGAAGGAGACGCGCGGACCGTGGATCGTCCGCGCGATCGGCGATGCGGACGTCCTCTACGTGGCGATGACGCGCACCGGCGGGATCATCGGACAGTTCGAGCTCATCTACACGCGCACGCGATTCACCGTCGGACGCGAGCCGAGCATGGACCTGCCCGCGGTGTCCGGGACCTAGACTTCGCGTCTCGTGACCAAGGCTCCCATGCCGCTCTACATGGACGACGTCGTCGCCCTTCGCAAGCAGCATCCGTGCGGCGGTGACACCTGGCGCGTGGTACGGCTCGGCGCGGACATCGGCCTCCGCTGCCTCACCTGCGGGCGGCGCGTCCTCGTGCGCCGCAGCGAGGTCGAGCGCGACATCAAGCGCTTCGTGGAGCGACCGCTGGCGCCCGCCGACTGAGTGGGGATCCAGAGCGCGGCGGAGCACGGGCTCCTCCGCAACCGCCCCTTCCTCACCCTGTGGTCCGCGCAGATCCTGTCCATGGTCGCGGCGAACGCGCTCACCTCGGCGCTCATCGTCCTCGTCGCCGAGCTCACCCGATCGAACACCTCCTCGTCGATCCTCATCCTCCTCGCGGTCGTCCCGGTGGTGCTCTTCGGGATCCTCGCCGGCGTCTTCGTCGACCGCACCGACCGGAGGCTCGTGCTCATCGCGACGAACGCGCTCCGCGCCGTGGCGGTCGCCGTGATCCTCGTCATCGGCGACAGCCTCATGGCCGCTTACCTCGTCAACTTCCTCGTCGCCTCGGTGACGGTGTTCTTCGTCCCGGCCGAAGCGGCGACGATCCCGAGCATCGTCCGCAAGCGCGACCTGCTCGTCGCGAACTCGCTCTTCACGTTCACGTTCAACGGGGCGTTCCTGCTCGGCTTCATCATCCTCGCACCGGTCTTCCTCGCGTTCGCCGGCTTCCCGGCGCTCTTCGCCGTCATCGTCGCGACGTTCGGGCTCGCCGCGCTCCTCTGCGCGACGCTGCCGCCGTCGGAGCCCGCGACGGAGGCGATCGGCGTCGGCGTCGCGGGCGAGGCGGTGCAGCGCAGCCGCCGCGACATCGGCGAGGCGCTCCGCTTCCTCCCGGGCCAGCCGCGCATCGCCTGGTCGCTCGTGTACGTCGCGGTGACGTACACGCTCATCGCCGTCGCGGGAGCGCTCGCCCCCGGCTACGTGCGCGAGGTCCTCCTCCTCCCGGAGCGCGCCGTGGCGCTCCTCGTCGCCCCGGCGGGCATCGGCGTCGTCGCGGGCCTCGGGATCCTCAACCTCGCAGGCCGGCGCCTCGGCGGCGGCCGCGCGGTGGGGTACGGCCTCGGGTCGACGGTCGCGGCGCTTCTCGTGCTCGCGGGCGCCCGCCCGCTCGCGCTCGTCGCGGGCCGCGCGGCGGAGGGCAGCGGGCTCGCGGGCCTGCCCTACTTCATCGGCCTCGTCGTCATCACGGCGTTCGTCTTCGGGATCGCCTACGCGTTCATCACGGTGCCCTCGATGACCCTCGTCCAGGAAGAGCTGCCGGATGTCATCCGCGGCCGCGTCTTCGGCGTGCTGAACGTGCTCGTCTCCGTGTTCAGCCTGCTCCCCATCGTCGTCGTCGGTCCGGTCGCGGACATCTGGGGCGTCGCCCCGGTGTTCCTCGGCTCGGCGGTCCTCGTCCTCGCCGCGTGGATCGCCGGCCGGCGCCATCGCGCGGGAGCATCGGCGCGGAATGTCGCGAGGGATACAGGGGCGGCGAGCTGATCCGACCGCAGAATACGGCGCGGGTGCGCTCCTCCGCGCGTTCCACCTTCTTCCACTACGTCGGTCGACACGGCCGCAAGCTCCTCATCGGAGCGGTGCTCGTGACGGCGGCGGCCCTGCTCGTCACGATCCCGCCGCGGCTCATCGGTGCGATCGTCGATGACGTCACGCGCGGCGCACCGTTCAGCGCCGTCGCGGTCCTCGCGGCCGCGATGATCGCGGTGGCCGCCGCCGAAGGCCTCATCCGCGGTACGGGCCGCTACCACATCGTCGACGCGTCGCGCCGCGTCGAATACGAGATGCGCAACGACCTCCTCGCGCACCTCCAGCAGATGCAGCTCGGCTACTTCCAGCAGCAGCGCATCGGCGATCTCATGGCGCGCCTGACGAACGACCTCAGCGCGGTCCGCCAGATGTACGGCTACGGCTTCCTCATGACGGCGATGACCGTGATGCTGCTCGTCTTCTCCGTGGCCTCGATGCTCCAGGTCTCCGTGAAGCTCACCGTCCTGAGCATGCTCGTCATGCCCGTGGCGTCGGTGACCTTCGCGCTCATCGGACGGCGCGTGCAGCGGAAGTTCCGCGACCTGCAGGCCCAGTTCGGCGACCTCTCGACGAAGGCGCAGGAGAACTTCTCCGGGATCCGCGTCGTGAAGGCGTACTCGCAGGAGGAGCCCGAGATCGCCTCGTTCGCGGCGATCAACGCCGAATACGTGCGGCGCGCGATCGACCTCGCGAAGGTGAACGGGCTCATCTGGCCGGCGATGTCGCTCATGATCGGGGTCGCCGTCCTCATCGTCCTCTACGTCGGAGGGATCGACGCGATCACCGGCGCGATGACCATCGGCCAGCTCGTCCAGTTCGTAGCCTATCTGTACCTGCTGTCCTTCCCGATGGTCGCGTTCGGCGAGATCACGAACATCTTCCAGCAGGGCTGGGCGTCGCTCGCGCGGCTGCAGGAGATCTTCGATGCGGCGCCGGCCATCGCGGATCCCGTGGACCCCGTGCCCGGGCCGATCCGCGGCGAGGTCGAGATGCGCGGCGTCTCGTTCGCGTACGGGAACGCCGTCGTCCTGCGCGACGTGAGCTTCCGCGTGCCGGCCGGCGGGTCGCTCGCGATCGTCGGCCCCACCGGATCCGGGAAGTCCACGCTCGTCAACCTCGCCCCGCGGCTCTTCGACGCGCAGCAGGGCGAGGTCCTCGTGGACGGCGTCAGCGTGAAGCGCTACCCGCTCGCCGTCCTGCGTCGCGCGATCGGGTACGTGCCGCAGGAGACGTACCTCTTCTCGGTGCCGCTCCGCGAGAACGTCGGTTTCGGCGTCGACGAGGCGCTCTCGGACGACCGGCTCGGGTGGGCGGCGGACGTCGCGCAGCTGAGCAAGGACGTCGAGGACTTCCCGGCGCGCTACGACACGATGATCGGCGAGCGCGGCGTCACGCTCTCCGGCGGGCAGAAGCAGCGCACGGCGATCGCGCGCGCCGTGGCGAAGGACCCGCGGATCCTCATCCTCGACGACGCCCTCTCGTCCGTCGACACGCACACGGAGTCGGAGATCCTCCGGCGCATGCGGGCGGTGATGCGCGAGCGCACGAGCATCGTCGTCGCGCACCGGATCTCGACGGTCAAGGACGCGGACGAGATCCTCGTCATCGACGAGGGGCGGATCGCCGAGCGCGGGACGCACCTCGAGCTCCTCGAGCACGGCGGGCTGTACGCGCAGATGTACCGCCGGCAGCTCCTCGAGGAGGAGCTCGAGGTGGACGAGGAGCAGGCCGAGCACGAGAAGCGCGTCCGCCAGGCGGAGGGGGAGCCGACCGCCTTCCGTCCCCGCCTGCCCCGCGAGGGCGGCCTCGCGGAGGGGCCCTGATGGCGGGGCAGGGCGGTGGCGGCGGCACCGGGTTCTTCCACGAGGACGAGGTCCTCGGCAAGGCGTACGACGCGCGGCTCATGCGCCGGCTCGTCGGGTACCTGCGGCCATACACCCTCGGCGTCGTCGTCGCGATCCTCATGCTGCTCGGGCTCTCCGCGACCCAGGTGCTGCCGCCGGTCGTCGCGAAGTTCATCGTCGACAGCGCGATCACCCCGGCGGTGACGAAGGAGATCCCCGTCGCCGAGGGGCTCTCGCGGCTCGGCCTCCTCGCGCTCGCGTACCTCGCGGTGCTCGCCGCGAACGCGGGCCTGCGCTACGGGCAGAACATGCTCACCACGGTCATCGGCCAGAAGGCCATGTACGACCTGCGGATCGAGCTCTTCCGCCACCTGCAGTTCCTGCCGCTCTCGTTCTTCGACCGCAACCCGGTCGGCCGCCTCATGACGCGCATCACGAACGACATCGACGCCCTCATCGAGATGGTGAGCCGGGGCGTCGTCTCGATCTTCGGCGACGTCTTCGTCCTCGCCGGGGTGATGATCGCGATGCTCCTGCTCGACTACCGGCTCGCGCTCATCACGTTCATCGCGCTCCCCGTCATCGTCGCGCTCACCGCGTACTTCCGCGGGATCATGCGCGATTCGTTCCGCGCGATCCGCATCCGCCTCGCGCGCGTGAACTCGTACCTGAACGAGACGCTCTCGGGGATCTCCGTCGTGCAGCTGTTCACGCGCGAGCGGGAGACGTTCCGCCGCTTCGACGACCTGAACCTCGACTTGTACAAGGCGAACCAGGGCTTCGTGCGCGCGAACGCGATCTTCCAGCCGGCGATCAACTTCACGCGCGCGACGACGAGCGCGCTCCTGTTCGCCGCGGGCGGTTGGCTCATCCTTCAGGGCGAGCTCACCGTCGGGACGCTGCTCGCGTTCTGGCAGCTCCTCGAGCAGTTCTTCCGCCCGATCCTCGACCTGTCCGAGAAGTACAACATCATGCAGGCGGCCATGGCCTCGTCCGAGCGGGTGTTCCGCCTGCTCGACACGCCGCGCACCGTCGCCGACCCGCCGACGGCCATCGAGCTGAGGCACGTGCGCGGCGAGGTGAGGTTCGACCGCGTCTGGTTCTCGTACCAGATCGCGGCGCGCCAGGCGGTGTCCGATCACGGGCGTCACGGGCCGCGCGCGGAGGGCGACGACGCGATGCAGGACTGGGTCCTGCGGGACGTCGGCTTCACCATCTCGGCGGGGGAGCGCGTGGCGATCGTCGGCGCGACCGGGGCGGGGAAGACGTCGATCATCAGCCTCATCTCGCGCTTCTACGACGTGCAGCGCGGCCGGATCCTGCTCGACGGCGTGGACATCCGGGACGTGAAGCAGCGCGACCTGCGGCGCCACATCGGCGTCGTCCTGCAGGACCCCTTCATCTTCGCCGGGACGATCGCCTCGAACATCCGCCTGAACGACGAGACGATCTCGGACGAGGGCGTGCGGGCCGCGGCGCGCTTCGTGAACGCGGACAAGTTCATCGACCGCCTCCCCGACGGCTACGACGCGGTCGTCACCGAGCGCGGGTCGATGCTCAGCGTCGGCCAGAAGCAGCTCCTCGCGTTCGCCCGCGCGATCGCGTTCAACCCCGAGATCCTCCTCGTGCTCGACGAGGCGACGTCGTCCGTCGACACGGAGACGGAGCATCTCATCCAGGGCGCGCTCGGCCGGCTCATGAAGGGCCGCACGTCGATCGTCATCGCGCACCGGCTTTCCACGATCCAGAACGTCGACCGCATCATCGTCCTCCACAAGGGCCGGGTCGTCGAGGTCGGGACCCACCGCGAGCTCCTCGCGGAGCGCGGCGTCTACCATCGCCTCTACGAGCTGCAGTACCGCGCGCACCAGGCGGTGTGACCGTCGTCATCGGACGACTTCGAGGAGGGGGTGGCGCTGTTGGCTGTGGTGGGCCCGGCGGGCGGGTACCCCGCGACACCCGTGACCCGCGCAACTCGTCGCGGTCCGCTCACGCGGTCCGCTCTGCTCGCTCTCCTCCTTGTCGTCCTCTCGGCGTGCACCGCCGCGACGCCGCCGCCGGGCGGGGTCCCGACGGGGATGGTGCCGGCCGGGACGGCCGCTCCGGCAGGGAAGACGCTCCCCGCGCTCGCGGCGGACCGCTTCCAGATCCTGCACACGAACGACCTGCACGGCCGCCTCGACGCGGCGCAGGTGCTCACCGGAGGCAAGCCCTTCGAGCAGGGCGGCCTGGCGATGATCGGCGGGATGATCGCGCGTGACCGCGCCCGCGCGCCGGAGCGGACGCTCGTGCTCGACGCGGGGGACACGTGGGTGGGCCAGCTCATCTCCGGCCTCGACCGCGGCCGCTCGATGGTGAAGGCGATGTCGCTCATCGGCTACGACGCCCAAACGCTCGGCAACCACGACTTCGACTGGGGCCAGGAGCAGCTCGCGGCGAACGCGAAGGAGGCGACCTTCCCGTTCCTCACGGCGAACGTCGTCGACGAGGCCACGGGCCAGACGCCCGCCTACGCGAAGCCGTTCATCGTGAAGGATCTGAAGGTCGCGAAGGTGGCCGTCATAGGTCTCACGTACCCGAGCTCGACGATCATCCGCGCGGCCGCGGTGAAGGGGCTGCGGTTCGAGAAGGCCATCGACAGCGTGCGCAGGCACCTGCCCGCGATGAAGGCGCGGGCCGACATCATCGTGGCGCTCACCCACATCGGCGTGCAGGGCGGCTCGGCGCGCCTGGACGGCGGCGACTCGGCGCTCGCGCAGGCCGTGCCCGAGATCGACCTCATCGTCGCCGGGCACGACCACCTCGCCTTCCGCACCGCGCGCTCGAGCGGCAAGACGCGGATCTTCCAGACCGGCGCGAACGGCGAGAACCTCGGCCGCGTCGAGGTCACCGTCGATCCTTCCACGAGGAAGCTCGCGAGCGTCCAGGGCGCCGACGTCCTCCTCCCGGTCGCGAGCGGAGCCGCGACGCCGCACCCCGAGGTCGCGAAGCTCGTCGCCGAGCGGCGCGCCGAGGCCGAGAAGGTCGGGGCGAAGGTCATCGGCAAGGCCACCGGCCTGTTCGTCCAGGACCGCGAGATGAACAACCCCCTCGGCAACGTGGTCGCCGACGCGCTCCTCGAGTACGGGCGCAAGCAGGGCTGGCGCAGCGACATCGCCTTCTACAACTCCGCGGGCGTGCGCGCCGCCGTCGGCGAGGGCGACGTCACGTACTTCAAGCTCGCAGAGGTGCTGCCGTTCCAGAACAGCGTCGTGAGCGTCGACCTCACGGGCGAGCAGCTGAGAGAGGTGCTCGAGGGCATGGCCGGCAACGCGGGCCGCCTGTACATGTCCGGCGGTACGATGAAGTACCGCTTCTCGGACCCGCCGGACCAGCGCGTCCTCGAGGCGACGGTCGCGGGCGCGCCCCTGGACGCGAAGCGCGTGTACCGAGTCGCGACGATCGACTACCTCCTCGGCGGCGGCGACGGCCACTCCGGGTTCGCGAAGGGCACGAACGTCATGTACGGGGAGCTCGACGTCGACGTCGTGGCGGCGTACGTCGCAGCGAAGGGCACGCTCGCGCCGGTCAGTCCCGGACGCGTCACGCAGGACTAGCGGGCCTCGAGCGCCCGCCCGACCCCGCCCTCGCCACCGCGCTGGCGGCCGCGCGCCGCGCGGGCGAGGACCTGCTGCGGCGCTGG
>VGOU01000064.1 GCA_016875795.1 Chloroflexota bacterium | reverse complement strand
AGCGCGCTCCTCGCGGTGCTCGAGAGCAAGCGCGCCATGGCGCGCCAACGCCCGCCGTGGCCGGCCGAGCAGGGGATCCGCCTGCGTCCGACGCTCGTGTCGTGCGCCGAGACGCTCGCGGCGCTCCCGCTCCTCGCCCTGGACCTCGAGCCGTTCCGCACCGCGGGGACCGCGTCCTCGCGCGGGACGAAGCTCCTCTCCGTCACCGGCGCGGTCGCGAGCCCCGGCGTGTACGAGGTGCCGTTCGGCACGACGCTCGGCGAGGCCATCCAGGTCGCGGGCGGTGTCACGAGCGCGCTGAAGGGCGTGCACGTCGGCGGCCCGACCGGGGGGATCCTCGGCGCGGCGAAGACCGGCGTGCGCATCGACTACGAGGACCTCCGGGCCGCGGGGACGCACCTCGGCTCGGGGCAGGTCCGCGCCATCCCGGACGGGGTGTGCATGGTGAACGAGGCGGCGCGCCTGTTCGCCTACCTCGCGAAGGAGACGTGCGCGATCTGCGTCCCGTGCCGCGTGGGCACGAAGCGCGCCGGCGGGATCCTCGAGTCGATCTGCTCGGGCCTCGGGCGCGACAGCGACCTCCCATGGCTCGGCGAGCTCGCGGACCACATGAACACGTTCTCGCTGTGCGGCTTCGGCATCACCGCCGCCTCGATCGTGCGCACGACGATGGCGGAGTTCCCCGACGACTACCGCTCCCACATCACCGACGGCCGCTGCCCGACGGGCACATGCGCGCCCGTTCGCGCGCGTCGATACGAGACAATGGCTCAACCATGAGCATCCTGGAGCGGCACTACCAGCCCGCCGAGT
The DNA here is from genome assembly GCA_016875795.1 of Chloroflexota bacterium. Taxonomy (GTDB): domain Bacteria; phylum Chloroflexota; class Limnocylindria; order P2-11E; family P2-11E; genus JACPOT01. Next base: position 8,875 of record VGOU01000064.1, on the reverse strand, counting down.
CGCAGATCCCGACGGTCTCGCATCACGGCGAGATCCCCTCGGGCCAGCCCACGTGCACGATCGAGATCGACGGACAGCAGGTCACCGCGGTCGTCGGCGAGGCGATCCTCCGCGCGGCGCAGCGCGCCGGGTTCGACATCCCGACGCTCTGCGACGACGAGAAGCTCGCGCCCGCCGCGGCGTGCCGCATGTGCCTCGTCGACGTCGAGGGCTTCGACCGGCCGATGCCGTCGTGCCACCTGCCCGTGACGCCGGGCATGAAGGTGAAGGCGTTCAGCGATGGGCTTTTCGCGAGCCGCAAGCAGAACCTCGAGTACATCCTCAGCGATCACAACGCGTACTGCATGCCCCCGTGCCAGATCGGCTGCCCGACGCACATCGACATCCCGGGCTTCCTCGAGCTGCAGGCGCGCGGGCAGCACGTCGAGGCCGCGCGCCTCCTGAAGGAGGTCCTGCCGTTCCCGTACGCGCTCGGGCTCGTGTGCCCGGCGCCGTGCCAGGAGGTCTGCCGCCGCGGCCTCGTCGAAGAGGAGATCGCGATCCGCCAGGCGCACGGGTACTTCGGCGAGCTCGCGCTCGAGATGGAGAGCGCGCCCACCCCGTACCCGCAGCTGCCGGCCACCGGGAAGCGCGTCGCGGTCATCGGCGCCGGGCCCTCCGGCATGACGTGCGCCTACTACTCGAGCCTTCAGGGCCACGCGGTCACCGTGTTCGAGCAGATGGAGAAGCAGGGCGGGATGCTCCGCTACGGCATCCCCGAGTACCGCCTCCCGAAGGTGAAGCTCGACAAGGAGCTCAACTCGGTGTGGCAGCTCGGCGCGGAGTTCAAGGGCGGCATGAAGCTCGGGCATGACTTCACCGTCGATGAGCTCTTCGCGCGGGGCTTCGACGCCGTCTACGTCGCCATCGGCGCCTGGAGCAGCAACGAGCTGCGCATCCCGGGCGAGGACCTCCCCGGCGTCGTCGAGGCGATCAACTACCTGGACCAGAACGCCCGGGGCGACCCGGTGCCCGTGGGGAAGGGGAGCAAGGTCGTTGTCATCGGCGGCGGTTTCACCACGTTCGACTGCGCGCGCACCTCGCGCCGGCTCGGCGCCGACGTCACCGTCGCGTACCGCCGCTCGCGCAAGGAGATGGGCGCGCACTACAGCGAGGTCGACGACGCCGAGCACGAGGGCATCCGCCTCGAGTTCTTCTCGGCGCCGGTGCGCATCGTCGAGAAGGACGGCCGCGTGGGCGGCATCGAGTTCCAGCGCATGCAGCTCGGCGAGCCGGACGCCTCGGGCCGCCGGCGGCCGGTGCCGATCCCGGGGAGCGAATACGTCATCGAGTGCGACACGGTCATCCCCGCCATCGGGCAGGTGCCGGTCCTCGAGTGGTACGGCCAGACGACCGGCCTGCGGAGGACGCGCCGCGAGACGATCGTGACGAACGCCGCGCTCATGACCGACCGCCCCGGCGTGTTCGCCGGCGGCGACTGCCAGATGGGCCCGGTCACGGTCATCCAGGCGGTCGCGCAGGGCAAGCTCGCGGCGAAGGCCATCGACCGGTACCTGGCCGGCGCGGACATGGCGCGCGTCGCGGCGGAGATCGCCGAGGAAGAGGCGGTCCCCGAGCTCATCGACATCGTCCCGTACAAGCCCGAGGAGCCGCAGGTGCGCATGCCGTTCCTGCCGTTCGAGGACCGCATGCTCAGCTTCCAGCTCATCGAGAACGGCTACTCGAAGGCGGCGGCGGAGAAGGAGGCGGCCCGCTGTCTCCAGTGCGTATGCCCCGACGTCGGCCGCTGCCACCTGCAGCGCCTGTCGGTCGAGCACGGCCTCACCGAGAACCGCTTCCACCGCGCCGAGCCGGTCGACTACCACGACTACGAGTACGACCTCTCGCACGACTTCATCCTTCGCGACCTCAACAAGTGCATCAACTGCACGCAGTGCGTGCGGATCTGCCGCGACGTCATCGGCGCGAACTGCTACGGGCTCATGGGGGCCGGCTACGACTCGATCGTGACGACGCCGTGGAACGTGTCGCTGAAGTACACGGACTGCGTCTCGTGCGGCGCGTGCGCCGAAACGTGCCCGACGGGCGCGCTCATGATGCGCGAGCGCGAGCTCATGACGTACGAGCTCGACATCGTGCGCTGCATCTACTGCGGCGACTGCGTCGAGGTGTGCCCGCACGGCGCGCTCGGCGAGACGCCGAACTTCGAGCTCGCCACGTACCAGCGCTTCGGCCGCACCGTCCTCGCGAAGGAGGAGCTGGCGGTCGCCCGCACGTGGAAGCCGAGCGAGGCGATCCCGCTCGACGGCCAGCGCGGCGCGGTCCGCCCGCCCGAGGTGCGCCCGCCCGCGCCGCCCCGCTGGAGCGCGTAGCCGCACAACGCTCGCTCGCTATCCTGCCCCGCCATGCGGGCTGAACGGCGTCCGTCGTCCGCGGTGATCGCCGCGGTTCGCTCGTGCCGGCGAGATACCCGCAGGCGACCTCTCGAGCATTCGCTTCGAGCCGAGCAGCCCGGACATCGTCCTACGTCGCCACGAAGGGGCCGTCACCTGCGCGTGAGATCGCGGTCCATCCCCAGGACGCGAACGTGATCTTCGCCGCCGATACGGAGCGCGAGCGCCCATTCAGCAAGATGGCCGCATCGTCATCTGGGAAGGTCGCCCTCGCCGTCATGTACCCGCCGGCCGGAGCGCCTCCCGACCCCGATCCGCGGAACGGCTTCGCGATCGCCGTCGCGCCCAGCGCGCCGTCGATCCTGTACGCCGGCGATGAGGGCGGTCGGATCCTCAAGAGCACGGACCTGGGTGCTTCCTGGCGCATCGTCCGTTCGCCACCGACGCGTGGTCCATGCGACGACCACCGGCCAGCACCGTTGGACGAGCGGCAGGGCTCCAGGGCTCGGTGTCTTCGTCAGCGTCGACGCGGGCGCATCATGGGCACAGATCAACGAGGGGCCGCCGCGACCCATCGAGGTGTGCACGATCGCCGCGAGCGCGACGATGGCCGGGCATCTGCTGGTCGGTACCGACAAGGGCGTGTTCCGGTCCAGCGACCGTGGCGCGCCCTGGTTGAACGCGGATCTTCCTCCGCTCGTCCACCGGATCGTGATGCATCCCAAGACGAGCGACGCTTTCGCCGGTACCGAAGCAGGGCTCTATCGGAGCCCGGACGCCGGGAGGACCTGGCGCCGCATCGCCGAGACGGGGACGAACGACGTCAGCGGCGTCGCTGCGTCGGTGGACGGCACCCGGGTGTACGCGGCGGTGAACGGGTCGGGGATCTTCAGGGCGGTGCTGACCGGTCGCTGATCCGCGGCCGATAGGCTCGCGCGATGTCGCTCCTCGAGCGCCTCCTCCAGCGCATCCGCGCACGCGGTGCGATGACGTTCGCCGAATACATGGAGGCGGCGCTCTTCGACCCGGACCACGGCTACTACACGACGAAGGCGGCCATCGGCTTCGACGGCGCCGACTACTTCACCTCGGGCGACCTCGGTCCGGCCTTCGGCCGCGCGCTCTCGCGCACGGCCGTCGACGCGTGGACCGCGCTCGGGCGGCCGGCGCAGTGGGATCTCGTCGAGGCCGGCTCCGGGAAGGGCACGGTGATGCGCGACCTCCTCGCTGCGCTCGAGCGCGAGCGGCCGGATGCCGCCCGCGGGGCGCGGCCCGGCATCGTCGAGGTCTCGCCCCGCCTGCGCGAGCGCCAGGCGGTCGCGCTCGCCGGCCTCGACATGCGCTGGGCGAGCGCGGTGCAGGGCCTCGCCCCCATCCACGGCCTCGTCTTCGCGAACGAGGTGCTCGACGCGTTCCCGGTGCACGTGCTCGTGCGCACGAGCGACGGCGTGCGCGAGGTGCACGTGACCGAGCAAGAGGGCCGGCTCGTCGAGACGCTCCGCCAGGCGAACGCCGACCTGCGCTGGCGGCTGCCGACGGCGCTGCCCATGGGCGGGCGTTGGGAGGTGAGCGTGGCGGCGGAGTCGTGGATCGCCCAGGTCGCGTCCGCCCTCGCGAGCGGCTACGTGCTCCTCATCGACTACGCCGACGACGAGCGGGGCCTCCTCGCGCGCATGGGCTCGGGCACGGTGCGCGGCTTCAGCCGGCACCGCCTCGTCGAGGATCCGCTCGAGCGGCCCGGCGAGATGGACATCACCGCCACCGTCGACCTCACCGCGGTCCTGCGCGCCGCCGAGGGCGCGGGGCTGCGGCTCGTCGGCGCGGGGACGCAGCGGGACGTGCTCATCGAGCTCGGCATCCGCGAGCCCGCGGCGCGGCCGGCGACGCCCATCGAGCAGCTGCGGGCGGCGAGCCGCCGCTCGGCCGTCGACGCGCTCCTCGATCCGCGAGGCCTCGGTGCCTTCCGCGTCGTGCTCCTGGCGAAGGACGCGCCTGTCCAGGGCTTCCGCGCGTTCGCCTCGCCGCGCTAGACTGGACCCTTCCGGGCGGCTAGCTCAGCTGGTTAGAGCACTTGCTTGACATGCAAGAGGTCAGTGGTTCGAGCCCACTGTCGCCCACAGGGCCTTCCTTTTGACACACTGACGCCCCGATGACCGCGGCGGTCCTCTCCATCGTCGTCAGCTCCCTCTTCGCGGCCGTCATGGCGCGCCGCTGGCACCTCCGCCGCCGGCCGTACCAGGCCGCCTGGGCGATCGGCCTCGCGATGTTCGCCCTCGCGAACGTGGCGGGCGCGCTCGCGCGCGCGGGCGGCGCGACCGCGGACGAATACCGCGTCTTCTACCTGTTCGGCGCGATCACGAACGTCGCCTGGCTCGCGCTCGGGACGATCTACCTGCTCGCACCGCCGCGCGTCGCGCGCTTCGCTCCGTGGGCGGTCATCGCCCTCACCGTCGCGGGCGCACTGGCGGTGTTCGCGAGCCCGGTGGACCTCACGAAGGCCGTCGACACGGGCCGCGGGTTCGAGACGTCGCCGCTCCCGCGCATCCTCGCGGGGATCGGGAGCGGCATCGGCAGCCTCATCCTCATCGGCGGCGCACTCTGGTCCGCGTGGGTGTTCCTGCGGCGCGGGCACCAGGGCCGGCGCGCCCTCGCGAACGTGCTCATCGCCGCCGGCGTGTCCGTCGCCGCCGCCGGCGGCACCGCGGCGTTCACCGGGGCGAGCGGGATCCTCGAGTGGAGCAACCTCGTCGGGCTCGCTCTCATCCTCATCGGCTTCCTGCTCACGTAGGGCGTATCCTTCGGCGAGCGCGACGACGCGGACGAGCCCTCCGACGAGCACCGCGCGGCGAGCCGGTACGGTGAGAGCCGGCGGGGAGCGGTCGGAAGGGCACCACCGCCGAGCGGCGTGGGTCCGGCCCCGTACAGCCGGGAAGCGACCGCCTCGTCCCTGTAGACGGAGCGGTCGTTGTGTTCTGGGGGTAGCGCAATGGCGAAGCAGCTCGGACGCAGAGGCGATCACGGCGAAGAGGACCCGCTGCACCCGCTGCGGCACTCGGCCGCGCACGTGATGGCGGGAGCGGTGATGGACCTGCTCCCCGGCACGAAGCTCGGCATCGGGCCGGCGATCAGGGACGGCTTCTACTACGACCTCGCGACGCCGCGGCCGCTCGGCCCGGACGACCTCCCGCGGATCGAGGCGCGCATGCGCGAGGTCACGGCGGCCGACGTGCCCTTCGAGCGCAGCGAGATGTCCCGCGACGAGGGCCTCGCGCTCTTCAGGCAGGGCGGCCAGGACTTCAAGGTCGAGCTCATCGAGGGCTTCGATGCGACCGAGGGCGCCGGCGACGGGACGGTGAGCCTCTACAAGCACGGCGGCTTCGTCGACCTGTGCAGGGGCCCCCACGTGCGCCGCACCGGCGAGATCAAGGCCTTCAAGCTCATGTCCATCGCCGGCGCGTACTGGCGGGGGCGCGAGGACCGGCCGCAGCTGACGCGCATCTACGGGACCGTCTGGCCCTCACAGAAGGACCTCGACGCCTACCTCGGGAAGCTGAAGGAGATCGAGCGCCGCGACCACCGCGCGCTCGGCCGCGACCTCGAGCTCTTCCGGATCGACGAGGAGCTCGGCTCGGGGCTCGTCCTGTGGCTGCCGAACCTCTCCGTCGTGCGCGAGGAGCTCGAGACGTGGTGGCGGAAGGTCCATCACGAGCGCGGCTACACGCTCGTCTACACGCCGCACATGGCCCACGCGAAGACGTACCAGCGCTCGGGCCACCTCGACAAGTACGGCGAGAACATGTACGGCCCGCTGCAGCTCGACGAGGGCACGCAGGAGTTCTGGATCAAGCCCATGAACTGCCCGGGCCACGTGAAGGTGTTCCAATCGCGCATCCGCTCCTACCGCGAGCTCCCGCTGCGCATCGGCGAGCTCGGCACGGTGTACCGCTACGAGCGCGGCGGGACGCTGCACGGGATGCAGCGCGTGCGCGGCTTCACGCAGGACGACAGCCACATCTTCTGCACGTGGGACCAGGCGCAGGAGGAGATCGGCAAGGTCTTCGACCTCGCGACGGAGTTCATGCGCCTCTTCGGCTACTCCGACCCGGTCATCTACCTCTCCACCCGCCCGGAGCGCCGGCTCGGCACGGACGAGATGTGGGACCGCGCCGAGGGTGCGCTCCGCGAGGCGCTCGGCGTGCGCGAGGTGCCGTACAAGGTCGACGAGGGCGGCGGCGTCTTCTACGCGCCGAAGATCGACATCAAGGTCATGGACGCCATCGGCCGCGAGTGGCAGGGGCCCACGATCCAGATCGACCTCAACCTGCCCGAGCGCTTCGACGTCACGTACGTGAACGAGAAGGGCGAGCGAGAGCGCGCGGTCATGGTCCACCGCGTCCTCTGCGGCAGCCTCGAGCGCTTCGTCGGCGGCCTCATCGAGCACTACGCCGGGAACTTCCCGCTGTGGCTCGCGTGGGAGCAGGTCGCGGTCGTGCCGGTGCGCGAGGACGGGATGGCGTACGCGCGCCGCGTCGCGCAGGAGCTCCGCGCGCACGGCATCCGCGTCCACCTCGACGAGCCGCCCCTCGCCGACATGCGCGAGCGCGTCCGCGAGGCGCAGCACCGGCGCGCGAGCTACATCGTCGTCGTCGGCGCGAAGGAGGCCGAGGCGGAGACGGTCTCGGTCCGCCTGCGCGGTGCCGCCAAGGGCCAGGAGGAGCGCGGCGTCCCTCTCGCCGACTTCGTGGCGCGCGCGGTGAAGGAGCGTGACGAGAAGGCGCTCCCGCACGACTTCAAGCCGGGCGAGGAGGGACCGAGCGTGGCCGCCACGCTCGAGTGAGAGCGGCCGCGGGCCGGCCGGTCGTCCTCGAGGGCCGGCGGGTGCGGCTCCGCCCGCCGCGGCCGGACGACAGCCGGGCGTTCGTGCGCTGGGCCGACGACCCCGAGTTCGCCTGGTACCAGTGGGGGAGGGGACCCGGTCGCTTCCCCGACGAGGCCGCGGTGCGGGCGTGGTGGGCGCTCTTCCCGGAGCGCGCCGGCCGCATCTTCGTCATCGAGCACGACGGCCGGTCCATCGGCTTCGCGAACTACCGCGACTGGAGCGAGAAGCCGCGCTCCTGCGAGATCGGCATCGGCATCGGCGAGCGCGCGCTCTGGGGGCAGGGCCTCGGGCGCGACGCGCTCGGCGCGCTCATGCGGCACCTCACGGAGGATCTCGGCGCGCACCGCGTGACGCTCAGCGCGCTCGGCTTCAACGACCGTGCCGTCGCGTCGTACAAGGCCTGCGGCTTCGAGGTGGAGGGCATCGGCCGCGACGCGGTCCGCGCCGACGACGGGTCGTACCTCGACGACGTGCGGATGGCCTGGGTCGCCGGGCGCGACCGGCCGGCCTTCGACCCGCGCCCCGTCGTGCTCGAGGGCCGCCACGCGCGGCTCGAGCCGCTGCGCATGGAGCACGCCGAGGAGCTGTACGCCGCGCTCGCGGACGAGGACACCTGGCGCTGGGTCTCGGACCCGCTGCCGCGCTCCGCCGACGACATGGCGCGCTACATCCGCCGCGCGCTCGACCTGCAGATCCGCGGCGAGCACCTTCCGTGGCTGACGCGCCGGCTTCCGGGCGGCATGGCCGTGGGGACGACCCGCTTCGGCGCCATCGACCGGGCGAACCGGTCGGTCGAGATCGGCTGGACCATGGTCGGGCCCCGGGCGCGGCGGACGGCGGTGAACACGGAGGCGAAGTACCTCCAGCTGCGCCACGCGTTCGAGGATCTCGGCGCCCTGCGGGTGTGGCTGAAGACGGACGAGCGCAACGAGCGCTCGTGGCGCGCGATCGAGCGTATCGGCGCGACGCTCGAGGCGAGGATCCGGAACGAGCGGGTGGTGAAGGACGGGCGCGTCCGGGACGCCCGCTACTACTCGTTCATCGACCGCGAGTGGCCGGCGACGAAGGCGCGCCTCGAGCGCCTCCTCGCGCGGTAGCGGCGGCGGCACCCGTCCTGCTAGCATGTCCGCAGTTGGACTTCCTCTCATCGGAGCCGCTCTGAGCCGCTGCGCAAGGAGCGTGCCCTCATAGCCGAGCTCCGGGTCAACGACCAGATCCGCGTCCCCACCGTGCGCCTCGTCGGAGCCGACGGCCAGCAGCTCGGCGTCGTGCCCACGCAGCGCGCGCTCGCGCTCGCCCAGAGCGAGGGCTACGACCTCATCGAGGTCGCTCCGACCGCCGTCCCGCCCGTCTGCAAGATCGGCGACTACGGGAAGCTGCGCTACGAGGCCCAGCAGAAGGAGCGCGAGGCCAAGAAGCGGCAGAAGACGATCACGTGGAAAGAGGTCCGCATCGCCCCGAAGATCGACGAGCACGACCTCGACACGAAGATCCGCACGGCCCAGCGCCTCCTCGGCCACGGCGACAAGCTGAAGCTCGTCGTGCGCTTCCGCGGCCGCGAGCTCGCGCACCCCGACCGCGGGCGCGTCCTGCTCATGCAGAT
>VGOU01000063.1 GCA_016875795.1 Chloroflexota bacterium | reverse complement strand
CGCCACCGGCCCACGGACCCGCGCGACCGGGAGGCGACGCAGAGCCACGGCCACGTCGCGTTCCTCTTCGCCGCGCACCGCGCGACCGTCGACGTGGACGTCGCGACCGGCCTCGTGCGCGTCGTGCAGATCGCGACGGCGCAGGACGTGGGCAGGGCCATCAACCCGCTCCAGGTCATCGGCCAGCTCGAGGGCGGCATCGCGCAGGGTCTCGGCCTCGCGGTGATGGAGGAGATCCGGCTGAAGGGCGGCAAGGTGCTGAACCCCTCGTTCACCGACTACCTCCTGCCGACGATCCTCGACATGCCGCCGGTGGTCTGCGACGTCATCGAGCACCCGCACCCGGACGGGCCGTACGGGGCGAAGGGCGTGGGCGAGCCGCCGACGATCTCGAGCACGCCGGCCATCGTCGCGGCCATCCGCGCGGCCACCGGCCGCGCGCTGGACAGGGTGCCGGTGCGGCCGGACGACATCGTGTTCGGGAGCGAGAGCCGCTCCGGGTGGCGCGTCACGGCCGGCGCCGCGCCGGAGGATGCTGTGCTCGCGTGACCGTCCCGCTCGAGACTCTGCGCAGCGCGCCGAAGGTGCTCCTCCACGACCATCTCGACGGCGGGCTGCGCCCGGCGACGATGATCGAGGTCGCGCGGGACGTGGGCTACGCCGGCCTCCCGACGACCGACGCGGCCGAGCTCGCGCGCTGGTGCCACGAGGCGGCGAGCGCGGGCGGCTCGCTCGCGCTGTACCTCCGCCCGTTCGCGCACACCATCGCCGTCATGCAGACCGCCGAGGGCATCGAGCGCGTCGCGTTCGAGTGCGGCGAGGACCTCGCACGGGACGGCGTCGTGTACGCCGAGGTCCGCTACGCGCCGGTGTTCCACCTCGGGCGCGGCCTGAACCTCGAGCAGGTCGTCGCCGCGGTCGCGCGCGGCTTCGCGCGCGCCGAGCAGCGCTACGGCATCGCGCTGCGGCAGATCGTCTGCGCGATGCGCGACCGCGCCGACTCGCTCGAGATGGCCGAGCTCGCCATCGCCTCGCGCGACCAGGGCGTCGTCGGCTTCGACATCGCCGGGGAAGAGGCGGGGCATCCGCCGAAGGCGCACCTCGAGGCGTTCCAGCTCTGTCGGCGCGAGAACTTCTCGATCACCATCCACGCCGGCGAGGCGTTCGGCCCGCCGTCGATCTGGCAGGCGCTCCAGTACTGCGGCGCGCACCGCATCGGCCACGGCGTCCGCCTCGTCGAGGACATGGCCATCGCGGACGGGAAGGTCGTGAAGCTCGGGCCGCTCGCGCAATACGTGAAGGACAAGCGCATCCCCCTCGAGCTCTGCCCGACGAGCAACGTCGACACCGGCTCCGTGCCGTCGCTCGCGGAGCACCCCATCCGGCACTTCCTCGAGCAGCGCTTCCGCGTCACGGTGAGCACGGACAACCGTCTCATGTCCGGGATCGAGCCGTCCGAGGAGCTGCGCCGCCTCTCGGCGGCGTTCGGCCTCGACCTCGCGGACGTCGAGCGCCTGCAGATCAACGCGATGAAGAGCGCGTTCGTCGACTACGACGCCCGCGTCGCGCTCATCTACGGGAAGCTGAAGCCCGGGTTCGCGCGCCTGCGCGGCGAGCCCGCGCTCGCCGCCTCGCTCCCGCCGACGGCCTGACCAGAGGCCGACATCCGCATCAGCGGCAGGACCGCGGCCTCGTGCATCGACCGCTCCAGCGGGCTGAGGACGAGACCGAGGCGCTCGAGCGTCACGACGCCAGGGAGCGCGACATCCTCGCCCCCGCCCAGGCTCACCGGCGTGTGGCCGGCCACGCGTTCGCCCTCGATCGGGCCGAGGTCGCTGTAGCGCTCGGAGACCCAGCGGACCAGCGACGTGAGGTCGGCCATGCTGGACCGCATCCGTCGGGTCGGCCTCAGGCCGAGGCGCCGCCAGATCGTCTCGGGCAGGAGCGCGTACACGGCGCCGCTGTCCGCGAGCAGCTCCACTTCGATCGGCTCGCCCGAAGGCCCCGGCGCGGCGACCGTCGCGAGCGCTTCCGCCGCTCGCACACGCCCGAGTTCGGCCACGGCTTGCCAGTATCCGCCTAGCATGGCCGCGTGGCGATCGCGCAGCGCTCGCTCCTCACGCGCCGCGACGGGATCCGCATCTTCTCGGAGGACCGCGTCGTCGCGGTCATCCGCGTCGGCGGCGCGGAGCTCGCCGAGCGGTGCGCGCACGTCCTCGCCGACGCGGGCGTGCGGCTCATCGAGGTCACGCTCACCGTGCCCGACGCGCTCGCGGTCATCGAGCGCCTCGCGAGCGACGAGCACATCGCCGCGCGCGGCGCGACGATCGGGGCGGGGACCGTGCTGAGCGGGCGCCAGGCCGAGGACGCGGTCCTCGCCGGCGCGCGCTTCCTCGTCAGCCCGATCCTCGTGCCGGCGATGATGGAGGTCGCGCGCTCCCGCGACGTCATGTCCATGCCGGGCACGATGACGCCCACCGAGATCGTCCAGGCCGCGGAGATCGGCGCGGACTACGTGAAGATCTTCCCGATCCAGAGTCTCGGCGGCCCCTCGTACGTCGCGAACGTGCGCCGCGCCATCGTGCACGTCCCGCTCGTCCCCACGGGGACGATCGAGCTCGCCGAGGTGCCGGCGTACGAGCAGGCCGGCGTCGCCGGCTACGGGGTGGGCAACCCGATCGTGCGCCCCGACCTCGTCGAGAAGGGCGACACCGCGGCGGCGACGGCGAACGCGAAGCGCTTCCTGGAGACGGTCCGCCGGAAGTAGGCTCCGGCCATGCCGCGCGACCTCCCGTCGGGAACGGCAACCTGCTCTTCACCTTCGACGACCGCTACCAGCTGCGCGACATCTACTTCCCGTACGTCGGGATGGAGGACCACACCGGCGGGCACCCGTGCCGCTTCGGCGTGTGGGCCGACGGGACGTTCCGCTGGAGCGGCGGCGACGGCTGGGAGCGCCGCCTGCGGTACGCGGAGGGGACGCTCGTCACCGACGTGGGCGCTGTGGCTCCACAACGAGCGGCTCCGCGACCTCGAGCTCGTGCGGCCGCTGCACCGCAAGCTCGTCCGCACTGCCGCGGACCTCATGGTCGCGTTCCGCGAGCCGCGCACGAAGCTCCCCGCGCCGAGCGTCGACCACTGGGAGGAGCGCCGCGGCATCCACGCGTTCACGACCGGCGCCGTCTGGGGCGGGCTCTCCGCGGCGTGCGCGTTCGCAGGCGCGTTCGGGCAGCACGGGCTCGCGGCGCGCTACCGCACCGCAGCCGCGGAGATCCGCGAGGCCGCGCTCGCTCACCTCTGGGACGCGGGCCGCGGGCGCTTCGTGCGCACGGTGACGGTCCTTCCCGACGCGACGATCGTGAAGGACCCCACGCTCGACATCTCCCTCGCGGGCGTGTGGCTCTTCGGCATGGTCGAGCGAGCGGACGAGCGGGTCGTCGCGACGATGCGCGCGATCGAGGAGCGCCTCTGGGTGCCGACCGCGATCGGCGGCCTCGCGCGCTACGAGAACGACTGGTACTGACGGCACGACCGTGGCCGGCGACCCGTGGTGCATCGGGACGCTCTGGCTCGCGGAGCACCACGTTGCGTGCGCGGCGCGCGTAGAGGACCTCGAGCCGGCGCGGCGGATCCTCGAGTGGCGCGCGGCGCGCGCGCTGCCGTCGGGCATCCTCCCCGAGCAGCTCCGCCCGGCGGCCCGCTCTCGGTCTCGCCGCCCACGTGGTCGCACGCCGCGTACATCTCGGCCTGCCAGCGCTACGCGCGCAAGATGCACGCGCTGCGCGGCGGGCTCGCGCAGCGGCTCCGCGCGAGCGGCGAGGCGATCGGCTAGAGGGCGGTCAGCGCTCGATGAGGAACACCCGCGCGGGGGAGCCCGTGCCGCCGCGGATCGGCAGCGGCGCGCACACGATCTCGTACGGGCCGGGCTTCACGTCGTGGAGGTCGAGGCCCTCGACGATGACGACGCCAGCGCGCAGGAGCGCGACGTGGACGGGGTGGCCGAGCTTGCCCGACCCGAACGGCTCGATCGAGAGGTAGTCGCTGCCGACGAGGCGGATGCCGCGCTGGACGAGCCAGCGCGCGGCGGTCTCGTCGAGCGCGAGGAAGTCCTTGTCGAAGCCGGCGTCGGGGTCGATCCAGCGCGCGCTGTTGCGCGTGCGGAAGACGATCCGCTCGATGCCCGGCGCGACGCCCGCGCCCTCGAGCCAGCTCTGCGAGATGTGGTCGTCGCCCTCGTAGCCGAGGACCTGGCACGGGCCGACGAGCGCGTCCGCCGGGAGCGCGTCGACGCCGTCGGCCCCGTCGATGAAGTGCAGCGGCGGGTCGACGTGCGTGCCGGTGTGGTCGCCGATGGTGAGGACGGACACGTTCGCGCCGTCGCCGCGCGCGATCCGCCTCAGCGGCTCGACGCGTGGCGGGTGCTCGCCGGGCCACGTGGGCATGTCCGGCCGCAGGACGAGCGTGACGTCGTGCAACTTCATCGCAGCGGCGGCAGCATACGTGCGCGATGGGTATCAGCCCGGCAGAGGTCGAGGAGATCTTCCGCGCGGCGGGCGCGTTCCTCGACGGGCACTTCGTGCTCTCGTCGGGACGCCACTCGCCGCGGTACCTCGAGAAGTTCCAGGTGCTCCAGTGGCCGGAGAGCACCGAGCGCCTGTGCGCCGCGATCGCCGGGCGCGCGCGGGACCTGCGCGTCGAGACGGTCGCCGGGCCGACGACGGGCGGGATCATCCTCGCCCACGAGGTCGCTCGCCAGCTCGGGGTGCGGGCGGTCTACGCGGAGCGCGCCGAGAGCGGCCCGGGGCGGGCCTTCCGCCGCGGCTTCCAGCTGCGGCCGGGCGAGCGCGTGCTCGTGGTGGACGACATCATGTCCACCGGGGGGTCGGTGGACGAGACGATCGCGGCCGTGCGCGCGGGCGGAGCGGAGGTCGTGGCGGCCGCCGTGCTCGTGGATCGTTCGGGCGGCTCGGCGCACACCGCCGGCGTCCCGTACTTCGCGCTCTGGGAGGTCTCGATCGACAGCTACGATCCGCTGTCCTGCCCGCAGTGCGCGAGGGGCGAGCCTGCCCGCAAGCCGGGGACGACGCCCGCGGCCATGAAAGGAGCGTGACCATGGGTCTGCTGCGAACGATCCGAACGCTCGCGTGGGTCGCCCTCATCGCGGCGATCTACCAGGAGCTGAAGAAGCCGGAGGCCGAGCGCACCTGGCACGGGAAGGTGGCCGGCATCATCCCCTACGACTTCCGCATCCCGACGCCGGAGAAGCTGAAGGCGGGGTACTGGGACCCCGCGAGCGACCGCGTGTTCAGCGAGCACGTGTTCGGCGTGGGCTGGGCCGTGAACATCCCCGTCCTCGTACGGAAGCTGAACGCGGTGTCGCGGCAGTACGCCGAGGTGGCTACCGACATGCGTGAAGGGATCTCACACCGGCTCCCGCGATCGACGGCGACACGCTCGGGTAACGGGCGAGCGACCGACTAGCACGGCCGCACGCCGGCCGTGACAATGGTCCCGCTGGTCGCCCACCCGCTCACGTTCGCGTGGCGCCTGCAGGGGGTGCTCGGGCACCCGGTCCGCTTCGCCGCGCTGACGGCGATGCTCGTCGGCCTGCCCATCGGGCTCGTGCCGAATGACACGGTCCGCACGACCGTGCTCGGCGAGCCGGTCGGCCGCGTCGCGCTCCTCGTCTCGCTCGGCGCCGTCATCGGGGCCGTCGGCGCCCAGCTCATCTCGGCGCTGCGCAGCCAGGCATCCATGGACGCGCTCACCGGCCTCTACGACCGCCGCTTCATGGATGTCTAGCTCGGCCTGCTGCAGCACCGCGCCGGCCGCTGCAGCCACGGCCTCTCGGTCCTCGTCCGCGACATCGACGGGCTGAAGAAGGTGAACGACACCTACGGCCACGACGTGGGCGACCTCGCGCTGCGCGCCTTCGCCGACGTCTTGCGGGCGCCGCTCCGCGGCTCCGACGTCGCCATCCGCACGGGGGCGACGAGTTCGTCGCGATCCTGCCGGAGACGCCGTGCCACGACGCGCACATCGTGTTCGACCGCATGCGCCGGATGGTGCAGGAGCTCCGCGAGGCCGACCCGCGCATGAGGATCGGCGTCAGCGCGGGCGCCGTCGGCTGGAAGTCGGGCCGCACGCCCGAGTCGCTCGTCGCCGAGGCCGGCGCGCTCCTCCTGGACGCCAAGCGCTCGGGGAAGGACCGGCTCGCGACCGAGGTGGGGCAGGCGATCCCGGCCTGACGCCTATCCTCGCCGCGGCATGACCCGCATCGTCGTCGCGCGGCCCGTCCCCGAGGAGGCTCTCGCCCTCTTGCGCCCGCGCGCCGACGTCGCCGTCGGCCCGGAGGAGCCGCCGCTGCCGTCGGCGGACGAGATGCGCGCGATGGTCCGTGACGCGGACGTCCTCTACACGCTGCCCGGTGCGCGCGTGGACGCCGACGTCATCGCCGCGGCGCCGAAGCTGCGCATGATCGCGACGCTCGCGACCGGCTACGACAGCATCGACGTGAGCAGCGCGCGCGCACGCGGCATCCCCGTGACGTACGCGCCGGGGATCCTCGACGAGACGACCGCCGACGGGGCGTTCGGCCTGCTCATCGCGGCGGCGCGGCGCTTCGGCGAGTCCGAGCGCTACCTGCGCGGCGGCGCCTTCCGCGGCTGGACGCCGTTCATGTTCCTCGGCCAGGACGTCCACCACGGCACGCTCGGCATCGTCGGCATGGGCCGCATCGGGCAGCAGGTCGCGCGGCGCGCGCGCGGGTTCGAGATGCGCGTCCTCTACCACGACGAGCGGCGGAACGACCGCGCCGAGCGCGAGCTCGGCGTCGAGTACGCCGCGCTCGACCGCCTCCTCGCCGAGGCCGACTTCGTGTCGCTGCACGTGCCGCTCATGCCGTCGACGCGCCACCTCATCGACGCGGCGGCGCTGCGGAAGATGAAGCGCACCGCAGTGCTCGTGAACACCGCGCGCGGCCCGGTCGTGGACGAGCGCGCGCTCGCCGAGGCCCTGCGCGACGGCGTCATCGCCGCGGCGGGCATCGACGTGTACGAGCGCGAGCCCGAGGTCGACCCGCTCCTCCTGCAGCAGGAGAACGCCGTCCTCCTGCCGCACGTCGCCTCGGCCTCCGGGCCCACGCGGACGCGCATGGCCGTGCGCGCGGCCGAGAACATCCTCGCGTTCCTCGACGGCAAGCCCCTCCTGGACCCCGTCCCGTAATGCCCGCACGCGTGAATCCCGACGTCCCGGGCGAGGCGCGGCTGCTGAGGAAGGTAGGGAAGCGCATCCGCGCGCTCCGCGAGGACCGCGGCCTCACCATGGCCCAGCTCGGCGCCGACCGGCGCGGCCGCGTGTACTTCGAGCGCCAGTACGTGTGGAAGATGGAGACGGGGCGCGTCGCGCCGTCGCTCGCGGCGCTCTCGCACTTCGCGAAGCGCCTCGACGTCAAGGTCGCGCAGCTCCTGAAGGGCCTCTAGCGCGGGACGGCGTGGCGCGCGGGGATCGCCCCCGTGTAGGCGGGCAGGGTGAGATCGGCCGAGCGCTCGAGGGCGAGGCGCAGCCCGTACAGCTCGCTCCGGCGCTTGATCTCGCGCAGCGCGCTCTGGTCGCCGAGCGCGCGCAGGAGCTGGTCCGACGGGCCGAGGACGCTCACGACGAAGGGCGGCGACATGAGCCGGCCGTTGATCTGGATCGTCGCGCCGACGCACGCGGTCGCGGAGGTGATGCGCTCGCCGTTCACGGCGATCCCGCGGGCGCCCGCCTTCCACGCGGCGTTGAAGACGTCGGTGATGTCCTGGCTGTGCACGATGGCGAGCTCGATCGAGCGGCGCGGCGCGTTCGCGGGCAGGCGGCCGTCGTCGAGCGTGACGACGACGCCCTCGCCGCGCTGCGGCGTCAGCCCGCTGCCCGCGCGCATCTCGTCGATCTGCCGCTTCAGCGCGGCGGCGCGGTCGTCGAGGCGCGCCGCGTGGTCCTGCACGCTGTCGAGCTGTGCGCGCAGCGCGGTGACCTCGGCGCGCAGGCCGTCCTGCTCGCGCTGCATGACGTTCGCGGCGTCGGCGAGGTCGGCGCTGTAGCGCGCGGCGATCGGCGAGCGCTGCGCCTGCGTCTGCCACTGGACGCCGACGACGAGCCCGAGCAGGAGCGTGGTGAGCGGGAGGAGGAGCGCGACGCGCACGGATCGATCGTACGCGTGAGCAGCCCGCTGCGAGCCTGGCCTCCGCCATACCGGAACAGGTATCATTCGGCATGCGCGTCGGCCGGCTGGTACGCGACGCCCTCACGGCCCTCGGGGTCGCCGCGGTCGAGGCGGGGATGCGCGTGCGCTACTTCAGCGCCGTCGACCTGGTCGAGGACCTCTACCGCGGCCTCGCCGACGACGGCGTCGGCAAGATCCTCGACGGGCTGCTGCGCGCGGACCTCGTCATCTGCGACGAGCTCGGCTTCGCCCCGCCCGACGCCAAGGGCAGCCAGCTGCTCTTCCGCTTCGCCGCCGCGATGTACGAGCGACGGAGCCTGGCCATCGGCACGCACTGGCCGTTCGAGGAGTGGGGCCGCTTCTTCCCCGAGGCCGTGACCGCGACGCCGCTGCTCGACCGCGTCCTCCGCCGCGCCACCGCGGTGGTCACCGGCGGCGAGAGCTTCCGCATTAAGCAGGCGCGCTCGCGCTCCGCGCCGCGGCCGAAGGGCGCGTCGGCGCCGAGCGCAGCGAAAGCGGCCCGCTCAGAGCCCCGCTGAGCCGCGCGACCGGCCCGGCGTGGGTCAGGACGCTCGCTCAGCAATGATCAGGTGGCCGATCTCGGCGTCGCCGGGGTGGGGACTTCTACTTGGCCAAGACCGCGGACCTCTAGTTGGCCGTTGGCACGGGCCCGGCAACAACGAGAAGTGCAGCAAGATCCTGGCGTCGTGCAGAAGGGGTACGGACAGTACTGCCCGATCGCGAAGGGTGCGGAGATCTTCGCCGAGCGCTGGACGCCGCTGATCATCCGCAACGTCCACGTCGGCGCTCACAGCTTCAGCGAGATCGCCTCGGGATGCCCACGCATCTCGACCGCGCCGCTGACGTCGCGCCTACGTTCGCTCGAGCGCGCCGGTGTGATCGAGCGCCGGCGCGACCCGGCGACGCGCGGCTCGCTCTACTACCTGTCGCCCGCGGGCCAGGAGCTCGCCGCTGTCACCTTCGAGCTCTGCGTGCGCGATCCCGTCTACGACGAGGACATCGTCGTCGCCACAGACTCGCGGACGCTCACGCTCGTCCATCTCGGGCGGCGCGACATCGCCGAGGCGGAGCGCGCCTTCACGTGGCGCGTCGAAGGCACGCCCGCGCTCGTACGCGCGCTCCCCAAGTGGGGCGGGATTTACAGCGCGTTCGCGAACGTGCGGTCGAACACGAGCGACCCCATTCGGCTGGAAGGGTGAGGAGGCCCTTCGGACCAGTGAGCCCGCCGGGATTCGAACCCGGAACCAAGGGATTAAAAGTCCCCTGCGCTGCCATTGCGCCACGGGCCCGGAACCACCCTCAGTGTAGTGATCCGTGCGAGCGTTCCCGCGCGTACACCCGTTGATGGCCCGCGCGATCCTCGCCCTGCTCCTGTTCGCCGCGGCGTGCGCGCCGCGGCCCGTGCGCGCCGACCAGGTGCGCATGTACGACGACCCGCGCAGGCCCGAGAAGGAGTGGGGCTACGAGCCGCGCGCGATCGAGGTCGCGAGGGGCACGACCGTGACGTTCACGAACGCGGGCGTCGCGTTCCACAGCGTCACGTCGGACAGCGCGCCGCGCGCGTTCGACGCCGGCGCGAACCTGGGCGAGAAGGTCACGCTCACGCTCGAGCGGCCCGGCACGTGGGCGTGCCACTGCGGCGTCCATCCCGACATGAAGGGCGTCGTCCACGTGCGCGACGGCTCCTGCCGCTAGGCAACTCTCACCCGATCCTCACCCGGCCGTGAGCTTCTCCGGCATGCTTGTCGCATGAGAACGACGCTCCTGGTGGCCGCACTCTTCGC
>VGOU01000062.1 GCA_016875795.1 Chloroflexota bacterium | reverse complement strand
AGCGCTTCGGCGCGCCGAGGCGCCGCGCGAGCGCGCGCTGGCGCTCGGCCGCTCTCGCGAGGCGCACCTCGTCGTGGTCGTAGCGCCGGCGGTAGTGCTTGTCGAGGAGGTAGAGACGCAGCGCCTCGGGGCCCGTGCGATCCAGCGCGTCCCGGACGAACACCATGTTCCCGTCGGACTTCGACATCTTCGCGGCGTTCAGGCGCATCGGCGCGACGTGCATCCAGAAGCGCACGAACGGGCGCTTCCCCGTGGCGGCCTCGGTCTGCGCGATCTCGTTCTCGTGGTGCGGGTACACGAGGTCGCTCCCGCCGCCGTGGATGTCGATCCGCTCGCCGAGGTGGTGGAGCGACATCGCCGAGCACTCGATGTGCCACCCGGGGCGGCCGCGGCCGTACGGGCTCGGCCACGTGGGACCGTCGGGGACGGCGCGCCAGAGGGCGAAGTCGCGGGGGTCGCGCCGCCGCGGATCGTCGAGCGAGGCGTCGTCCTGCGCGGCGAGGATCCGGGCCATGCGCGGCGCGGAGATGCCCGAGAGCTCGCCGTACGCGTGCGCCTTCTCGACCGCGAAGTAGACGCTGCCGTCGAGCCGGTACGCAGCCCCCTTCGCGAGGAGCGTCCGGATGAGGTCGTGCATCCGCCCGATCTCGCGCGTCGCGTACGGCATGACGTCCGGCGCGCGCCAGCCGAGCCGGCGCATGTCCTCCACGAAGCGCCGCGTCTCGCGGCGGCCGAGCTCGCGCCAGTCCATGCCGTCGCGCGCCGCCCGCTGGAGGATCGACTCGTCGATGTCGGTGACGTTCTGCGCGTAGCGCACGCGATGCCCGCGCGCCTCGAGGAAGCGGGCGAGGACGTCGAAGACGAGGAACGTGCGGGCGTGGCCGAGGTGCGTCGTGTCGTACGGCGTGACGCCGCAGACGTACATCGTGACCGTGCCGCGCGGGCGGAACGGGAAGACGGCGCGGCGTCGCGTGTCGTACAGGCGGAGCACTCGCCGCAGGCTATCTTCAC
Organism: Chloroflexota bacterium; assembly: GCA_016875795.1. Lineage (GTDB taxonomy): Bacteria > Chloroflexota > Limnocylindria > P2-11E > P2-11E > JACPOT01. The sequence continues at coordinate 9,112 of VGOU01000062.1, read as the reverse complement.
TGACGTTGAGCCGCCTGCCCGACGCGGATGAAGCGATCGCCACGATCCGCCGCGTCGTGAGCGCACCGACCGCGCCGTACCACGAGGCGCGCGCGCTCGCCGCGATCCGCACGGAGCTCGAGGCGGACGGGATCGACGTGCGCGCCGACGGCTACGGGCAGCTGCACGCGCGCGTCGCGCGCGGCGCGGCGCGGCCGGTCGTCATCGTCGCCCACACCGACCACCCGGCGTTCGAGGTGATGACCGCGCGCGGGAGCGAGGGCAGCGCGCGCGTCCTCGGCGGGTTCCGCGGCGGCGTGCTCGACCAGCCCGCCGCGGTGCTCGTGCACGACGACGAGGGAGGCGGTCCGGTGCGCGCGACGATCGACCGCTTCGTCCCCGACGCGAGCCTCGTCCACAACTCGGCGGGCCGTGTGCGCATCCGGGCGGAAGGGCCGCTCGCGCCGGGGCAGTGGGCCGTCCTCGACCTGCCGGGTCTCGAGGTGCGCGGCGACGAGCTGCACATGCGAGCCGCCGACGACCTCGCCGGCTGCGCCGTCATCGTGCTCGCGCTGCGCGCGGTCGCGCGCGCGGCGCGCGCGGTCGACGTGACGGGGATCTTCACGCGCGCGGAGGAGACCGGCCTCTACGGCGCGCGCGTCATCGCCGAGGACGGCGCGATCCCGGCGGACGCGCTCGTCCTGTCGGTGGAGGCGAGCCGCGCGCTGCCGCACGTGCCGCCGGGCCGCGGGATGGTCGTGCGCGTCGGCGACCTCCACAACACGTTCACGAACGACGCCGAGCGGTTCCTCCGCGTCGCGGCGGAGCGCCTCGGCCGCGACGGCATTCCGGTGCAGCGCGCGCTCCTCGACGGCGGCACGTGCGAGAGCTCGACGTTCGTCGTGAACGGCTGGAGCACGACCGCCGTGGCGCTCCCGAACGTGAACTACCACAACCGCGGCCCCGACGACCGCTTCGCAGCGGAGATCGTGCGCCTGAGCGACATCCGCGGCGGCGCGGCGCTCCTCGCGGAGACGCTCCGCGCGGTCGCGGAGGACGCGCGCGAGACGTGGTGGGCGAGCGCCGGTCCCGTGCCCCACGCAGTGCGCGCGATCCTGAAGGGCGAGGTCCGCTCCACCGACACGTAGGCGAAGGCCGCACGTAGCGCTACCGACATTGGACCCCTTGACCAGCGTGCGCGAGAGGAGTAGGACAAGAGCGATCGGCCGGCAGGGCCCGTCGGCGCGATCCGAGACCATACGAAGCACCACATGGGAGGTCGCATGGTCAGACTGCATCTCCGCTTGGAGGTGCTCGAAGTCGATCGATGACGCCCTCGACGGAAGGGGGCGCGGGATCGCGGGCGCGTCCGGCGGATGACAGTGATCGGGACTCACGCCTCAGTCGCGTGATGGAGGTCCCGCATCGAGACCGGATGTGAGGCCTGAGACCGGACGCGCTGTCAGGTGAAGCGAAGGAAACGGCTGGCCGTTAGTGCGCGAAGGACCTCTGGATGACCGCCCAGGGGTCCTTCGGCGTCTATGGGACCAGCGGCACCTCGACGACGGTCCGTTCCGTGCCCGCCGCGTCGGGCCGGATCCGGAACGCGCGCAGCTCGGGATCCCCGCTCCGCAGCGAGACGAGGACGTAGAGCGCCTCGGGGTAGTGCGCCTCGATGCGGTCGGTCGGCGACGGGAACGCCGGGCTCGCGGGATGGCTGTGGTAGATGCCGAAGAGCTCCTCCCCCGCCTCGTCCATCGCGCGGAACGCCGCGAGCTGCTCGCGCGGGTCGATGCGGTACCGCACCGCCGGCGTCGCCGCGACGTTCGCGCAGCGGATCGCCCGCGTGGGGACGCCGTCGCGCGCCGCGATGAGCCCGCAGCACTCGAGCCGTCCGGCCTCGCGCGCGTGCGCGAAGATCGCGCCACGGACCGCGGCGGGGAGCGCGACCCGCTCCGGAGCGGCCGCCGCGCCGCCGGCCATCGCCGGGATGACCATGACCTCGGCGCCGTCGGGGACCGGCGCTGCGAGGCCGCCCCGCTCACGCGCGTCGGCGTCGCCGATGTACACGTTCACGTACGTGCGCAGGCGACCCGCCTCGTCGACGACGCGCGCGCGGAAGCCGGGGTGGCGGCGCTCGATGTCGGCGAGGACCTCGTCGAGATTGCGCCCCTGCGCCGTCAGCTTGTTCGCGCCGCCGGCGGCGTCGCGCAGTGCTCCAGGGAGGCGGACGGTCACGGCCATGCCTTGGAAGAGGCTATGCCGCCGAGGGGGATGCCCCGAGGGGGAGGATGTGTTTCCGTGCCGATCCGGCACGGTTCCGTGCCAACTTGGCACGGAAACACATACCGCCCTCAGGCGAGCGGGCGGCCCGGAAGCCCGCTCGGTACGGGCCCTTCCTTCAAAGCCGCACCCCTTCTACCCCCACAGCGGCGTGGAGAGGTAGCGCTCGCCGCCGTCGGCGATGAGGACGACGATCTCTCCCGGCTCGGCCTGTGCGATCCGCACCGCCGCGAGCACCGCCGCACCCCCGGACGGCCCCGCGAACACGCCCTCCTCGCGCGCGAGGCGGCGGGTCATGTCGAGGGCGGGCTCGGTGGGGATCATGAGGTGGACGTCCGCCGCGTCCTCATCCCAGATCGCGGGGCGGAGCGCGGTCGGCATGTGCTTCCAGCCCTCGACCCCGTGGAACGGCTCGCTCGGCTGCGCCGCGACGACGCGCACGCCCCGCGGGCGCAGCGCGCGCGACACGCCCATGACCGTCCCGGACGTGCCCACGCCGGCGACGAAGTGCGTCACCCGGCCCTCCGTCTGGGCCCACACCTCGGGCCCCGTCGTGAGCTCGTGCGCCAGGGGGTTCGCCGGGTTCGAGTACTGGTCCACGTACGCGTACCGCTGCGGCTTCTCCGCGGCGAGGCGCTGCGCCTCGCGGATCGCGCCGTCGGTGCCCTCGAGCGGGTCCGTGAGGAGGATCGTCGCGCCGAACGCGGCGGCCATGCGCTTGCGCTCGATCGACACCTTGTCGGGCATGACGAGCTCGACGCGGTGGCCGAGGACCGCGCCGACGAGCGCGAGCGCGACGCCGGTGTTCCCGCTCGTCGCGTCGAGCACGACCCGCCCGCCGCGCAGCGCCCCGCTCTCCTCCGCGGCCACGGTCATCCAGAGCGCGGCGCGGTCCTTCACGCTGCCCGCCGGGTTGGCGGACTCGAGCTTCGCCCAGATGCGCCCGGGCAGCCCCTCGGCGATCCGCCGCAGCGGCACGAGCGGCGTATCCCCCACGCGCTCGAGGATCGTGCCGCGGACCCGCTCGCGGACGCGCTCCGCCGTGAGCGCCATGGGCGCCGCTAGCGCCGGGCGACGAGGCGGAGCTGGTGGGCGCCGCCGCTGATCGCGGCGACGAAGAGGAGCGACGCCGGCGCGACGAGCATGCCCGGCCCCGCCGCGAGGATCGAAGCGGCCGCGAGGGCGCCGAACGAAAGAGCGATGGACGTGCGCGGGATGCGCGCCGCGACCCGCGTGCCCGCGACGAGGTGGTCGATGCGCGCCTCCGTCACCGACAGCGAGCCGACCGGCACGAGGAGGCCGAGCGACACCTCGTCCGCGTCCGGGAGGAGCGCGTAGAGCGCGCGCGCGAGCGGCCGCACGTCGCCCATCGCGTGCGCGGCGTCCTCGTCGGCCTCGAGCTCCTTCTCGAGCGTGAAGTGGCGGACGAGGTCCTCGACGACGGGCACGACGTACAGGCCGGCGGCGAAGTAGCGCGCGATGACGAGGCGCAGCGGGTCGCGGTGGCGCAGGTGGTAGCGCTCGTGGAGGAGGACCGCGCGCAGCTCGTCCTCGGCGAGCCGGTCGATGAGCCCGGTCGACAGGCAGATGCGCGGCCGCAGGAACCAGTAGCAGAACGAGAACGGGCGGGCGTCGTCGACGACGTCGATGCGGCCATCGACGCCGAGACCCGCTGCGGCGGCGCGCACGGCCCCCGGCACCGGCAGGCGGCGCGCGAGGAGCGAGCGGATGAGCGCGAGCGTGGCGTGCAGCTGCCGCAGGAGCGACGAGAGGCCGAGGCCGATCCCGAACGTCGCGAGCCCGAGGAGCGCGATCGCGACGACGTCGGCGAGGTCCTCCGCGCCGCGGGCCGCCAGCAGCTCGACGTGCGGGATGAGGGCGGCGAGGAGCGCGATGAGGATCGTGCTCGAGACGAGGGCGAGGAGGACGAGGAGGCCGAAGGCGCGGTCAGCGCGCAGCACGGTCGCCGCCCTTCGCGAGCCGCCGCAGTGCCGCGCGATGGGTCGCGTCCACGCCGTCGAGCTCGGCCGCGAAGTGCGCGAGCGCGACCTCGCCGAACTCGTCGACGAGCCCGCGCACGAGGTCGCGCGACAGCCGCTCGCGGTGCTCCTCGCGCGTGAAGGCGGGGCGGTACACGTACGTCTTCCCGTCGCGGTCGCGCTGGAGCAGGCCCTTGGCGTGGAGCCGGGTCATGATCGTCATGACCGTCGTGTACGCGAGCGCGCGCGAGCGGCCGAGGTCCTCGACGACCTCGCGCACGGTGGCGCGGCCGCGCTTCCACAGCCGCTCCATGACGGCGGACTCGAGCGGCCCGAGGAACTTCTCCTCGGAGCCGATGCGTCGCAGGCGCCGCAGGCTCTGCTCCGTCACGGACTACGCGACCCTGCGGCGCTCGCTCTTCGCGCGCACGACCTTGCGGCGCGCGATGAACCGGGGGTGCCGCTGCGCGGGGTCCTCGCGGCCGTGCGCGAGCGCGACGTGCAGCTGCACGACGAGGTGGCCGTCGCGCGGGAGGTACGTGGTGCCGCGCGCGCCGTCCTTCCGCTCGACGAGGCCGAGGTCGACCATCGCTCCGAGCTCGCGCTCGGCGACGGCCTGCGACAGCCCCGCCCACACGGCCGCCTTCTGCGGCGTGTCGGCGTCGAGGCACAGCGCGTGGAGCAGCTTCAGGCGCTCCGGGTCGGCGATCTTCGCGAGCGCGTCAGCGGCGCGCTGGTACTCCGCGTCGGTGGATCGCTCGAGGAGCGTAGGGTCGCTGGTGAAGAGATTGAGCTCGTCCGCTTCGAGCATCGAGGTCCCGTTCCGGGCCGGCCTACCGGAGGGCGTCCGGTGACGCGACCATGCGAATACTACTGAACTGTCGTACTTGGGGGAAGCCTCAGTCGGCGGGCGTGGCGACGGGCCCGGCGGCCTCCGCCGGGGCGGCGGGCCTGCGCCCGGCGCGCGCGTTCAGCGCGAGCGCCACGAGCACGAGCGCCGCCCCCACGAGCATGCTCGGGGTGATCCGCTCGCCGAGAACGAGGGCGCCGATGAGCACGGCCTCCGCGGTGATGAGGAGCTGCGAGAGCATGATCGTCGTCGGGCGGAGGCGCCGGTACAGCCAGAAGTTCAGCACGAGCCCCACGCACGACCCCATCCACGCGAGGTAGAGGAGCGCGGCGACCGCCTCCGTCGTCCACTGCGCGGGCCGCCCGGCCTCGGCGAGCGCGAACGGGATGAGGAACAGGCCACCCGTCGCGGTGCCGATGGCGATCGCGGGGATCGGCGACACGCCGCCGAGGGCGCGCGACATGACGACCCCCGCGACGCCCCAGGTGAGAGGCAGGAGGGCGAGCAGCACCATCGCGAGCAGCGCCGGTCCGCCCTCGATCTCGCCGGAGGTCCCGACGAGCGCGACGATCCCGGCGAAGCCGAGCGCGAGCGCTGTGACCTTCAGCGGCGAGAGGCGGTCGCCGCGCACGAGGAAGTGCGCGAGCACCGCGGTCCAGATCGGCGCGGTCGAGCCGAACACGGCCACGAGCCCGCTCGGCACGAACTGCTCGGCCCAGAAGATGAGCGCCCACGTGAAGCCGCTGTTGATCGCGCCGCTGAAGGCGACGAGCGCGAGCGCGCGGCGGTCGCGCGGCCACGGCAGGCGCATCGCGAGGGCGACCGCGGTGAGCGTCGCGGCGACGATGATCGAGCGGTCGAGCGCGAACGTCCACGGCGGGACGTCCTCCACGCCGATCTTGATCGCGCCCCACGTCGATCCCCAGATCGCCACCTGCACGAGATACGCGACGAGGACGCGTGGAGCCACGTCCGTATGCTCGCACCGATGATCCGCGCGGTCACCGTGATCTGCGCAACGATCCTCATCGCGTGCGCACCGGAGCGGCTCGTCGGGACCGACCTCGGCGCGCGGCCGTCACCCGACTTCACGCTCACCGACGGGCGCACGGGCGCCGCGGTCTCCCTGTCGTCGCTGCGCGGCAGCGTCGTCGCGCTCTCGTTCCTCTACACGAAGTGCCCCGACACGTGCCCGCTCACCGCGGAGCATTTCCGCAGCGCGCAGGAGCGCCTCGGCGCGGACGCGGACCGCGTGCGCTTCGTCGCCGTGTCGGTGGACCCGCTCGGCGACACCCCCGCCGCGGTCCGGGACTTCAGCAGCTCCCACCGCCTCGACCGGAACTGGCACTACCTCATCGGCCCCGACGCCGCGCTGCGCAGCGTGTGGGCCGCGTACGGCATCCGCCAGGAGCCCTCGGGCGCGCTCGTGGGGCACACCGACGCGATCTACCTCATCGACGCGAAGGGGAGCTCGCGCGTGCTGCTGCACACGGTGGACGGTGCGGAGACGCTCGCGAAGGACCTGCGGATCCTGTTGCGGGAGCGCTGAGCCTCTCAGCCGATGATGTAGATGGTCGTGAAGAGGCCGATCCAGACGATGTCGACGAAGTGCCAGTACATGCTGGCCGCTTCGAAGAACAGGTGCCGCTTCCCGGAGAAGTGACCCCTCGTCGTCCGCAGGAGGACGATCGCGTTCGCGACGATGCCGCCGGTGACGTGCGCGCCGTGGAAACCGGTGAGCGAGAAGAACGTCGCGGCGAAGATGCTGTTGTCGGGCAGGAAGCCGAGCGTCAGGTACTCGTAGCCCTGGCCGAGGATGAACCAGACGCCCATCGCGACGGTGAGCGCGAGCCAGAACGTCGCCGGCCCGCGGCGGTCCTTCTTGATCGCGTGCACCGCGAGCTGCATCGTCACGCTCGAGCTCACGAGGATGATCGTGTTGATGAGGATGAGCGGGACCGTCAGCCCGCCGATGTGGGTCACCGACTGCCACGTGGGCTTCTCGCACTCGGCGCTCAGGCAGCGCTGGAAGACCGGCTCCCAGTGCGCGGCGCGCGCCTTCAGGTAGAAGTACGTGGTGAAGAGGGCGCTGAAGAACATCGTCTCCGAGGAGATGAAGAGGATCGCCGCCCACATCCCCGCGCTGAAGCGGCTCGGCTGCGACTCGTACCCGGTGGTGTTCTCGGGGAGGCGCGCCTCGGACGGGGTCTGACGGCGGCCGCGGACGATCGTGCGCTCGGTCGCCACGCTAGTGATGCCCGCCGTGCTCGCCCGCCTTCTCGAACTCGCGCGCGTCGTTGACGAGCCAGATGACGATGCCGACGACCATCAGGATCGCCCCCGCGACGATCAGGCCGATCCCGAAGAGGATGCCGAAGCTGAGGAGGGTGACGCCCACGCCGATGATCGGCGGGGCCATCGTCGGCGAGGGAAGGTGGATCTCCTCCCCGGCCGCGTGCCCGGCTGCGCCCTTGCCGCCGTGGGGGTCGTGCACTGCGCGTAGACGATATCTGCCTTAATTTGCTCTCGCATGCCGCCCGTACTGCCCCCCTGGGTGAGCGACCCGGCGGGGCCCGCCGCCCGGGAGATCGTGCCCGTCTACTGGATCATGTTCGCCGCCGCCGTCGTCGTCCTCGTCATCGTTTACGGCGCGATCTTCTACGCCGGGATCAAGTACCGCGAGCGGCCGGGCGTCGAGGCGAAGCAGTTCCACGGCCACAACCTCCTCGAGCTCCTCTGGACCGTCATCCCCACGATCATGGTCATCTCGTTCTCGATCCTGTCGTTCCAGAAGCTCCTCATCCTCAACGACGTCGACACCGGCGCCGACATGACGATCAAGGTGACCGCGCGCCAGTGGAGCTTCACGTTCGAGTACCCCAAGGAGTACAAGGGCGTGAGCTTCGTGCTCCGCGACCAGTCGGCGCTGAAGATCGGCGAGGAGCTGCACATCCCCGTCGGGACGAAGGTGAAGCTCGAGATGCGCGCCAACGACGTCATCCACTCCTTCTCGATCCCGAACCTCGGCGGCAAGATGGACGTCATCCCCGGCCGCCCGACCTACCTCGCGATCCAGGCCGACCGCGCCGGCACGTTCAAGGGACAGTGCTTCGAGTTCTGCGGCGACGGCCACGCCGACATGCTCCTGCGCGTCGTCGCGCACCCGACGAGCGAATACGCCGCCTGGGCGAAGACGGCCGTCGACGCCGCGAACCTCCCGCTCGACCCGGCGACCGCCCGCGGCCGCGAGCTCTACATGGCGCAGGCGTGCGTCGGCTGCCACCTCATCCGCAACACGCCCTCGAACGGCCGCGTCGGACCGGAGCTGACGAAGATCGGGTCGAAGGCGAACATCGCCGGCGTCCTCAGCCCGGTGAACGTGGACAACCTGACGCGCTGGATCATGGATCCCGGGGTCGTGAAGCCCGGCACGGCCATGCCCGACCTCAACCTCGACGAGCCCACGGCGCGCGCGATCGCGCAGTGGCTCTCGACCCTCAGGTAGCCGCCTAAGCGCGGCCCTCGCGCCGCAGCTGCTCGCGCTCCTCCTGCGCGAGCCACAGGAAGAACGAGATCGACGCGGCGGCGAGGAAGATGACGTCGCCCGGCACCCACATGATCGCGCCGCCGACGCGCTGGTCGACGACCGCGTCGAAGCCGTAGCGCTCGGGGCGCCCCTCGTACGAGCGGTAGAAGAGGCGCGTCGAGAACGCGAGGAGCCCGCCGAGGATGGTGTTCTGCGCCGCGCCCGCGAGGAGAAGGAAGACGATGCGCGTGGGGTACGCGAGCGTCGCCCGGAAGGGCTCGGGGTCGATGACGCAGCCCCAGAAGAGGAGCGCGCTCGCCATGAACCACAGGTGCTCGACGACGTGCAGGACCTCGTCGGCGAGCGCCGCGTCGTAGAAGGCCGGGACGTGCCAGAAGTACAGGCCGGCCACGTACAGGCCGGCGGCGACGAGCGGATGGCGCAGCAGGTGGAGCGCGCTGCGGACGAGCGGGCTGCGCGCGAGCGGGCGCAGGA
>VGOU01000061.1 GCA_016875795.1 Chloroflexota bacterium | reverse complement strand
CGCACGCGCCGTTCTTCCGCAGCCTCCTAGCCCGGGAAGTGGCAGGCGGCCCAGTGCCGCGGCGTGTGCTCGATGAACTCGGGGTCCGCCTCGGAGCAGATGGCCTGGGCCTTCCAGCACCGGGTGTGGAACCGGCACCCCGTGGGCGGGTTCACCGGGCTCGGCACGTCGCCGGTGAGGATGATCCGCTTGCGCTTGGACTCCACCGCCGGGTCCGGGATGGGCACGGCCGAGAGGAGCGCTTGCGTGTACGGGTGGAGCGGCTGCTCGTAGAGCTCCTGCCGGTCGGCGAGCTCGACGATCTTGCCGAGGTACATGACCGCCACCCGGTCGCTGATGTGGCGCACGACCGAGAGGTCATGGGCGATGAAGAGGTACGTGAGCCGGAACTTCGACTGCAGCTCCTCGAGGAGATTGATGATCTGGGCCTGGATGGAGACGTCGAGGGCCGAGATCGGCTCGTCGGCGACGATGAACTCGGGCTCGACGGCGAGGGCCCGGGCGACGCCGATGCGCTGCCGCTGGCCGCCGCTGAACTCGTGCGGGTAGCGGTTCGTGAAGTACGGGTTGAGGCCGACGACCTTGAGGAGCTCCTGGACCCGCTCGACCTTCTCGCGGCCGCGCGCGAGGTCGTGCACCTCGAGCGGCTCGCCGATGATGTTCCCGACCGTCATTCGGGGGTTGAGCGAGGCGTAGGGGTCCTGGAAGATCATCTGCATCTTCCGGCGCATGCGCCGCATCTGCTCGCCGCCGAGCGTGGTGAGCTCGGTGCCCTCGAACTTCACCGACCCGGCGGTCGGCTTGTACAGCTGGAGGATGGCGCGGCCGGTGGTGCTCTTGCCGCAGCCCGACTCGCCGACGAGGCCGAGCGTCTCGCCCTTCTCGACGAAGAAGTCGATCCCGTCGACGGCGTGCACCGCGCCGACCTGGCGCTGGAAGATGATCCCCTGCGTCAGCGGGAAGTGCATCGTGAGGCGCCCGACCTCGAGGATGTTCTTCCCGCTCTCGGCGGTCGCCGTGGACCGCGCCTTCTCGAATGTCGCGGCCATCCCTACATCCCTTCCTTCTGCGTGACGCTGGGCGGCAGGTCGGCGGTCGTGGTCTGCGCGGCCTCACCCGGGACCTGCGCGACCTCCTGCTTGATCTCCTCGAGCACCTCCGTCGAGCCGATCTCGCGGCGCCAGTCGGTGTCGATGAGCCAGCCGCCGCCGGGGACGCCCTGCGTGCCCCAGCAGCGCGCCTCGTGGTCGGGCTTCGCGTTCGGCACGCTCGCGAGCTCGGGCTCCCGCTCGCGGCAGACGTCGCGGCGGTACTGGCAGCGCGGCTCGAACTTGCAGCCGGGCGGCAGGGAGATGAGGTCGGGCGGCAGCCCCTCGATCGGGACGAGCTTCTCCTTGCGCCGCTCGTCGAGCCGCGGGATCGAGCGCAGGAGGCCCCACGTGTAGGGCATCTTCGGGTTGGCGAAGAGCTCGGCGGTGTCGGCCTTCTCGACGATCCGGCCCGCGTACATGACGTGGATGCGCTGCGTCATCCCGGCGACGACGCCGAGGTCGTGCGTGATGAGGATGAACGCGGTGCGGAACTCGCGGGCGAGGTTCCTCAGCAGGTCGAGGATCTGCGCCTGGATCGTGACGTCGAGCGCCGTCGTCGGCTCGTCCGCGAGGATGAGCTTGGGGTTGCACGAGAGCGCCATCGCGATCATCACGCGCTGGCGCATGCCTCCCGAGAACTGGTGCGGGTAGTCGTCGAGACGCTTCTTCGCGCTCGGGATCCCGACGAGCTCGAGGAGCTCGACGGTGCGCTTGCGCGCCTCCGAGCGGTCCATCTTCAGGTGGAGCTCGAGGGCCTCGCTGATCTGCCGGCTGATCGTCAGCACGGGGTTCAGCGACGTCATCGGGTCCTGGAAGATCATCGCGATGTTGTTGCCGCGGATGCCGCGGACGTCGTCGTCGTCCATCTTCAGGACGTCCTGGCCGTCGAAGACGATCTCGCCCTGCGCGATCTTCCCGGGCGGCTGCGGGATGAGCCGCATGAGCGAGAGCGCGGTGACGCTCTTGCCGCAGCCCGACTCGCCGACGAGGCCGAGCGTCTCACCGGCGCTCAGCTCGAAGGTGACGCCGTCGACCGCGCGGACCACGCCATCACGCGTGTGGAACTGCGTATGAAGGTCCCTTACTTCGAGCAGCGGCAAGCGATCCCTCCCGTGCCTACGACCACCGTGTCCTGCGCAACCATTCGCGATCCTAGCCTAGCTTCATCCGCGGGTCGATCGCGTCCCGGAGGCCGTCCCCGAGGAAGGTGAAGGAGAGCATCACCACCCCGATGCAGGTGGCCGGCAGCATGACCGGCCAGGGCGAGGCCGAGAAGACCTGGAAGCCCTCGTTGATCATGGCCCCCCAGGTGGGCGTCGGCGGCCGGACGCCGATGCCGATGAAGGAGAGCGTGGCCTCGCCGAGCATGGCGCTCGGGATCCCGAAGGCCACGGCGACGATGACCGGGGCGAGCGCGTTCGGGAAGAGGTGCCGGGCCATGATCCGGCGCGCCGGGACGCCGGTGGCCCGGGCGGCCTCCACGAACTCCCTCTCCCGGAGGGAGAGGACCTGGCCGCGGACGAGGCGGGCCATGCCCACCCAGTTCACGACGGCGATGGCGGCGAACATGAGGACGAGACCGCCCATGAGGTCGCCGAGCGCCGTGTTCCGGAGCGTGGCCATGATGATGATGAGGAAGAGCAGGTCCGGGAACGCGTAGATCACGTCGGTCACGCGCATGAGGATCTGGTCGACCCACCCGCCGTACCAGCCCGCGACCATGCCGACCGTCGCCCCGATGACGAAGATGAGCGCGACCGGGACGAAGCCGACGAGCATGCTCACGCGGGCGCCCCAGACGAGGCGGCTGAGGATGTCGCGGCCGATCTGGTCCGTGCCGAGCGGGTAGCGCGGGTCGGTGTAGCGCGGGTCGCCCCAGACCGGGTCGGCGAGCGTCGGCGCCTGGCGGCCGGTGCCGTCCCGGACGGTCGTCGGGTCGTACGGCGCGATGAGCGGCGCGAGGAGCGCGACGAGGGCGGCGAGGACGATGACGACGAGGCCGGCCATCGCCGCGCGGTTCCGGACGAGGCGGTGGACCGCGTCCTGCCACAGCGACCGCTGCTTGCGCGAGAGGACGTTGAGCTCGGCGGGCGCCCTGTTCCGATCCTCGCTCGGAGCAAGTCCTCGCTCGGACCCCGGTGCTCGACCTCGTCCTTCGGCATGGGTCTGCGCGCCGGGGGGACGGGAGTATCTCAACTCACTCTGATCCGGGGGTCGAGGAGACCGTAGAGGATGTCGACGGTGAGGTTCGCGACGGCGATGAGGAACGCGTAGAGCAGGTACACCCCCATGATGAGCGGGTAGTCGCGGCGCGCGATGCTGAGGACGAACTCGCGCCCGAGCCCGGGCACGTTGAAGATCGTTTCGATGATGAACGAGCCGGTGATGAGCCCCGCCGTCGCCGGGCCGACGATGGTCGCGATGGGGATCATCGCGTTCTTCAGGACGTGGACGACGATGACCGTCTGCTCCGAGAGCCCCTTGCCCCGCGCCGTGCGCACGTGGTCCTGTCCGATCGCCTCGAGCACGCTCGCGCGCGTGATGCGCGTGAGGAAGGCCATCGCGCCGAGCGAGAGGATGATCGTGGGCAGGAGCATGTGCTTCGGCGTCCCCCACCCGACGATGGGGACGAGCTTCAGGTTCACGGCGAAGAGGTAGATCGCGAAGATCGCTATGACGAATGACGGGATCGTCGTCCCGAGGGTCGCGAACGCCATGCTCCCGTAGTCGAGCGCGCTGTTGTGGCGCAGCGCGCTGATCACGCCGAGGGGGAGCGCCACGGCGAGCGCGAGGAGGAGCGCCTGCAGCCCGAGCTGCGCGCTCACGGGGAACTGCGAGCCGATGATGTCGGCGACGCTGCGGTCCTTCACCAGGCTCGAGCCGAGGTCGAAGCGCAGGAGGTTCCCGATGTACAGGACGAACTGCTCGGGCAGCGGCCGGTCCACGCCGTACAGGCGCTCGAGCCGCTCGATCGTCTCCTGCGGCAGCGGGCGGTCGGGGTTCTTGTCGAACGGCGAGCCCGGGGCCGCGTGCGCCAAGGCGAACGTGATGAGCGCGACGAAGAACAGGGTCGGGATGAGCAGCAACAGCCTTCGGGTGACGTACCTGATCATCCCGACCCTACCCGGTCAACCCTTCTTGGTTACGTAGACCTCCCACATGCGGAACTGGCCCAGCACGGAGTCCAGCGCCGTAGTGGTCACGCCCTTCACCCACGGCTTGATCATGATCTTGCCGGTCACGTAGTAGAGCCACGCGGCGGGCGCCTCGGCCGACAGCATGCGCGAGGCGTCGAGGTACATCTGGTCGCGCTTCGCCTTGTCGCTCTCGCGGTCCGCCTGCCGCACGAGCTCGTCGTACTTCGCGTTCTTCCACCCGGTCTTCGCTACGGTGCTCGTGGAGTGGAACACGGTCGTCAGCCAGTTCTGCTGGTCCGGGAAGTCCGCGCACCAGCCGAGGATGAACATGAGCGGCGTCGTCTCGAGCTTCTTCACGAGCTGCGTGTACGCCGTCGAGTCGACCGGGTCCGGGATCGCCTCGACGCCGAGGTTGTTCTTCCACTGCTGCTGCAGCCACTCGACGCGCGTCTTCGTCCGGGAGCTGGAGGCGTACGTGAACTTCACGCTCCGCAGCTCGGCCTGGCCGCTGTACTTCGACTTCGCGAGGGCGGCCTTCGCCGCGGCCGGGTCGAACCGCTGCGCCGTGTCGTCCTTGTCGTACCCCGGGATGCCGGGCGGGATGAACCCGCCGTTCGCCGCTGCGCCGATCTTCTGGATGTCCCTGATGTAGCCGTCGCGGTCGAACGACCGGGCGAAGGCGATCCGCACGTTCGGATCGTCCATCGGCGGGCGGCTCGAGTTGAAGCCGATGTAGTAGGTGCACGATCCGGCGACGTCCCGCATCTGCGACCTCAGCTCGTTGTCGGACTCGATCGTCCGCAGGTCCTCGGCGGAGACGCCGAGCGTGTCGATCTCGTTGTTGCGGTACGCGGCGAAGGCGACGGCGCCCTCGTTCAGCATGACGCGCGTCCACTTCTTCAGCTTCGCCGGGCCGCGCCAGTAGTGCTCGTTGCGCTCGAACACCATGCTCTCGTTGTGCTTCCACGAGGTGAGCTTGAACGGGCCGTTGCCGATGTACGTGGCGGGCTCGGTCCAGCGCTCGCCGCCCTTGTCGAGCGACTCCTGCTTCACCGGCATCCCCACCCACATGTACGCGATCGAGCCGAAGTACGCGGCCGGCTCGATGAGGTCCAGCTGGAGCGTCTTCTCGTCGACGGCCTTGATCCCGACGGCGCGCTTCGCGGCGTCGAGCTCGGCGGCGCTCGCCTTCCGGACGTCCATGGTGTTCCACTTCTCGCAGCCGGCGACGACGTACAGGACGAAGGCGTAGTCCCCCGCCGTGCGGGGGTCGCACGTGCGGAGGAAGCCGCGCTCGAAGTCCTTCGCCGTGAGCGGCGAGCCGTCCGAGAACTTCAGGCCGTCGCGCACGGTGAACTTCCACTGCTTCCCGTCGGGCGTGACGTCGGGGTCCTTCGCGGCGGCGGCCGGCACCGGGCGCAGCGTCTTCGGGTCGAGCGTCATGAGGCCCTCGAACACCGACATGACGACGGCGATCTCGCCCACGAACGACGCCTTGTGCGGGTCGATCGTGTCGGGCTCGGAGCCGAGGTTCGTGATGAGCTCGCCGTTCGGGTCCGGCTGGTCCGACCCGATCTGGCCGATCGGGTTCGTCGTGGTAGGTCCGCCGCCCTGGCACGCCGCCAGGAGCAGCGCGGCCACGACGAGCAGCGCGAGCGGGGCGCGGATGGGTCCCAACGTCGTCACTTCGGAGCGCCTCCTTGCCTTCCGTGTTACCAGCCGCCGCGGCGCGGCGTTCAAAGCTTCATTCTGGGGTCGAGCGCGTCGCGCAGCCCGTCGCCGACGAAGGTGAACGCGAGCATCACCACCGAGATGCACAGCGCCGGCAGGAGCGTCGGCCACGCCGAGGTCGAGAACACCGAGAACCCCTCGAAGATCATGACGCCCCATGTCGGGGTCGGCGGGCGGATGCCGACGCCGAAGAAGGACAGCCCCGCCTCGTACAGGATGTAGGTCGGGACGGAGAACGCCGTCGCCACGATGAGCGGCGGGAGCGCGTTCGGGAACAGATGGCGCGCCATGATGCGCGTCGGTGACGCGCCGATGGCGCGCGCCGCCTCGACGAACTCGCGCTCCTTCAGCGAGAGGACCTGGCCGCGCGTCAGCCGGGCGATGCCCGACCAGCTCACGACGGCGATGGCCACGAACATCAGCGGGAGCCCGCCGAGGACCTTGCCGAACTCCGTCTCGCGCAGCGAGGTCATCACGACGATGAGGAAGATGAGGTCGGGGAACGCGTAGATGACGTCGGTGAAGCGCATCAGCAGGTTGTCGGTCTTGCCGCCCTTGAACCCCGCGAGCAGGCCGACGGTCACGCCGATCGAGAACACGATGGCCGCGGGGACGAACCCGATGACGATGCTGATGCGCGCGGAATGGACGAGGCGGCTGAGGATGTCGCGGCCGAGCCAGTCCGTACCGAGCGGGTGGCTCGGGTCCATGTACTTCGGATCGCCCCAGGGTGGCTCGCGCATGGACTTCGCCGCGTTCACGTCGAGCGGGTCGTGCGGCGCGATGACGTCGGCGAAGAGCGCCAGGAGGCAAGCCACGACGACGACCACGAGGCCGACCATCGCCGCGCGGTTGCGACGCAGCCGCAGCCAGGCGTCCTGCCAGAGCGAGCGCTGTCTCCGAGCGAGCGCGTTGAGCTCGATGCTGCGCGTCTGCGCGTCGACCGGGCGCGTCGCGGTGGCCACGGCTACCTGCCCACCTTGATGCGCGGGTCGACGACCCCATACGTAAGGTCGACGACGAGGTTCGCCACGACGATGAAGAGCGCGTAGAGCATCGTGGTGCCCATGATCACCGGGTAGTCGCGCGAGTTGATGGCGCGGATGTACTCACGCCCCGACCCGGGGATGTTGAAGATGTATTCGATGAAGAAGGAGCCGACGAGGAGCCCGGCGGTGACGGGGCCGATGATCGTGACGATGGGGATGAGGGCGTTGCGGAGCGCGTGCACGAAGATGACGGCGCGCTCGCGCAGCCCCTTGCTCCGCGCGGTGCGGATGAAGTCCTGGCGGACGGCCTCGAGCACCGCGGCGCGGGTGAGGCGCGTGAGGAACGCCGCGGGCCCCGCGGCGAGCAGGACCGTGGGGAGGACCATGCGCTTGACGTCGCACGACGGCAGCACGCCGCACGAGCTGCCCCACCCGACGAAAGGCACCCAGCCCAGGGCGACCCCGAAGATGTAGATCGAGAAGATCCCGAGCACGAACGAGGGGATGGTCGTGCCGACCGTCGCGAAGAAGACGCTGCCGTAGTCGACGATGGTGTTCTGGCGCAGCGCGCTGACGATCCCGAGGGGGATCGCCACGACCAGCGCGACGACCATGGCCTGCAGGCCGAGCTGGGCGGTGACTGGTAGGCCCTGTCCGATGATCTCCGCCACCGGCCGCCGCCGGACGATGCTCTCACCGAAGTCGAGGCGGACCGCGTTCGCGAGGTAGATCCCGAACTGCTCGTGGATCGGCCGGTCGAGGCCGTACTTGCGCGTGAGGTTCTCGACGACCGAAGGCGGGAGCGGCTTGTCGGGGTTGCGCTCGAAGGGCGACCCCGGGGCGACCTGCGCGAGGGCAAAGGTAACGAGGGCCACGAAGATCAGGGTCGGGAACATGAGGAGGACGCGCCTGATCGCGTATTGGGTCACGTCCTTCTAAGGGTATGCCGAAGGGGAAGGTCGGCCGGTCCTCGCGGACCGGCCCCCTCCCGTGATGCGCGATGGATCGGCGTTAGCTCTTCTTGGTGACGTAGATCTCGTGCATCTTGAACATGCCGAGGGACGCGTCGATGGAGCTGTTGGTGACGCCCTTCACCCAGGGCTTCACGAGCCGCTTCGTCGAGCCGTAGTAGAGCCAGACCGCCGGAGCGTCCTGGCTGAGGATCTTGCCGGCCTGCAGGTACGCGTCGTCGCGCTTCTTCGCGTCGCGCTCCGCGTCGGCCGACGTGGTCAGCCTGTTGAACTCAGCGCTCTTGTAGCCGGTGCGCTTCGACGACACGCCGGTGGCGTTGCCGCCCCACACCGTCGAGTGCCAGTTCTGCTGGTCGGGGAAGTCGGCGATCCAGCCGAGCGAGAAGAACTGCGGGCTCGTCGCGCCGGCGCCGCCCTTGAAGAGGCCCGAGAACGCGCTCGGCTCGACCGGGTCGAGCGTGATCTTCACGCCCGGCAGGTGCTTGTCGTAGTTGGCCTGCTGGTACTCAGCGCGCGTCTTGCCGACGGCCGTCGATGAGAACGTCAGCTTGATGCTCGTGAGCGCGGCCCTCGCCTCGGGCGAGGCCTTGTCCAGGAGGGCCTTCGCGGCGGCCGGGTCGAACTTCTGGACCGTGTCGGTCTCGTCGTAGCCCGGGATGCCCGGCGGGATGAAGCCGGCCATCGCGGGCTGGCAGATCCTTATGACGTTCTTGCAGTAGTCCTCGCGGTCGAACGCCTTCGAGAACGCCTGGCGGACGCTGATGTCGTTGAACGGCGCCTTGGTCACGTTGAAGCCGAGGTAGAAGCTGGACGCGTACGGGAGGTCGAGCAGCTGCGCCTTGAGGGTCGGGTCGCTGTCGACCGCGCGCAGGTCGGGGGCGCTGAGGCCGTGGACGTCGATCTCGTTGGCCTTGTAGGCCGCGAACGCGACCGCCGACTCGGCGATCATGACGCGGGTCCACTTCTTGAGCTTCGGAGCACCGAGCCGGTAGTTCGGGTTCGGCTCGTAGACGAACTTCACGTTCTTCTGGTGCTCCTTGAGGATGAACGGGCCGTTGCCGATGTAGGTCGCCGGGGCCGTCCAGTTGTCGCCGCCCTTGTCGAGCGACTCCTGCTTGACCGGCATGCCCACCCACATGTAGGCGATCGAGCCGAAGTACGGGACGGCCTCCTTGTGCGTGAACTCGATCGTCTTGGCGTCGAGGGCCTTGATGCCGAGCTTCGCCTTCGCGGCGTCGAGCGCGGCCCTGGTCTCCTTCTTGGTGTCCATGTGGAACCACTCGTCGCAGCCGACGATGGTCGCCAGGACGAACTGGTACTCACCGGCGGTGGCCGGGTCGCACGTGCGGGTGAAGCCGCGCGCGAAATCGGCCGCTGTGACCGCCGAGCCGTCGGACCACTTCAGCCCGTCGCGCAGGGTGAACTTCCAGACCTTCAGGTCGGCCGAGACCTCGGGGTCCTTGGCGGCCTGGGCCGGCAGGGGCTTCAGGGTCTTCGGGTCGAGGGTCATGAGGCCCTCGAAGACGGAGAGGATCTGCTCGATCTCACCCACGAACGAGGCCTTGTGGGGGTCGATCGTGTCCGGCTCGGTGCCGGTGTTGGTGATGAGCTCGCCGCTGGGGTCGGGCGCGTCCGCGGCCGCTGTCGCCGTGGGTCCGCCACCGGGCTGCGCCTGGCAGGCACCGATGACGAGCGCGAGCGACATCAGGACCGCGAGCAGGGACCAAACGCGTCGGGTCATACGCTCCTCCTTAGCGGGTGTGGTGGCCAGGAGGACCTTCCCCGGGTCCACCCCGATGATATCGGCCGCACGGACCTCCTTGGCCGCTCTCGGACCACTACCCGGAGGCGAGCGCGTCGGTTCAGCGCGTGGCCGGCCTCCAGTCGCCGACGTTCCAGGTGATCGGGCCGGAGTGCGAGGCGGGCTGAACGCGGTCCATCCGTACCGGGGCGATATCGACCTTCAGCACCTGGAACAGCGGCAGCGCGGGCGACGCGTCGGTCCAGAGGCGCTGCATCTCGGCGTAGATCGCGCGCTTGTCCGCGCGGTCGGCTGACGCGCGCGCGGCGTCGGCGAGGACGTCGTACCAGGCCGACACCATCCCGCGGTAGCGCTCGCTCGCGATGAGCGCGTCGTCGGCGTGATCGACGACGATCGCGAGGTCGTGCTCGCCGCGCCGCACGCGCTCGTCGACCTCGGCCGCGGGGCGCTCGCTCACCACGGCAGCGATCCCGAGGACCGCGAGGTCGACGGCCACGCCGCGCGCCGCCTCCGCGAGCGCGGCCGATCCCTGCGGGACGAGGA
>VGOU01000060.1 GCA_016875795.1 Chloroflexota bacterium | reverse complement strand
GCGCGGCCGGCGCGCCGACGGGCGTCTTCGGGCCGGGGCTGGCGACGGCCGCGGTGGACGGCGCGGCCATCGACGACGCCCTCCTCGCCCGGGCCGGCACGCTCACGGCGGCGTCGGGGTACCAGCTCGCCGACAGCGGCCGCGACCTCGGCGAGCTGACGCGGCGCGAGGCCGAGACGATCCTCGCCCTGAACGCCTTCGCCGACGCGAGCCAGCGCGTGGCGCTCCTCATCGACGCCGCCGTCGCGCCGGACGACGCCGTGCACGCCGTGCGTCCGGACCTCGTCGTCATCGGGTCCGTGGACCGTGCCGCGGTGGACCGCGCGCTCGCCCTCGTCCCCGAGGGCCGGCCCGTCGTCGTGGCGTCGCTCGCGGACGGGACGCGCGCGTACGTGGAGGAGCGGGTCGCGGCGCTCGGGATCCCCGCCATGATCGGCGGGCGCGACCACGCCATCAGCGAGGACGGCGCCGAGTTGGCCTTCAGCGTGCGGGGCGAGCGCTACGTGGCGTTCCCGGCGCTCGACGGCCTCGCGCGCGAGGTCGTCGCGACGGGCATCGCGACGGCGCTAGCGCTCGGGGTGATGGGCGTCCGCATGCGCGAGGAGTGGGTGTTCGGCGGGATCGAGCGGCTGCGCAGCGAGCCGGCGCTCACGTGACGCCGCTCGAGGCCGCGAAGACCTTCATGTCCGCTCTCACGGAGAAGGCGCCGGAGAAGGCGGCGTCGGTGTGCGCCGACGACGTCGTCATCGAGCTGCCCGGCGGCGAGAACGAGCTGCATGGGAAGGACGGGGCCCGCCAGCTCATGCGCATGGCCCCGCCCTTCGTCCGGATCGTGCGCGACGAGGAGGTCCGCGGGAACGTCATCCGGTTGAAGGGCCTCACGCGCGCGCCCGGCAAGTTCGCGAACTACACCACCTGGACGTTCGAGACCGACGGCTCGCTCATCACCCGCGTCACCTTCGAGTGGCGGCCCGCCAACTAGACGTACCGGAAGCTGCGCGGCGTCTTCGTCAGACCGAAGCGCTCGAGGGGGCGGGGCCGCGCGTAGCGCTTCGAGGAGATCACCGGCATCGCCCAGCCGTCGTCGGTGCGCCGGGGCTCGCCGAAGTCGCACTCGCCGACGATCCCGACGCGCGGGACCGCGAGGTAGGCACGCGCCGGCAGCAGCCGCGGCGGGCGCGTGCGGTGGTCGGTCATGCGCAGGCGGTCGAGGATGGCGTCGGCGTTCTCGGCGCTGATCGCGAGGACGAGCTTCACCACTGTTCACCCTCCGGAGATGTGATCCGGAGGGACTCGGCCGCTACTTGCGCGCCCGCCCGCCGCTGATGACCTGGCGCGGATCGAGCGCGTCGCGCAGCCCGTCGCCGATGAAGTTGATCGAGACGACGGCGAGGAAGATGAACAGGCCGGGGAAGATGGCCAGCCACGGGCCCTTCTCCATCTCGTTCGGAGCGTCGCGGAGCATGTTCCCCCACGACGGCGTCGGCGGCTGGATGCCCAGGCCGAGGAACGAGAGCGTGCTCTCCGCGATGATCGCGCCGGCCACGCCGAGCGTGGCCGCGACGATGATCGGCGCGATCGAGTTGGGGAGGATGTGGCGGAGGATGATCCGCCCGTCGCGCGCGCCCACCGAGCGCGCCGCCGTGACGAACTCGCGCTCCTTCAGCGAGAGGAACGACGCGCGCACGAGACGCGCCGTCGTCATCCACGAGAGCAGGCCCAGCACCGTGACGATCACGGGCAGCGTCATCCCCTTGAAGAACACGCCGAAGAGGATGAGGAGGAACAGGCGGGGGAACGAGAACATCATGTCCACGAAGCGCATGAGGATCCCGTCGATCCAGCGCCCGTAGAAGCCCGCGATCGTCCCGACGAGCGTGCCGACCGAGATCGCCACCGTCACCGCGAGCAGCCCGACCGCGAGCGAGACGCGACCGCCGTAGAGGATCCGCGTCGCGAGGTCGCGCCCGAGCCCGTCGGTGCCGAAGGGATGCTCGAGCGACGGCGGCTCGTAACGCAGCAGGAGGGCGGTCTTCTCGGGGTCGTACGGCGAGACGACGCCCGCGGCGATCGACAGCAGCGCGATCGTCCCGAGCACGACGACCCCCGCGACCGCGGGACGGTGCGCGCGGAAGCGTTCGAACGCCATGCGCCACTGCGACCGCTGCCGCACCTCGGCCGCCGGCGCCACGCCGGGGACGGCGATGCTCTGCCCGGCCATCAGGAGTAGCGGATCCGCGGGTCGAGGTAGCCGTACAGCACGTCGGCGAACAGGTTCGAGAGCACGATGAGCGCGCTCGACACCGTGAGGATGCCCATCAGCACGGGATAGTCGAACCGGAACGCGGCGTCCAGGAAGAGCCGGCCCATGCCGGGCCAGCCGAAGATCTGCTCGGTGACGAGCGCGCCGACGAACAGCTCGGGCAGGTCGAGCGCGACGACCGTGACGAGCGGGATCGCGGCGTTCTTGAAGGCGTGCCGCAGGACGACGACGCGCTCGGCGAGGCCTTTCGCGCGCGCCGTCCGCATGAAGTCGTGGCCGATCGTCTCGAGCATCGAGGCGCGGAGGTAGCGGACGTTGGACCCGATCTGCACGAGCGCGAGCGTCGCCACGGGCAACACGAGGTGCCTCATCCGATCCACAGGGTCGAACTCGGAGCCGAGCGTCTGCATCCCGCCGAGGGGGAACAGCCGCAGCTGGAGCCCGAACACGACGATCAGCAGGAGTCCGAGCCAGAACGTGGGTGTCGAGAGGAACGCGAACGTGGCGCCGGTGATGACGTGGTCGAACCACGAGTACTGCTTCAGCGCGGCGAGCACGCCGATGGGGATCGACAGCAGCAGCACCACGACGAAGACGGTGGCCATCAGGTAGACGGTGTTCGGGAGCCGCTCGAGGATCAGGTCGAGGACGGGCAGGTGGCTCGCGAACGACGTGCCCCAGTCACCCGTGAGGAAGCGCTGCAGCCACGCGACGTATTGCAGCGGGATGGGCTGGTCGATGCCGAATGCCGCCTCGAGCCGCTTGCGGTCGTCGTCGGTGAAGTCGGGGTTGCCCTCATAGGCCGCGAGCGGACCCCCGGGGGTCACCTTGAGGATCGCGAATGAGACCGCGCTGATCGCGAGCAGGAGCGGCACCGCCTGGATGAGCCGTCGTGCGACGTATCTCCCCACCGCGGTGCCGTTCCTTCTCTTGCTCCGCTACTTCTTGGCGAGCCACCAGTTCTGGATGTTCCAGCTGAACCGCTGCCACGCGTTCGGCTCCCAGCCGCGCATGATCTCCTGGCGCCCGTCGAGGTCGGCCCGGTCGTAGAGCCAGATGATCACGACCTGGTCGTTCAGGAGCTTGAGCGCCGTCTGGTACGCCGCCTTGCGCTTCTCGAGGTCGAGGGTCGCGCCGGCCTCGTCGATCGCCTTGTCGATCTCAGGGACCTTCACGCGCGTGTAGTTCTGACCGGCGCAGTTCGCGAGGGTGGGGATGTTCTTCGAGTGGTAGCGCTGGAAGACGGTCGCGTGCGGGTCGATGCCCGGTGACGACGCGTACTGGAGCAGGTCGAAGGTGCCGAGCTTGCGCGGGTCCTTTCCGGTGCACGAGCCCGCGAGGAGCACGCTCGACGGCTGGTTCTGGATCCTCACCTCGATGCCGACCGCCTTCCACTCGTCGACGAGGACCTGCTGGACCTTCTCGCGCGTCGCGTCGCCCGTCGTCGTGGCGTAGGTGAGCGAGGCCCTGACGCCGCCCTTGGCGCGGATCCCGTCGGCGCCCTTGGCCCAGCCCGCCTTGTCCAGCGTCTCGTTCGCCTTCTTCGGGTCGTATCCCTCCTGGGGCACCTTGTACGCGGCCCAGCCCTGCGAGACGGGCGACGTGCCCTCCTTCGCCTTGCCGAAGAAGATCTTGTCGATGATCTGCTGCTTCGGGGTCGCGTAGAGGAGCGCCTTGCGCACCTCCATGTCGCTCAGCACGGGGTGCTTGCTGT
This sequence comes from Chloroflexota bacterium, assembly GCA_016875795.1. GTDB lineage: Bacteria > Chloroflexota > Limnocylindria > P2-11E > P2-11E > JACPOT01. The sequence continues at coordinate 6,746 of VGOU01000060.1, read as the reverse complement.
TCGGATCGGTGCCTTCCTTGTTCTGCGCCGTGTTCATCTCGATCCGCTCCACCGTCGGGCCCGGAACGGATTGGACGACGAGGCCTTGGACCTTCTCGAGGTCGACGGCCTGGTCCGCGGTCAGGTTCCACACGGCGTGGACCTCGCCCGCCTTGAGCTGCGCCATCGCGGCCTGCACCGACGGCGTGCTCTTGAAGATGACCTTGTCGAGGTAGGGCTTCTCGGGCGCGTCGCGGTAGTTCGGGTTCTTCTCGAGCGTGATGGAGTCGTCGGTCTTGAACTCGACGACCTTGAAGGGTCCGGTGCCGAGCGGACGGCGCACGTAGTCCGTCTTGCTCACGTCGGCTTCCTTCTCGAGGAGGTGCTTCGGCATGAGGTCCGAGAAATTGAGCGGGTACGGCGCGTAGATCATCTTGTACTTCACGACCGCCGTCAGCTCGTTCGGCGTGTCGATGGCCTCGATCTGGTCGAAGCCGGTGCGCGTGTTCACCTTGGGGTCCTTCATCCAGATCTCCCAGGTGAACTTGATGTCGGCGCTCGTGAGCGGCGTCCCGTCGGACCACTTGATCCCGGGCTTCAGCTCCCACTTCACGTCCATCTTCGTGCCGGTCACCGTCACGCCGCCGTTCGTCACGGTGGGGATCGACTTCGCGAGGATCGGCACGTACTCGCCGCTGTCGGCGGTCTGCGCCAGCCCCTCGACCACGCCGTAGTTCACGATCTGCGTCACGGTCTGGTTCGCGTAGTGCGGCGACAGCGTCGCGGGGAACTGCCAGATCGCGACGATCGCGGCGCCGCCCCTCGTGATCGCGGGGGTCGCGGCGGCCGCTGGCTTGCCAGCCGCCGTCGGCGCCGGCGACGCGCCGCTCGGCGTGGTGGACGCGCCGCATGCGGTCGCGACGATGGCGGTCGCTGCTGCAGCGACGAGGCCAGTGCGCCATGTGCGCTTCATTCCCCTGAGATCCTCCCTCTCAACCGTCTGGAGACTTGGAGCGTATCGCCACCCCAATAGGCGCTGCGCCTCGCGGAGGTCCAGCGGCCGCTACGCGGCCTTCTTCAGCTCCGCGATGATCCTCTCGACGGCGGCCTTCGCGTCGCCGAAGAGCATCCCCGTCTTCGCGTCGAGGTAGAGCTCGTTGTCGATCCCGGCGAACCCCGAGCGCATCGAGCGCTTGATGACGATGACGTTCTTCGCCTGGTCGACGTCGAGGATCGGCATCCCGTAGATGGGGCTGCTCTTGTCGGTGCGCGCGGCGGGGTTCGTCACGTCGTTCGCGCCGATGACGAGCGCGACGTCGGTGTCCTTGAAGTCGTCGTTGATCTCGTCCATGTCCTTCAGCTTCTCGTACGGCACGTTCGCCTCGGCGAGCAGGACGTTCATGTGGCCCGGCATCCGCCCGGCGACGGGGTGGATCGCGTACCGCACGTTCACGCCCTTCGACTCGAGCAGGTCGGCGAGCTCGCGCACGGCGTGCTGCGCCTGCGCGACGGCGAGGCCGTAGCCCGGGACGACGATCACCTCCTGCGCGTAGCCGAGCAGGATCGCCGTGTCCTCGGCGCTCACCTCGCGCGCCGCGCGCGTGTCGTCGCCCTTCTGGGCGACCGCCGTCCCCGCGGCCGCGCCGACGCCGGCGAAGAGGACGTTCGCCAGGGACCGGTTCATCGCCTTGGACATGAGCCGCGTGAGGATCGTGCCCGACGCGCCGACGAGCGTGCCGGCGACGATGAGCAGGTGGTTGTTCAGGACGAAGCCGGCCATGGCCACGGCGAGGCCGGTGTACGCATTCAGCAGCGAGATGACGACGGGCATGTCCGCGCCGCCGATGGGCATGACGAGCACGACGCCGAAGACGAGCGCGAGCGCGAGGAGCACCCACAGCCACATCTCGGCCGTCGCGCCGAGCGCCATCATCCCCGCGGCGTCGGCGACGAGCGCGAGCCCGGCGAGGATCATCGCGGCGAAGACGCCGACGGTCACGATCGTCTGACCGAGGTACTTGTGCGCGCGCGGCGAGATGATCCCCTGCAGCTTCCCGAACGCGATCGCGCTGCCCGAGAACGAGACGGCGCCGATCATGAGCCCGAGCACGGTGCTGAGGACGCCCGCCCATCCCGGGTGGGCGCCGCCGTGCGCGGCGTGGAGGTGCTCGAGGATCGACACGAGCGCCGCCGACCCGCCGCCCGCCCCGTTGAACAGGGCGACCATCTGCGGCATCGCGGTCATCTTCACGAGGCGCCCGCCGGCGACCCCGGCGACCGCGCCGACGGCCATCCCGCCGAGCGTCAGCCAGAGGGCCGCGGGACCGTGGTCGCGGAAGGTCTTGTCGAAGAACGTCACGGCGACGGCGAGGAGCATGCCCGCCGCGGCGATGCGGTTACCGGCGACCGCGGTCGCCGGTCCGGAGAGGCCCTTCAGGCCGAGGACGAAGGTGACCGCGGCGACGAGGTAGATCGCCGGGATCCAGGCCTGGATGTCCACTACCGCTTCTCCGGCTTGGGCGCGGGACGCCTCGGGCGCTGCTGGAACATCGCGAGCATGCGGTCGGTGACGACGAAGCCGCCGACCACGTTCGCCGTGCCGAGCACGACCGCGAGGAACCCGAGGGCCGTCCCGAACGGGCCGGGGAGCGCGAGGACCACGAGCATCGCGCCGACGACGATGATCCCGTGGATCGCGTTCGCGCCGCTCATGAGCGGCGTGTGCAGCGTCGAGGGGACCTTCGAGATGACCTCGAAGCCCACGAAGACCGCGAGGATGAAGACGTACGCGCCGAGGATCGTGAGCGGATCCATCTAGCCCGCCGCCCCCGCCGCCTGCAGGAGCTTCGCCGTCGCTTCGTGCACGACCTTGCCGTCCTGGGTGATGACGGTGCCCTTGATGACCTCGTCGCCCATGTCGAGCGTCGCCTTCCCGTCCTTGAGGAAGAGCGCGAGCAGGCTCGCGATGTTCCGCGAGTACATCTGGCTCGAGTGGTACGGCATCGTGCTCGGGAGGTTCGTGGTCCCGATGATCGTCACGCCGTGCTTCACCACGACCTTGCCGGCCTCGGTGAGCTCGCAGTTGCCGCCGGTCTCGGCGGCAAGGTCCACGATCACCGACCCCGGCCGCATCGCCGGCACCATGTCCGCCGTGATGAGGACGGGGGCCTTCCGGCCGGGGATCGCGGCGGTCGTGATGACGATGTCGTTCTCGCGCGCCGCCTTCGCGAGGAGCTCGACCTCCTTGCGGTGCGCCTCCTCCGACAGCTCCTTCGCGTAGCCGCCCGCGCCCGCGCCCGACTCGCCCAGGTCGATCTCGAGGAACCTCGCGCCGAGCGAGCGCACCTGCTCGGCGACGACGGGCCTCGTGTCGAAGGCCTCGACGACCGCGCCGAGCCGGCGCGCCGTCGCGATGGCCTGCAGGCCCGCGACGCCCGCGCCGATGACGAGCGCCTTCGCCGGCGCGATCGTCCCGGCCGCGGTCGTGAGCATCGGGAAGAAGCGGGGGAGCTGCGCCGCGGCGAGGAGCACGGCCTTGTAGCCGGCGACCGTCGCCTGCGACGAGAGCGCGTCCATCGGCTGCGCCCGCGTGAGCCGCGGGATCGCGTCCATCGAGAGCGCGGTGACGCCGCGGTCGGCGAGGGTCTGCGCGTAGCGCGGGTCGATGAGGCTCTGCAGGAAAGCGATGAGCATGCTGCCGCGGCGGAGCTTCGCGACCTCGTCGGCCGTCGGCTTCTGCACCTTGATGACGAGGTCCGCGTGGAAGGCGTCGTCGACGATCCGCGCGCCCGCCTGCTCGTACGCGCTGTCGACGAACGAGGCCTCGGTGCCGGCGCCGCGCTCCACCAGGACCTCGTTGCCCGCCCTCGCGAGCTTGGCCCCGGTCTCGGGGACGATGGCGACGCGCCGTTCTGCGGGCGCGGTCTCTCGCGGGACGCCGATCCTCATGGGGAGCTCCAAGATATCAGCGGGATGGCGCTACTGCTCGGCACGGATGAGCTCCGTGAGCCGCGGCCGCACCTCGCGGCCGATCCGCTCGACGGTCTCGAGATCGAACGGGTGGGCTCCCGACATGACGAAGCCCCGGGCGCCGGCCTTCCAGAACTCGAGGAGCGCCTTCGCCACCGTGTCGGGGTCGCCGCTGGCGCGCGGCACGGGTGCCGCGATCCCGTGGTGGTCGGCCACCTGCTGGAGGTAGGCCTGGACGTCGTCGGGGCGGTCGCGGACGACGACCCAGCCGCCGGCGAGGGGCAGGATCGCCCCCGGGTCGCGCCTCACCTTCGCGCAGTGGCCCCGGAGGACCTCGATCTTGTGCCGGACGTCCTGGGGCGAGCCGAAGCCGTGCCACATGTCGGCGTACAGGGCGGTGGTCCGGAGGGTGCGCGTCTCGCCGCCGCCGCCGATGAGGACCGGCATCTCCATCTGGATGGGGCGCGGCTCGTTCAGGGCCTGCTTCAGCGTGTAGTGCTCGCCCTCGAAGCTCGTGTAGCGGTCGCGGAGCATGGAGCGGACGATCCGCGCGCCCTCCTCGAAGCGGTCGGAGCGCGTCTTCTTCGTGCCGAGCTTGATGCCGTACGCGACGTGCTCGGGCTCCATCCACGCGGCGCCGATCCCCATGATCGCGCGGCCGCCGCTGAGGTGGTCGAGCGCGGTGATCGTCTTCACGAGGACCGCCGGGTTGCGGTACGTGATGCCGTGGACGAGCGAACCGATCTTGATGCGCTCCGTCGCCGTCGCCCAGCCGGCGAGGACCTGCGTGCACTCGAGGTTCGGGTTCTCCTGGTCGCCGATGAGCGCGTAGAAGTGGTCCCACGCGTACAGGTGGTCGAACCCACCGCGCTCCGCCGCCACCCCCGCCTCGCGAAGCGCGGGCCAGGCGACGTTCGACGGCCAGAGGCTGATGCCGAAGAGCACGTCGTCCACAGCGTACGGTGCGCGGCGCCTCGTATGCTTCGCGCCTCATGGCCGTGACCACGCGCCGCCGCACCGCGGTCGACCTCGAGCAGGTGGAGCGCGACACGCGCGACCACGTCCTCATCTCGTGGCTCGCGCAGGGCGGCATCGCGCCGCTCGTCGTCACCGGCGGCGAGGGGTCGTGGATCCTCTCCGGCGACCGGCGCATCCTCGACTTCTCCTCCACGCTCGTGAACACGAACCTCGGCCACCAGCACCCCAAGGTCGTGCACGCGATCGTCGAGCAGGCCGAGCGTCTCACGTACGCGGCGCCGGCGTTCACCGACGAGCCGCGCGCCACGCTCGCGCGGATGATCGCCGAGGTGACGCCGGGCGACCTGGTGAAGACGCTCTTCACCACGGGCGGCAGCGAGGCCGTCGAGAACGCCATCAAGATGGCCCGCCTCTACACGGGCCGCCACAAGATCCTCACGCAGTGGCGCTCCTTCCACGGCCAGACGCAGGGCGCCATGACGGCCGGCGGCGACAACCGCCGCTGGGCGAACGAGCCGGGGATCCCCGGCGTCGTGCGGTTCCTCAACCCCGACCCGTACCGCTCGCTCTTCGGGAACGACGTCCAGAAGGCCCTCGCGCACGTGGAAGAGGTCATCTGGTACGAGGGTCCGGACCGGATCGCGGCGATCATGTGCGAGCCGATCGTGGGCGCGAGCGGGCTCATCGTCCCGCCCGACGGCTTCTTCCAGGGCGTCCGCCAGCTGTGCGACCGCTACGGGATCGTGATGATCCTCGACGAGGTCATGACCGGCTTCGGCCGCACGGGGAAGTGGTTCGCCGCGGAGCACTGGGACGTCGTGCCGGACATCATGACCTTCGCGAAGGGCGTGAACTCCGGCTACGTGCCGCTGGGCGGGACGATCGTCGACGCGCCGCTCGCGAAGCACTTCGACGACAACGTCCTCTGGCACGGCCTGACGTACAGCGGACACGCGCTCGCGTGCGCCGCCGGCGTCGCGACGATCCAGGCGTACAAGGACGAGCGCGTCATCGAGAACGCATCCGCGATGGGCGAGGTGCTCGGCCGCGAGCTGCGCGGGCTCATGGAGCGCCACCCCTCCGTCGGCGACGTCCGCGGCAAGGGGCTCATGTGGGGCATCGAGCTGGTGAAGGATCGCGGGACGAAGGAGATGCTCGAGCGCTGGAACGGCCCGAGCCAGAAGCTCGCGACCGCCCTCCGCAACGCGTGCATGCAGCGCGACGTGTACGTCATGTGCCGCTGGAACCTCATGGTCATCGCGCCGCCGCTCATCGTCACAGAGGAGCAGATCCAGGTGGGGGTCCGCGCGATCGACGCGGCGCTCGCCATCGCCGACCGCTACGCCGAGACGGGACAGCTCTAGCCCGGCCACTCCACGCGCCGCTCGACGGTGAGGCGGATCACCGGCGCGTCGCCGAGCGGCATGGCGCGGTACTGCGGGTACTTCGCCTCGAGGAGCGCCAGGGCGCCGTCGCGCTCCGCACCGGACTCGAGCACGTCGGCCGTGCCTTCGAGGAGGACGTAGCGCAGCGCGGACCAGTCCTCGCTCCACTCGTCGATCACCACGCTCGCGCGCCCGTTCGTCTGGACGTTCTGCACGCGGCGGAGCCGGCGCCAGTCATCCGTGCGCTTGGGCTTCGCGTCGATCGGCGTGTACAGGTGCGGCTCGCGCCACACGAAGACGATCGGGATGACGTGCGGGCGCGCGTACTGGTCCGAGGTCGCGAGGTGCGCGACGCGCGCGCTGGCGAGGAGGTCCGTGCGCCGAGAGTAGGCCGGGCCGGCGCGGGCTGACGCCCCGCCGGCCCGGCCGGGTCGG
>VGOU01000059.1 GCA_016875795.1 Chloroflexota bacterium | reverse complement strand
CGACGAGCGGCGCGCCGATGCGCCTGGGCTCGGCGCCGACCGCGGGCATGTCCGCGAGCGCCAGCACGATTCGGCCGCCCGGCACCGCGGCCGGCGGCGTCACGAGCGTGGGCAGGAGCGCGGGGATCGACACCGCGGCGATGAGGATCAGCGACGCCAGGAGGAGCAGGGCGACGAGGATGTACTGCTTCCACACCGGGGTCGGGTCGAGCGAGACGGGATCGGCCCAGTGGTCGGCCGGCTCGTCGTGCCGGTGGCCGCTCAGCCTCCGGTCCCCTCGGCTGCCGGGGCGAGGGCGCGCTCGAGGCGCCGCACCGCGCGCCGGACGGCCGGGTCGGTGTCGTCGCGCAGGCGCTCGACAGCGCGCTCGAGATCGCGCGGATGCGACCGCGCGAGCGGGAGGAGGATGGCGCAGGCGAGCTCGCGGTCCACGCGCCCCGGATGCGCGATGAGCCGGAGCGCCCAGTCGCGGCGCACGATCGGCGCCGGCGCGACGCTGTCGATGATCTCCACCGCGCGGTCGTGCTGCGCCTTGCGGACCCAGCCGTCCTTCCCCGCCCGCCGCAGCACGTCCGACGCCCCGAGGACGTCGGCGCCCCGGACCCTCCGCTCGAACTCGGCCTCCCAGGCGGCCTCGTCGCTCAGTGGAGCCTCTGTACGAAGCGCGCGATCCGGTCGCAGGCCTCCTCGATCCGCGGGAGCGCCGTCGCGTAGCACGCTCGGACGTGCCCGCGGCCGCGCTCGCCGAACGCCGAGCCGGGCACGACGACGACGCGCTCCTCCTTGAACAGCCGCTCCGCGAACTCCTCGTCGCCCAGGCCCGTGCCGGTGACGTTCGGGAAGCAGTAGAACGCGCCGCGCGGCTCGAACGTCCGCAGGCCGATCTCGTTGAGCCGCCGCCACATGAGCCGGCGCCGCTCGTCGTAGCTCGCGACCATGCGCCGGACCTCGGGCTCGCCGGCGCGCAGCGCCTCGAGCGCCGCGTATTGCGCCGCCGTCGGGACGCACATGACGGTGTACTGGTGGATCTTCATCATCTGCTCGACGACCTCGGCCGGCGCGCACGTGTACCCCACGCGCCAGCCGGTCATCGCGTACGACTTCGAGAACCCGGCGAGGTGGACGGTCCGCTCCTTCATCCCGGGCTCGCCGAGGATCGAGCGGTGCTCGGCCCCGTACACGAGGCGGTCGTAGATCTCGTCCGAGTACACGAGCAGGTCGTGCTTCCGCGCGAGGCGCGCGATGCCCTCGATGTCGGCCGGCTCGAGCACCGCGCCGGTGGGGTTGTTCGGGAAGCCGAGGAGGATGGCGCGCGTCCGGGGCGTGATGGCGCGCTCGACGTCGATCGGCCGCAGGCGGAAGTCGTGCTCCTCGCACGTCGCCACCGGCACGGGCACGCCGCCGGCGAGGACGATCCCCGGGACGTACGCGACGTACGAGGGGTCGGCGAGGACGACCTCGTCGCCCTCGTCGAGCGTGGCCCGGAGCGCGAGGTCGACCGCCTCGGAAACGCCGACGGTGACGAGGATCTCGCTCTTCGGGTCGTAGCGCACGCCGCGGTGTCCCTCGGTGTGCGCGGCGATCGCCTCGCGCAGCTCGAGGATCCCGTAGTTCGACGTGTACTTCGTGCGGCCCTCGGTGATGGAGCGCACGGCGGCCTCGCGGAAGCGGTCGGGCGTGACGAAGTCGGGCTCGCCCACCCCGAGCGAGATCGAGCCATCCACCCCGGAGACCATGTCGAAGAAGCGGCGGATCCCGCTCGCGGGGATCCGTCCGACGCGCTGGTTCGTCAGGGGCCGCCTCGTGAGCGCCATGGCTCCCTCCCTAGGCCGCCTTCTGCTGGGGCGGACGCAGCCGATGGTGCGCCGTCGCCCGCTCGTACGCGTTCGCGACCCGGAGCATCGTCGCCTCCTGCCAATATCCCGCGATCACCTGCAGACCCACCGGCAGGCCTTCGCTCAGGCCGCAGGGGATCGAGATGCCGGGCAGGCCGGCGATGTTCGCCGGCAGGGTGAACACGTCGTTCAGGTACATCGCGAGCGGGTCGTCGGCCTTCGCGCCGATGCGGAATGCCACCGTCGGGGACGTCGGCGTGATGAGCGCGTCCACCCGCTCGAAGACGCTCTCGAACTCCGCCTTGATGAGCGTGCGGACCTTCTGCGCCTTCACGTAGTACGCGTCGTAGTAGCCGGTCGACAGCGCGTACGTCCCGAGGATCATGCGGCGCTTCACCTCGGCGCCGAAGCCCGCGCCGCGCGTGCGCCGGTACGTGTCGAGGAGGTCGGCGCCCTCCACGCGCAGGCCGTACCGCACACCGTCGTAACGCGCGAGGTTCGCGGACGCTTCGGCCGGCTGGATGAGGTAGTAGACGCCCAGGGCGAAGTCGGTGGACGGGAGCGACACCTCCTCGATGAGGGCGCCCTGCCCCTCGAGCTCCCGGATCGCGTCGCGGACGGCCTTCTCGACGCCCGGCTCGATGCCCTTCACGAAGTACTCCTTCGGGACGCCGAGGCGCATGCCGCGCACCCCGCGGTCGAGGTCGCGCAGGAGGTCCTCCGGAGGCAGCGGCATCGTCGTCGCGTCGCACGGGTCGTGCCCGAACAGCGCCTGGCACACGAGCGCGATGTCGCGCACCGACCGCGCGAAGGGCCCCACCTGGTCGAGCGAGGACGCGAAGGCGATGACGCCGTAGCGCGAGACGCGCCCGTACGTGGGCTTCATGCCGGCGATCCCGCTGAGCGCGGCGGGCTGGCGGATCGAGCCGCCGGTGTCCGTCCCGAGCGAGAAGAGCGCCTGGCCCGCGGCGACCGCCACGGCCGAGCCGCCGGAGGATCCGCCCGGGACGCGCGAGCGGTCCCACGGGTTGCGGACGGCGCCGAAGGCGGAGTTCTCGTTCGACGATCCCATCGCGAACTCGTCGAGGTTCGTCTTGCCGATCATCACCGCGCCCTCGCGGTCGAGCCGCTCGACCGCCGTGGCCGAGTACGGCGGGATGTAGCCGTCGAGGATCCGCGAGCCCGCCGTCGTCTCCACGCCCTTCGTCCCGATGATGTCCTTGCACGCCCACGGCACGCCGCAGAGCGGAGGCGCGTCGCCGCGCGCGATGCGCTCGTCGGCGGCCTTGGCCTGGGCGAGCGCCTCGGCCTCGCTCACCGCGAGCCACGCGTTCCACGGATCGCGCCGCGCGAGGTCGATCGCGGCGCGCGCGAGCTCGACCGCGCTCGTCCGGCGTGCGCGCAGCAGGGCGGCGGCCTCGGTCACCGCCGCCGGCAGCTCAGCCACCGGTCGGGCGCTCCTCGATGACGGTCTGGACGCGGAAGAGGTCGCCTTCGCGAGCCGACGCGTTGCGCATGGCGTCCTCGAGGGCGAGGCTCGGCCGCACCTCGTCCTCGCGCATCACGTTCTCGAGCGGGAGGACGGAGGCCGTCGGCGGGATCGCCGCCGTGTCGACCTCGCGCAGCTTGCCGACGGCATCGAGGACGACCGCGAGCTGGCCGGTGAACCGCTCGACCTCGTCGTCGGTGAGCGCGATCCGGGCGAGATCGGCGACGTACCGCACGACCTTCGGGTCGATCTCGCTCATGAGACGTGAGTCTAGAATCCGACCCTCGCTGGGATGAGCCCTCGCTCGGGCCCGGGTGCTCGACCTCGTCTTCGCTCGGTCTGCGCGCCCGGGGAGCGGCAGACTCCTGTCGTGAAGGTGGCCCGGCGGATCGACCGCGAGATGTTCGTCCTGCTCGGCGGCGCCGCGGCGCTGCTCCTGCAGATCGCACATCCGCTCGTCGCCGCGGGCGTGGACCAGCACTCCGGCTTCCGGTCGGACCCGTTCGGGCGGCTCGTCCGCACGACGAACACGACGCTCGCTGTCGTCTTCGGCGACGACCGCGCGGCGCGCGCGGCCATCGGCCGGATGGGCCGCATCCACGCGCGCGTCAGCGGGACATCCGCGAGCGGCGCGCCCTACCGCGCGCTCGACCCGGACCTCCTCCTCTGGGTGCAGGCGACGCTCGTCCTCACCTCCCTCCGTCTCTACGAGGACGTCATGGGGCCGCTCCCGGCCGCGGACCGCCAGGCGTATTGGGACGAGACGAAGCCGGTCGCCCGCCTGCTCGGGATCCCGGCGGAGCTGATGCCGGAGACGATCGGCGACCTCGAGCGCTACGAGCGCGAGATGCTCGCGTCGGCCGTCCGCCCGGACGCGACCTCGCGCGACGTGGCGCGCGGGGTGCTGCGCCCGTTGTCATGGCTCCCGGCGGCCGCGTACTGGCCCGTCGACGCGCTCGCCGCCGCGCTGCTGCCGGCGCCGCTGCGTGACGCCTTCGGTCTCCGCTTCGGCACCGCGGAGCGGCGCTTCTATCGCGGCGTCGTCATCGCGGCGCGCTCGCTGCGGCGGATCCTGCCCGAGCGCCTGACCGTGGTCCCGCAGGCACGGAGGACGTAGTGCTCGAGCACGTCAGGCGGTTCACCGGCGCGGCCACGCGCCCCACGCAGTACGAGCGGCCGCTCACGCTGCCCGCCCTCGCGGCGATCGCCGCCGCCCTCGCCGCGGTGGGCGTCGCGTACCGGGTCCAGCACAACGTCCCGGAGCCCGCGCCGGTCCGGGTCCTCGAGCGGTCCGCGCGCTACGGGCCGCTCGCGCTCGGCATCCACGTCGGGATCGCGCTGCTCGTCGCGGCGGCGCTCGGGCTGCTCTTCGCGCCGAGCCTGCGCGTAGCCCCCGACACGCTGGGGTCCGCGCTCCTCGTGATGGAGGCGGTCGCGGGCCTCTCGATCATCCTCGGGATCGCGACGCGCGCGGGCGCGGCCGCTCCCCGAGCGCTATCCGCACATCGCGCTCAACCGCGTCGTCGGGATCCCGGACGAGCTCTTCATCTGGGCCGCCGGCAGCGCGGAGCTCGCGATCGGCGCGGTCATCATGTCGGGGAGGTCACGCGCCCGGTGATGGCCGCCGGCGCCGCGATCTTCACGGGCACGCTCTTCGTGTTCGGCTGGCCGGAGCTCCTCGGCCACCTCCCGCTCTACGGGATCATGCTCCTCCTCCTCATCGCCCCGAACGCCGACACGTGGCGCGTTCGGAGGGCGCTGCGGCCGGGCGCGTGACCGGCCGCTCCTAGCATCCGCTCCTGTGCCGCTCGCCGCGAAGGTGCCGGTGGACATCGCCGCGGAGGAGCTGTTCGCGCCGCTCGGCCCGACGTATGAGCGCGCGAGCGCGGTCCTCAGCCTCGGGCTCGAGGCCGGATGGCGCCGCCGCCTCGTCGAGCGCGCCGCGCCCGCCGCGGGCGAGCTCTGGCTCGACGTCGCGACCGGGACGGGCCTCGTCGCGCGTGAGCTCCGCAGCCGCGGCGCGCGCGTGGTCGGCGTGGACCTCTCGGCGAGCATGCTCGGCGCGGCGCCGCTCGCTGCCGGCGAGCGCCTCGTGCTCGGCCGCGCGGAGCGGCTGCCGTTCCGGGACGGCGCCTTCGACGGGCTGACCGTCACGTATCTCCTGCGCTACGTCGACGACCCCGTCGCGACGGTGCGCGAGCTGCGCCGCGTCGTCCGGCCGGGCGGGCGGCTCGCGATGCTCGAGTTCGGGCGCCCGCGCGCGCTGCCGGCCCGCCTCGGCTGGTGGCTGTACACGCGCGCCGTCCTGCCGGCGCTCGGGGCCTTCCTCTCCCCAGACTGGCGCGCGGTGGGCGGGTTCCTGGGCCGCTCGATCGACCGCTTCTGGGACCGCTACGACATGCGGCGCGTGTGGGCCGACGCCGGCGCCGAGGACGTGCGCACCGACCGGCTCTTCTTCGGCGCGGCCGAGGTGACCTCGGCGGGCGCGCCCGCGACCGCGCGTGCCGCGCCGGCGTTCTACGCCCTGCGGCCGGGCGGATGGCGCGACTACGTCACGCTCCTGCACCCGCCGTACACGCTGTGGCACCTCTCGTATGTCGCGCTCGGCGCGGCGCTCGCGAGCGAGGTGCCCCTCGACCGCCTCGCCGGGACGCTCGCCGCGTTCTTCCTCGCGCTCGGCGTCGGCGTGCACGCGCTCGACGAGCTGCACGGCCGGCCGCTCGGCACGCGCATCCCGCGGTCGGCGCTCGTCGCGCTCGCGGCGCTCGGTCTCGGCGGCGCGCTCGCGCTCGGGGCCGCCGCGCTGCCCGTCGTGGGGAGCGGCCTCGCCGTGTTCATGGCGGTCGGGGCGCTCCTTGCCATCGCGTATCCGCTCGAGCTCGTGCGCGGCCGCTTGCACGGCGACCTCTGGTTCGCGCTCGGATGGGGCGCGTTCCCCGTGCTCACCGCGGCGTACGCGAGCGGCGGCTCGCTCACGGCCGCCGCGGTCGCCGGCGCCGCGTACGCGGTCGCGATGAGCTACGCGCAGCGCGCGCTCAGCACCTGGGTGCGCCTGGTGCGGCGGAAGGCCGAGAGCGTGTCCGGCGAGATCCGCCTGCGGGACGGTGGGCACCGCAGGCTCGACGCGCCGCTACTCGTGGCCGCGGCGGAGACGGGCCTGCGCTGGCTGACGGCGGTCGCGGTGCTCGTCGCGGCGCTCGCGCTCGCGGTGCGCCTGGCCTGACGCTACGTGTGCGTCGCGGGCACCCCGTCGGCGTTCAGTGACACGAGATACGACTCGCAGGCCATCTCGACGAGGTCGGGCTCGAGCGCCGGGCGCTTCTGGAGGAAGCGCGCCGTGTCGATGATCCGGTCGAGGATGTCGCGCGGGTGGCGCGAGCGCAGCTCGAGCCCCTTCTTGCGGCAGAAGGCGAGGATCCGCGAGAGCGCCTCGTCGACGTGGTCGGCGGGATCGAGGTTCGTGGAGAACACGGTGAGCATGTCGAGGGGGATCTCGATCTTCTTGCCCGTGTGCAGCGTGAGGAAGTCGACGCGCTTCTCGAGCGGCACGATCCAGCGGTCCAGGAGGTCGCGCGGCGAGACGCGCTGACGGCCGAAGTCATCGACCATGAAGATGCCGCCGTTCGCCTTCGTCTGGAACGGCGCCTCGTACATCTTCGAGGTCCCGTCGTAGATGAGGTCGAGCGTCTCGAGGGTGAGCTCGCCGCCGGTCATGACGATCGGCCCCTTCGAGACGGCCCAGCGGTGGTCGAAGCGCGCGCGGTCCTGCACCGCCCAGCCGACGGCGGCGCGGTGGTACACCCGGTCGTACGCCTTGATGACCTGGCCGTCGATCTCGACGGCGAACGGAAGCACGACCTCGCCGCGCAGCAGCCCCACCATGACCTCGGCGATCGTCGTCTTGCCGTTGCCGGGAGGGCCGAAGAGGAAGATCGGCTTCCCCGGGTTGGTCGCCGGGCCGAGCTGGGTGAGCGTCTCGCGCGGGACGGCGAGGTGCGCGAACGCGCGCGCGATGTCCCCCTGCGTGACGGTGACGTTCGCGATGCCCTGGCGCTGCACCGCGGCGACGTAGGTGGCGATCGGCACCGGCGCGCGGCCGACGTATTGGCTGCGCGCGAGCGCCTCCTGGGCCTTCTCCGCGCCCTTGTCCACGATGACGAACCGGTAGGTCGCCGCGGAGAGGCCCGAGCCGCCGCGGATCTCGACGAGGCGCTCGCCGTTCAGGAGGTCCATCACCTTCTCGGTGACGTTCGTGATCGGGAGGCCGAGCGCGGAGGCGATCTCGCCAAGCGTCATCTGCCCGCGCAGGTAGAGGGTCTTCAGGGCGAGGTCGGCGAGGAGACCGGGCTGGAGGCCGGTCCGCTCGACCGACTGGCTCGGGCGGCAGCGGGGTGCGCGGCATCTCGGCCGGCCGCGCCGGGCCCACGGAGACGCCCTGCGGCGGGGAGACCGTCATCCGGGCACGAGCATGAGCGGCGCGCCCGCTCGCCCGTCACGTAGCGGGCGGGCAGCACTTTGACTTTGCGCTTGGCTGGCTGTTCGATCGTCCGGTGAGCGCGGCACCCGCCTGGGCCGTCGGACCCGGCCGCCCCTCCCTGCGCGCGCAGCGGCTCGTCGCCGACGGCGCGCTCGCCGCCGTCGCCCTCCTCTGGGTCGCCTCGAGCGCCGCCGGCGCCCCGAGCGCCATCGCGCCCGACCCCGCGCGCGTCCTGCCGCTCGCCGGCCAGCTCCTCGTCGATCCCGCGCTCGCGCAGCACACCTACGCGTCGCTGCTGCGCGTGCTCGTCGCGGTCGCGATCGCCGTGGCCGCCGGGACCGCGCTCATGATCGCCGCGCGCTTCGTCCGGCTCACGCGGATCCTCATCGCGCACCGGGTCCTGCCGATCCTCAACGCCTTCCCCACCGTGGGCTGGGCGCTCCTCGCGGTCTTCTGGTTCGGCGTGAATGACGTCGCGGTCATCTTCGTCGTCATCGCCATCCTCCTTCCGTTCACGATGGCGAACGTCTGGTCGGGCCTCATCACGCTCGACGAGGACGTGTACGAGATGGGCCGCTCGTTCACGCGCGACCGCGCGCGGCGCCTGCGCCACATCGTCCTGCCGCAGCTCCTGCCGGACATCGTCTCGTCGCTGCGCATCTCGTACGGCGTCGGCTGGAAGGTGGGCATCGTCGCCGAGGTCTTCGGCGTGACGAGCGGGCTCGGCTACCTCATGGCCTACGCGCGGACGGTCTTCGACACCGCCCTGCTCTACGCTGCGATCCTCGTCATCATCGTCCTCGTCTTCGCCGCGGACGGGCTCGTGCTCTCCAGGCTCGAGCGGCTCGTCACGCGGCACCGCGCGGACACCGCGTCGACCACTCTCGCTGGAGGGATGTCCCCATGAAGGTCCTCATCGCCCTCACGCTCCTCGTCGCGGCGTGCGCGCCCGCCCCGGCGGCCCCGGCCCAGAAGACGGCGCTCGAGGTGGCCTACGCCGACGACCCGAGCCGCCACGCGCTCCTGTGGGCGATCGTGAACGGCAAGGCCACCTCCCCCACCGTGGACGTGAAGGTCTCGTTCCTGCCGCTCGCGCAGATCATCCCCGCGGCGAACACGAAGCAGTACGACGCGCTCGAGGCGTCCCCCCTGGCGCTGCCGCGCGCGCCGGGCGCCGAGCCGGGCTTCCTCATCCTCTCGAACGGCCTCGTGAACATCTCGAGCACCGCGCTCATGACCGGCAAGGACGGTCCTTCGTCGCCGGCGCAGCTGAAGGGCAAGACGGTGGGGCTCGCCTCGCTCGGCGGCACGTTCGTCCTCGAGACGCGCTACGTCCTGCAGAAGGCGCACGGGCTGAACACCGACCTGCGCACCGGCGAGGTGAAGTTCAGCGAGACGCCGGTCGAAGCGACGGCGACGCTGCTCAAGGACAACAAGCTCGACGCCGCGATCCTCGCGCAGCTCGCGTACTATCGGCTCCGGTCTTCGCCCGACCACAAGCTCCTCGCGAACGTGACCGAGGAGTTCACGCGCCTCTCGGGGCACCGCCCGGTGAACAGCGTCGTCGTCACGTACCGCGACAAGGCCGACGCGAAGAAGGCCGCGCTCGCGGAGCTGCAGAAGATGCTCGCGTCGTCGCGCGCGTACCTCCTCGCGAACAAGGCCGAGGTGTTCAAGGACGTCGCCGCGAAGCGCGGCGTCGACCAGGCGTTCCTCGAGTGGATCTTCAGCGTCCTCGACCTCGCCGCGGGCCCCGTGACGGACCAGGACATGGCGCAGATCACCGCCACCTGGGAGGCGGCGAAGAGCATCGGCGACATCCAGAGCTACCCGGCGGTGAAGGACGTCGTGTTCCGGCCGTGATCGAGGTCCGTGACCTCGTCGTCCGCTTCGGGGACCGCGCCGTCCTCGACCGGCTGACGTTCACGGTCGTCCAGGGCGAGCTGCTCTGCGTCCTCGGCGCGTCCGGCTCGGGGAAGACGACGCTGCTTCGCGCGATCGGCGGCCTGCTGCGGCCGACGGCGGGTGAGGCGCGGATCGGCGGCGAGCCCGCCGAGAGCGCGTGGCGGCGCTGCGCCTACGTGTTCCAGGCCCCGCGCCTCGTGCCGTGGCGGACCGCGCTCGGGAACGTGCGGCTCGCGCAAGAGCTGCGCTCCGGTCGCGCGAACGGCGAGGCGCTGCGCTACCTCGACATGGTCGGCCTCGCCGCGCTCGCGGACCGGTACCCCGCGGTGCTCTCCGGCGGCGAGCGCCAAAGGGTGGCGCTCGCGCGCGCGCTCGTCGTCGAGCCGGACGTGCTCCTCATGGACGAGCCCTTCAGCGCGCTCGACCAGGCGACGCGCGCGCGCCTGCGCGACGAGCTCCTGCGGATCTGGCGCGAGCACAAGCGCACGATCGTCTTCGTGACGCACGACAAGGCCGAGGCCGCCGCGCTCGCGACGCGGCAGCTCGTCTTGACGAAGCGTGCGTGATGCCACGCAAGTGGTAGCCGAATAGGGTGTTCGTATCACGGTCCGCCGGCGTCTTTCGGCGGCGGTCGAGGCCGACGTGCTCAAGGCGGCGCGCCGCGCGGTCGCCGACAGCCGCGCGAGAGCCTGAGCGCATGGGTGAACGGCGCGCTGAAGCGCCAGGCCGGGCACGACCGAAGGATGAAGGCCCTCGCCGAGGCCGTCCGCGGCTACGAGGCCGAGTTCGGCGTGATCGCGGACGAGGACATCCGCAGCGCGGAGCGCTACTGCCGCTCACGCGCCATCCGCGTCGCGCCGGGCCGCCCGAGACGCGCGAAGCCGGCGCGGCGCGCGGAGTGACCATCGTCCTGGGTGCGGGGGCCCTCGTCGCGATCGAGCGCGGCGATCCTCGCGTGTGGGCGATCCTGCGACGCGAGCTCGCCGCGGGGCGCGCCCCGCTGACGCACGGCGGCGTCA
>VGOU01000058.1 GCA_016875795.1 Chloroflexota bacterium | reverse complement strand
CGGCGACGGCGAGGGCGCGTCGGTCGTCGCCGCGGACGTGCTCGTCGCCGACGTCGGCGCGCTCGAGGACGACGCGCCCGCCGTCGCGGAGCTGGCGGAAGGCCTCCCCACGCTCTTCCTCGTCGACGGGCCGGCGGTGGTCGCGCCGCCGCGGTGCGGGCGGTCGCCGCCGGGATGCTCGCGCTCGACCTCGAGCTCGCGCCCGCCGCCGGCGCGCCGCGCCGGCCGGGGAGCTCGAGGGCGCGGACGGCCCAGCCGCCCCGCTCACCGAGCGGGAGTTCGAGGTGCTGCGGCTCGTCGCGGCGGGGCTGCCGAACACAGGCGTTGCGCTCGAGCTGGGGATCAGCGAGCACACGGTGAAGTTCCACCTCGAGGCGGTGCTCTCGAAGCTGGGGGCGCGCTCGCGCACCGAGGCGGTCACGCTCGCCGCGCGGCGCGGTCTACTCGCGCTGTAGGTGTGCGGATGACAGCGACCTGACCCTGCGCTGCCCCGGCAGGTACCAATCGACTCGCTGCTACGGGGCTGGCTGATGCAGGCGCGCCGCCCGCTCGGCAAAGGCCCTCCGCATGATGAACGAACTCCTCCGAATTGAGGGTCTTCGTTCCGTATCGTGCTTCCAGCGCCGCGCGCAACACCCCATCGCGTCCGACAGCGCCTTTCGGTCATCCGAAACGAAGATGTCACGCCCGGTGCGAACGTGCGCTTCAACGATCATTGCATCGCGGAATGGGTGCCTCTGTCCGCTCGTGACCGAGTCCTGCCGTCCCCGCGAAGGGAAGCTGTCGCTCGAGATGAGATCGAGGACATCTTCGGGGACGGACATGCTGCTGTCGGAGGCGTAGACCGCGCGGTCGTAGCGCGACTCTCCGTACACGGCTGTTTCGGCGACTCCGCCCGATGGGGGCGCGGCTGCGTAGGACTTCATTTCGCGATCTGAGACCGGCACATGGTCGAGGTCGATGCCGAGCCCCTCCGCCACCGCGCGTACGCGCGGAGTTCCCGGCGCCCAGCGCGTTCGTGTCGAGCGTGACCCGGATCATGATGGCGAGGCCTCGCAAGCGCGGTCGCGAGCCTCGGTCGTTCGACGCGCTAGCGGAAGATCGACTCGCCGGCCGCGATGCGGCTGATGTCGAAGAACGTGATCACGACCGCGAGCACGATGAACATCGCGAAGCCGACTAGGTGGATCAGCGCCTCGCGCTCCGGGGCGATGCGCTTGCCGCGTCGCGCGACCTCGATCAGCAGGAACAGCACGCGACCGCCGTCGAGCATCGGCAGCGGGAGCAGGTTGAGGATGCCGAGGTTCACCGAGAGCAGCGCCGCGAGCTCCAGCAGCGGCGAGACCGCGCTGGCCGCGCTCTCGCTTGCGCGCGCGACCTCGCCGGTCGTCTGCGCGATGCCGACCGGGCCCGCGAGCTGCGGCCCGCTCGCGCCCTTGAACCACGAGATGATCTCGTTGCGCGCGATGAACAGCGTGTCCCACGTCTGGCGCACCCCGCGCGGGATCGACTCCCACGGCGCGAGCGCCACGCGCTCCGTGAACGGGTACTGCGACGCGATCGAGATCCCGGTCGGCCCCTGGCCGGGGGGCGGCGCCCAGCGCGCGTGCATGCGCAGGTCGACGAAGTCGCTCCCGCGCTTGACGCGCATCTCGATCTCGCGGCCGCGGTACAGGTTGATGTAGCGGCTGCCCTCGGAGACGTTCTTCACGTTGCGGTCCTCGACCGCGTAGATCACGTCCCCCGACTTCAGCCCCGCCGCCGCGGCCGGTGCGTTCGGCACGACGCTGGTGACCACGGGGCGCCCGATCGACTCCTCGTGCGGGAACGAGAGCGCCGCGGCGAACAGCACGACCGGCAGCAGCAGGTTCGCGACCGCCCCCGAGACCAGCACGATGAAGCGCTGCCAGCGGGGCTTCGCGGCGAGCGAGCGCGGCTTGCTCGCGTTTTCCTCGCCCTCGAGCCGCACGAAGCCGCCGATCGGCAGCCAGTTGATCGTGTACTCGGTCTCGCCGATGCGCTTCCCCCAGATGCGCGGCGGGAAGCCGAGGCCGAACTCATGCACGTAGACGCCGAAGAGCTTCGCGGTGAGGAAGTGCGCGAGCTCGTGCACCCAGACGAGCCCCACGAGGATCAACAGGAAGAGCAGGGCGGAGTTGAGCGCGCTGCGCGCGTAGAAGAACGCGAAGACGATCAGGAACGCGAAGAGCGCCGCCGTGATGAGGTTCGTGCGCGGCCGGCCGCGGGCGTGCGCCGGCGTCTGCGCGGGCGCGTCGCGCCAGCCCTCGTTCACGCGACGCCCGCCGTTCCGGCCATCACGGCCTCGTCGACGAAGCGCCGGCCCCAGCGCTCGGCCGCGAGCAGCTCCTCGAGCGCCGGCTCGGCGGCCGGGCGGTGCGCCTCGAGCGCGCGCTCGAGCAGCCGCGGGATGTCCGTGAAGCGGCAGCGCCCGGCGAGGAAGTGCGCGACCGCCGACTCGTCGGCGCCGGAGACGGCGGCCGCCGAGGTGTCGTCGCGGGCGCCGGCCTCGAGCGCGACGGCGAGCGCCGGGAAGCGCGCGCGATCCACCGGCGCGAACGTGAGCGTGCCGCGCGCCGCGAGGTCCATTGCGGGCGCTGGCTGGGCGGGCAGCCGCGCCGGGTAGCCCAGCGCCACCTGGATCGGCAGCCGCATGTCGGGCTCGCCGAGCTGCGCCTTCACTGAGCCGTCGACGAACGTGACCATGCTGTGCACGACCGACTCGCGGTGCTGCAGCACGTCGATGCGGTCGAGCGGGATGTCGAAGAGCCAGCGCGCCTCGATCGCCTCGAGGCCCTTATTGAAGAGCGTCGCGCTGTCGACCGTCACCTTCGGCCCCATGCGCCAGGTGGGGTGGCGGAGCGCCTCCTCCGGCGTCACGCGCTCGAGCGCCTCGCGGTCGCGGTCGCGGAAGGCGCCGCCCGAGGCGGTGAGCGTGAGCCGCGCGACCGCGCGCGGCTCCTCGCCCCAGAGGCACTGCCAGATCGCGGAGTGCTCGGAGTCGACGGGGCGCAACTCGGCGCCGCGCGCGCGGCCCCCCTCGAGCGCGGCGCGCACTGCGCGCCCGCCCACGACGAGGACCTCCTTGTTCGCGATCGCGACGGCCTTGCCCGCCGTCAGCGCCGCGAGCGTCGGTGCCATCCCCGCGAGCCCGCTCGTGGCGACGAGCACCACGTCGACGTCCGCGCGCGCGGCCATGGCCTCCAGCGGCTGCCAGCTCGCCGCGGGGAGCTCGCTGCGCAGCGCGTCGGCGTCGCGGCCGGGGCGCGCCCAGACGGCCTCCGGGCGGAACTCGAGCGCCTGGTCGCGGAGCGCGCCGACGTTCCCGCCGGCCGCGAGCGCGACGAGACGAAAACGGTCCGGGAGGGCCCGGACCACGTCGAGCGCCTGCTGTCCGATGGACCCCGTCGAGCCGAGGACGGCGACGCGGGTCAGTTCAGAAGCCATCGTAGGAGCCAGTATAGCGACGGACCGGTGAGCAACAGCGAGTCCAGGCGGTCGAAGAGGCCGCCGTGCCCCGGCAGCAGCCTCGACATGTCCTTCACATCGAGCCGCCGCTTCAGCGCCGACTCGAGCAGGTCGCCGGCGATCGCCGCGACCGGCAGCGCCACCGCGATCGCGACCAGCGCGGCGACTCCCGGGTCGAGGTCGAGCAGGAGCGGCGCCCCGGCGCCGGCGGCCGCGCCGAAGGCGAACCCGCCGACGGCGCCCTCCCAGGTCTTCTTCGGCGAGATGCGCGGCGCCATCAGGTGACGGCCGAGCAGCCGCCCGACCGCGTAGGCGCTGGTGTCCGTCGAGAACGTGGCGGCGAGCATGACGAGCAGCCAGCGCAGGCCGTCGTCGAGGTTGCGCAGCAGCACGAAGTGCGCGCCGAGGACCGCGGGGTAGAGCACGGCGAGCAGCCACGAGGCGGCGAGCGAGTCGCCGAGCCCGCGGCGCACGCCGCGCGGGCGGAGCGCGCCGACGAGCAGCACGACGACGACGAGCAGCATCCAGTGATGGGGCACGTCATCGTTGATGCGCACGACCGCGACGTAGAGCGCGGACGCGGCGGCGGCGGCGATCGGCGCGGCGCGGTCGACGTCCGGCGCGGCTGCGCGCAGGAACTCGAAGGCGGCGACCGCGAGGATCAGCTCGACCGTCGCCGAGAAGATCGGCTCTGGCGCCGCGAGCAGCAGCGCGAGCAGCGGCAGCCCGACGGCCGCGACGGCGAGGCGCTGTCGCAGCATCGGGCCGGGCTAGGCCGGCTCGCCGTCCCCGGCGCCCCGGTGGGGCCCTTCGCCGTCGGCCGCCTCGCCCGGGACGAGCCCGAAGCGGCGCTGGCGTTTGCTGAACTCGGCGAGCGCCTCGTCGACGCACGCGAGGTTGAAGTCGGGCCAGAACGTCTCGGTGAAGTAGTACTCGGCGTAGGCCGACTGCCAGAGCAGGAAGTTCGAGAGCCGGCGCTCGCCGCCGGTGCGGATCAGCAGGTCCGGCTCGGGAAGGTCGCCCGTCGCGAGGCGCGAGGCGATCGCCTCCTCCGTGATCTCCTCGGGGGTGGTGCCCTCCGCGATGAGGCGGCGCACCGCGGCGACGATGTCGGCGCGCCCGCCGTAGTTGAACGCGAAGTTCACGATCATGCGGTCGTTTCGGCGCGTGCGCTCGACGGCGCGACGCACGCGCGCGCGCAGCCCGCGCGGCAGCGCGTCGAGCTCGCCGAGGTGTCGCAGCTGCACGCCGTGGCGGTCGAAGTCGTCGAGGTAGCGGTCGATGAACTCGCCGCCGAGGCGCAGGATCGCCTCGACCTCGTGGCGCGGGCGGCCCCAGTTCTCAGTCGAGAAGCCGAAGAGCGTGAGCACCCCGACCCCGTACTCGCCGAGGCGCTCGATCACCGGGCGGATCGCCTCGGCGCCGGCGCGGTGACCGTCGGCGCGCTTGAGGTTGCGCGCCTGCGCCCAGCGACCGTTGCCGTCCATGATGATCGCGACGTGTCGCGGCAGCGCGCGCAGCCGAAGCAGCGGGGGGCTCGTCGTGGCCGGTTGGACTACCACTCGTCTCTCGTCGTCTTCCGCCTCGGGAGCGGCGCGTTCGGCCCGTCGTGCTAGACGGCGAGGAGCTCGCGCTCCTTGTCCTTCGCGAGCGCCTCGATCTGCTCGATGTGGTCGTGCGTCATCCGTTCGACCTCGTTCATCGCGCGGTGCTCGTCGTCCTCGGAGACCTCGCCCTCGCGCAGCTCCGTCTTGAGCTCGTCCATCGCGTGGCGCCGCACGTTGCGCACGGCGACGCGCGCCTCCTCGGTCTTCTGGTGGACCTGCCGCACGAGCGCCTTGCGGCGTTCCTCCGTGAGCGGCGGGATCGGCAGCCGGATGATGTTTCCGTCGCTCTGCGGGGTGATCCCGAGGTCGCTCGCCTGCAGCGCCTTCATGATCGAGTTTATGGCGCTCTTGTCCCACGGCTGCACCGTGAGCAACGTCGCCTCCGGGGCGTTCAACGTGGCGAGCTGGTTGAGCGCCATCCTCTGCCCGTACTGGTCGACCTGAACGTGTTCGATCAGGCGGGTGTTCGCGCGCCCCGTGCGGACGGTCGCGAGCGTCTGCTCGTAGGCCTTCACGGCCTTGTCCATGCGATCGTCGGCGTCGAGGAGGATCTCGTCGGTCATGGCCGTCCTCCGGTCGAGCGGGGAGGCGCTCGCCTCACGATAGCGCCGCGCCCTCCCGTCCGCGAATCCGCGAATCAGCGAATCAGCGTCCGATCTCGAACCGCGCGAAGCGCGCGATCCGGACGTTCTCGCCCGTCTGCGCGATCGTGTCCTGCACGAGATCCTGGATGCTCTTCGAGGCGTCCTTGATGAACGGCTGCAGGAGCAGCGCGTGCTCCTCCTTGCGGCCGGGCGCGTCGTCGGGGACCTCCTCGACGGTGAGCCCGAGCGGGTTCATCGCCGCGACCTGCATCGCGACGTCGCGCGCGAGCTGGCGAAAGCCGTCCGTGCGCGCGACGAAGTCGGTCTCGCACTGCACCTCGACGAGCGCGCCGATGCGGCCGCCGCCGTGGAGGTACGCCTCGATCAGGCCATGGCCGGTCGTGCGCTCGGCCCGCTTGGCCGCGGAGGCGATGCCCTGCTCGCGCAGGATCTTCTTCGCCTGCTCGAAGTCGCCGCCGGCCTGCTCGAGCGCGCGCTTGCTGTCCATGACGCCGGCGCCGGTCTCCTCGCGGAGCCGCTTGACGTCCTCTGTCGTCACCACGGTTCGTGCTCCTCGCTGGCCCGGCGGTCGCGCCGACGGGCGGTGCGTCCGGCGCGCGCGGCGCCGGGGCTACTCCTCGTCGCGCCCGCGCCCGCGCCCGCCGCGGCCTCCGCGGCGCTGCCGCGCCTGGTCGTTCCCGGACGCCTCGGCGCCGGCGGGCACACCCTGGGCGTCCCCCGCCGTCGCCGCGTCGAACTGCTGCTCCACCTCGCCCACCGCGATGCCCTCGAGCACCGCGTCGGCCACGCGCCCGGTGATCAGCTGGATCGCGCGGATCGCGTCGTCGTTCGACGGGATCGGGAACTGGATCACGTCCGGGTTCGCGTTCGTGTCGCACATCGCCACGATCGGGATCCCCATGCGGTTCGCCTCGTGGACGGCGATCTCCTCGATCGTGGGGTCGATGATGAAGAGGAGCCCGGGCAGCCGGGTGAGCGTGCGCATCCCGTGGAACGAGCGGCTCAGCCGCTCGAACTCCTTCTGCAGCCCCAGCCGCTCGCGCTTCGTGAGGCTCGTGTCCGCGGCGATCGCGTCGACCGCCGCCTCCGCGCTGCCCGCGGCGACCCCGAAGCGGCGCTCGAGCTGCTTGTAGTACTCGATGCGGCGCGCGATCGTGGTGAAGTTCGTGAGCGAGCCGCCCAGCCAGCGCGTGTTCACGTACGGCATCCCGCAGCGCTCGGCCTCGCGCTGGATGATCACCTGGGCCTGCTTCTTCGTCCCCACGAGGAGCACCTGCTCCCCGCTGGAGACGACCTCGCGCACGGTGTCGACGGCGAAGTCGAGCCGGTGCACGGTCTGCGCGAGGTCGAGGATGTGGATCCCGTTGCGCTCGGTGAAGATGAACTGGCGCATCCGGGGGTTCCAGCGGCGCGTCTGGTGGCCGAAGTGGACCCCGGCCTCCAGCATCTGCCGCATGGTGACGCCTGCGGCCATCTGCTGCCTCCTTCAGTGCTGCCGGCGCATAGATTTGGCCCCGCGGGCGGCGGGGCCAGGCGCTGGCCTCTCGGTTCTCGATGCGCGGAAAGTATAGGCGCGGCCTCTCCCCACGGGCCAGCGACGGCGTCCCCCGGCGGTCCCCGACCGGGGAACACACTCGGTGCGCGGCTCCGCCGGCGCCGGGGTGGCCGCCGGGGGGAGACCCCGCCCCACCACGCCGCAAACGCCGCGGCGCCGGCCGGCGAGGCTCCGTTGTTGTTATGAGCCATGCTGCCTACACTGGCTTATCCACCCGCAGGTGTTCACCTGCGCCTTCTACACCCGGCTCGACCCGTCGATGGGCGACGGGGCCCAGAGGAAGCGCGCGTGCCTCTCTACGATTACCGCTGCGAGTCAGGACACCAGTACGAGGTCCGGGAACCGTTCGGCTCGCCCGCCGAGCAGCCGTGCCAGAAGTGCGGCAAGCCCGCCCGCCGCGTGCTCCACGCCCGCCCGATCATGTTCAAGGGCTCGGGCTGGTACTCGACGGACTCCCGGGGTTCCTCGCGGGTGCGCTCATCCCCGACCGCCAGCGACGACTCGAGCGACGCCGCCGCCGCGAGCGACGGCAACGGCAAGGCCCCGTCGAAGGCGTCCGCGAAGAAGTCCGAGAAGCGCCGCGAGGTGTCCGAGACGCTCTCGAAGACGAGCGAGCCCGCGGCCGAGTAGCGCGAGCTCCCGCTCCGTGCGCGCGGTGGTGCAGCGGGTGAGCCGAGCCGCGGTCGCCGTCGACGGCGGGACCATCGGCGCAATCCAACACGGCCTGCTCGCCTATGTGGCCGCCGCGCCCGACGACGGAGACGCGGAGGTCGAGTGGATCGCGCGCAAGCTCGCGGAGATCCGCATCCTCGCGGACGACGCCGGGCAGATGAACCGCTCCGTGATCGAGGCGGGCGGGGCGCTCTTGCTGATCCCGCAGTTCACGCTCTACGCCGACACGCGGAAAGGCCGGCGCCCCTCGTTCGTCGGCGCGGCGCGACCGGAGGTCGCCGAGCCCCTGCTCGAGCGCCTCGCGGGCGCGCTGCGCGAGCGCGGGCTGCGCGTGGAGAGGGGGCGCTTCGGCGCCCACATGCTCGTCGACGCCGTGAACGACGGACCCATCACGATCATCGTCGACAGCAGCGACCTGAAGCGACCGCGCCGGGGCTAGCCGCCGCGCGGCGGGGGGACGTAGAGCGCCACCGCGACGTTGTCGGCGCCGCCGTGCGCGAGCGCGCGGGCAACGAGACGCTCCGTCACGCGCTCCCCCCCGCCGCGCAGCAGCTCGTCGACCTCGGCGTCGGGCACCATCCCGTGCAGCCCGTCGGAGCAGAGGAGGAGCGCGTCGCCCGGTACGATCGCGAGCGGACCGAAGACGTCGACGTCGAGGGCCTCGTCGCCGCCGACGCTGCGGGTGATGAGGTTGCGGTGCGCGGCGACGCGCGGGTCGTCGTGCGCGAGGCGGCCCGCTCGGATCTGCTCCTCCACCCACGAGTGGTCGAGCGTGACCTGCCGCAGCCCGTCCCGCCCGTGCAGGTAGCCGCGGCTGTCGCCGACGTTCGCGACCCACGCCGCGTCACCGCGCACGAGCGCGGCGACGAGCGTCGTGCTCATCCAGGCGAGCCGGCCGTCCTGGCGATCGCGGATCCGCCGCTGCGCGAGCGCGAATGCGTCGCGCAGCGCGCGCTCCGGGGGATCGGGCGGCGGGCCATCGGGGGACGCGAAACGCGCCAGCACGGCTTCGACCGCGAGCGCCGACGCCACCTCGCCGCCAGGGTGGCCGCCCACGCCGTCCGCGACGACGAGCAGCGCGGCGCCGCCTGTGAGCGGCACCGCGGCCGCCGCGTCCTGGTTCGACGTGCGCACGAGCCCGCGGTCGGTGATCGCGCTCAACATTTGCCCGCTCCACCGCGGGGCGCGTGGTACGCGCCGGGGCCGGCGCTACTCGCGGACGACGAGGACGCGGCTGCGCTCGACGTTGCGGAGCACCTGCTCCGTCCCCGTCGTCGGCCAGCGCACGCGCACCTCCGCCACCCGGCCCTTCCCCGGCCCGAGCCCGAAGTGCGCGACGGCCTCGGACTGGCCGAGGAATTCGCCGCCGGCGTGGATCTCGCGCACCTGCACCGGCCCGTCCTTCGTCACGCGCACCGTGACCTTCGCGCCCACCCCCACGCGGCCGGCGTCCTTGCTCTCGAGCCGCACCCGCAGCCAGCCGTTGGCGTTGCCGCCGTCGTTGCGGTAGAGCTTCGGCTCGCCGCCGTGATTGACGACGAAGAGGTCGAGGTCGCCGTCGTTGTCGTAGTCGAAGACGAGCAGCCCCTTGCCGGAGCCGCGGTCGGTGATCCCCAGCGACTCCGCGATCTCGGTCATGACGCTGCCGTCATTCCGCCAGAACCGCATGCGGTCGCTGCGGAAGCGGAGCAGGTGCCGCTCCGCGAGCTCGCTCACGTCGCCGGGGCCGAAGCGCATGTCGAGCCCGTTCGTCATGACGATGTCGAGGTCGCCGTCGTTGTCGCAGTCGAAGAGCGCCGCGCCCCATCCGAAGTCGCCGTCGCGCACGCGCATCGCGTCGGTCGCGTCCGAGAAGCGGCGGCCGCCCTCGTTGCGGTAGAGGCGGTTGCCGCTCATCCCCCACGGGCAGTCCGCGCAACGCTCGCCCGTGGCGAAGATCGAGGTGACGAACCAGTCGAGCCGCCCGTCGCCGTCGAAGTCGCCGACGGCGGAGCCCATCCCGTTCTCGTCGCCGCCGACGCCGGCCGCCTTCGTGCCGTCGACGAAGCGGCCGCGCTCGTTCCAGAAGAGGCGGCTGTTCCCCCAGTCGGCGGTCACGGCGAGGTCGGGCCAGCCGTCGTCGTCGAGGTCGGTGAACATCCCCGCGAAGCTCCAGACGCCGTCGCGCGCGATGCCCTCGAGCGCGACGCCGGCCGCCTCGGTGACGTCCTCGAAGAAGCCGGGCTTCGCCGCGCCGAGGTTGCGCAGCAGCCGCGCGTGCGAGTGGCCGGAGGCGGAGGCGAGCTCCCTCGGCCGCCACTCGGTCGTGTAGATGTCGAGCCAGCCGTCGCGGTCGAAGTCGCCGAACGCGACGCTGAACCCCATGTGCACGCCGTCGCCGGCGAGCGCCGCGCCGCGCGACACGGCCTCCTCCGTGAAGCGCCCGCGCCCGTCGTTGATGTAGAGGTGGAAGCGCTCGCCGCCGAACGTCGTGACGTAGAGGTCGAGGTCGCCGTCGTTGTCGACGTCGCCCCAGGCCGCGCCGTTCGCGCGGATCGCGTGGTCGAGCGCGGCGCGCGCGGTGACGTCCTCGAACGTGCCGTTGCCGCGGTTGCGGTAGAGGATCCCGGGCGCGTCGTTGCGCGTGACGTAGAGGTCGATCCAGCCGTCGCCGTCGAAGTCGCCGGCGGCGGCGCCGCCGGTCATCACCCCGTCGCAGACGTCGTCCTTGAGCGCGCAGCGTGCGCGGCTCTCCGCGCGCACCTGGACGAGCGAGATCCCCGCCTCGCGCGTGACGTCGGCGAACGCCGGTGCACGCGAGGACGGCGCTCCGTCGCCGCCGCACGCGGCCGCGAGCAGCGCGAGCGCGCA
>VGOU01000057.1 GCA_016875795.1 Chloroflexota bacterium | reverse complement strand
CGCCCGACGGCGCGGTCGCGGTGGGCTTCGCCTGCGCCTGCGTCGGCGCGGCCGCTGTGGGCTTCGCCTGCGCCTGCGTCGGCGCGGCCGCTGTGGGGCTCGCCGCCGGTGTCGTCCCGCCGCATGCGGCGATGACGAGACCCGCGGCCGCGATGAGACCGAGTATCTTCGCGCGGTCCATTCGTCCCTCCTACACCTAGTCCCCTCTGTCCCCCCGGCCGCGAGGCGCGTGGGGCCGTGACGGAAATGTACGCGCAGCGGGCCACATCGTCTACGATCCGGCCAGATCGGATGCGGGTCGACGTCGGCGGAGTGCCCATCTCCTGCGACCTGCGGGGCTCCGGGCCGCCCTTGGTCCTCATCGCCGGCACCGGGTTCCCCGGCGCCACGTGGGACGACGACGTCGTCGGCCCCCTCGCGGAGCGGCACTCCGTCCTCACGTTCGACCACCGCGGGACGGGAGGGACGCCGGCGGCCGCGGAGCGCCTCTCGACGCGCCTCTTCGCCCGCGACGCCGTCGGCCTCATGGACGCGCTCGGCGTCGCGGCGGCGCACGTCCTCGGCCACTCGATGGGCGGGCGCGTGGCCCAGTGGATCGCCCTCGAGCGCCCGGAGCGCGTGCGGTCGCTCATCCTCGCCGCCACCGGACCGGGCCAGTTCCGCGACGACCGGCCGGTGACGCGCGGCGTCCCCGTGCACACCGCGAAGGCGCTCGTCGAGCACGGGTACGAGGCGTACATGCGCGAGCACATCGCGGCGACGTTCTTCACGCCCGAGTTCGTGCGGGCGCGGCCGGACCGCGTCGAGCGCCTCTGGCGCCTCTTCTGGGACCACCGCCCGGACCTCGAGTCGTACCTGCGCCACGTCGTCGCGCGCCAGGAGCACCAGACCGCGGAGCGCCTCGCCGAGATCGGCACGCCCGCCCTCGTGCTCATCGGCGACCGCGACACGGTCGTGATGGGGACGGGATCGCACTGGGACCAGAGCCAGTACCTGCTCGCGCACCTCCGGGACGCGGAGCGCCGAGTCATCCCCGGCGCGGCGCACGGCTACTTCTGGCAGTGCCCCGAGGAGACCGTCAGCGCGATCCTGGAGTGGACGCTGGCGCACTAGCGAAGAGCACCCAGTAGCGGGACCAGCGGGTGAAGCGCTCGGTCCGCGTGTCGCGCTCGGGGGGCCGCGAGGGGTCGGGTCGCACGCCGCGCCGCGACACCGCCTGCAGCTCGCGCGCGACGAGGCCGTACACGTGGTCGTCGTCCACCGTGAACGAGCCGGGCACCGGGAACCCGCCGCCCACCGAGCGGCCCGGGCACTGGTGCGGCCCCGCGCCGAACGACAGGCCCCAGCGCTGCACCGCCGGGTCGACGGCGCGGTCGGGGTCGAACTCCTCGGGGCGCTCGCCGAAGAGCCGCGCGTCGCGGTTCGCGGCCGCGACGTCGAGGACGACGAGCGCGTCCTTCGGGATCCGCACGCCCGCGACCTCGGTGTCCGCCTCCGCGCGCCGGCGGATCTTCGGCGTCGTCGGCCGGAGCCGCAGGGTCTCCTGCACGACGCGCTGCGCATAGAGCGTGTCGGCGGCGATGCGGTCGCGCACCGCGGCGGGATCGGCGCTCGCGAAGACGAGGTCGACAGCGTTCACGAGGGTCTGCGCGCTCGTGTGCGTCCCGCCCTGGAGATACGTCGCCACCTCGCGCACGACGCGCCCGTCGTCGGCGAGCGCGATCGCCGGGTCGTCGCGGTGGAGGAGGAGCACGGTGAGGATGTCCTGCGGCAGCCCATCCTCGGGGAGCTCCCCCGCCCGGACGCGGCCGAGGAGCGCCGCGCGCCGCTCCCACGAGGGGCGCACGTGGTCGCGCTCGAACTCCGCGTACGTCGCGCGCACGAGCGCGCGGACCGCGTCGGGGTCCTTCGCGTCGAGGATCGCGGCGCCCTGCGAGAAGGCGTCCACGTAGCGCACGAGGGTCCGCAGCTGCTCCACCGAGCCGCGGTCGTGGTCGATCCCCGCGCGCCGCGCCGCGAGCACGACGCTGAGGAGCTCGCCCACCGCGAACAGGTCGACCTGCTCGCGGTCGATGAGCACGTCGAGGAGCTCCTCCATCACCGCGGGGAACAGGTCGCGCTCGTAGAGGCGGAGCACCTCGGCGCGGAACATCGCGTTCTCCACGCGGCGCCGGCCGCGGTGCACCGCGCCGTGGGCGATGCTCACGATCCCGTCGCGGATGTTCCCCTCGTCGTACGAGCGGCGGTCGAAGGTCCGCGAGAGGCTCGGGTCGAAGAGGGCCGTCCGGATGTCCTCGTGGCGGTCGAACGTGACGGTGGCGGTGGGGGTGGTGAGGACCTCGCTCAATGCCGGTCGTCCGGGTCGCCGGGCGTCGAGCGGCTGACCGAGATCGCGCCGGTCGGGCACGAGCGCACGGCCTCGTCGAGCCGCTGCGGACCGGCGTCGGGAGCGGCGTCGGTCGCCACGCTCACGCCGCGCGCCTTCACCAAGCGGAAGGCCTCGGGGAGGATGCGCACGCACTCGGCGGAGCCGATGCACAGGTCGGGGTCGACGTGCACGCGAACGGGCATCAGTCGCCCGCCGACGCGGCGACCGGGCCGAGCCGCGGGCGTGCGTCGAGGCGGCGCCACGCGGAGCGGATCGCGTACAGCCCGATCGGCGGCAACACCGTGCCGGCCAACAGCGCGACGGGGACACCGAACGCGGCTGCGAGAGCGCCCGCCCCGAGCGCCGTGAACGGCCGGTTCCCGAGCAGCGCCATCTGGTGGAGCGACATCAGGCGGCCCCGGAGCGCGTCGGGCACCTCACCCTGCAGAGCGCCGGTCACGACAGGGAACGCGAAGGAGAAGCCGATCCCGATCGGGATCACAGCAGCGACCGCCGTCGGCAGCGAGGTGGCAGCGCTCAGGCCGATGAGCCCGATCGCCTGCAGGCCGAGGCCGACCGATGCCACGGATCGCGACATCGCGCGGCGCTTCAGGGGGATGAACGCGATTATGCCCGCGGCGGACCCGACGCTCTGTGATGCCACGAGGATACCCGCCATGTTCGTGGGAAGCCCGAGCCGCTCCGAGACGAGCACGGGCGCGGTGGTGCGGATGATCTCGAACACCGCGCTCGTGCACACGACGACGAGGAGCGCGAACGCGATCCACGGCTCGCGGCGGATGTGCGCGACGATGCCGCCGCTCGCCGCGGCGGCGCGCCGCCGCGCCGCGCCCGCGCCGCCGCCGAG
Organism: Chloroflexota bacterium; assembly: GCA_016875795.1. Taxonomy (GTDB): domain Bacteria; phylum Chloroflexota; class Limnocylindria; order P2-11E; family P2-11E; genus JACPOT01. The sequence goes on along the minus strand of VGOU01000057.1, from coordinate 7,700 downwards.
CCCGCGCCGCGCGAGGTACGCCATGGCGAGGATCGGCGCGAGGAAGGTCACCGCGTTCACGCCGAACGCCCAGGCCGGACCGAGCGTGGCGAGGATGAGCGTCGCGGTGACCGGGCCGGCGAGCTGGCCGCTGATGAACTGCAGCGTGTTCAGGCCGACGGCCTCCTCGAGCTCCGGTCGCGGCACGAGGTCGGGCAGCATCGCCTGCAGCGACGGCTTCGCGAAGGCCCAGGCCGTCTGGAGGACGAATGCCGTCGCGATGACGTGCACCTCGCTCGAGATGCCGAGCGCGATGCCGATGGCGAGCGCGAGCGTCGCCACGCCGGAGGCCGCGTGCGTGACGACGACGGCGGCGCGCCGGTCGAAGCGGTCCGAGACCCGGCCGCCCCAGACCGAGAAGAGCAGGATCGGCAGGAACGTCGCGAAGTTGAGGATCCCGACGGCGAGCGCGGAGCCGGTGCGGTCGTACACGTAGACCGACCCGGCCACGGACTGCAGCCACGTCCCCGAGTTCGACACCATCCCGCCGAGCCAGTACGCGGCGAACGGGCGATGGCGGAACGGGCCGAGACGGTCGGTCATGCGCCGCGAGGGCTCCGCCACCCGTCCATTGTCCCCACGATCGCCCGATCCGTATCCCGGACCCGCCGGAGCGGGATACGATAGCTCCGCGTGACGGAAGGGAACGGCGAGAAACAGATGGCCCAGGACGTCGTCCTCGCCTCGATGCGCGACGCGATCCTCAGCGGCGAGCTCGCGCCGGGCACGAAGCTGCGGCAGGAGAAGCTCGCGGAGCGCTTCGGCACGAGCCGCATCCCCGTGCGCGAGGCGCTGCGCGCGCTCGAATACGAGGGCCTCGTCCGGTCGGCGCCGTACCGCGGCTTCGCCGTCACCGAGCTCGACGCCGACGACATCGAGGAGGTGTACGACCTGCGCATCCTCCTCGAGGGGCACGCCGTGCGCCTCGCGGTGCTGCTCATCACCGACGACGACCTGCGGACGCTCGAGGGCCTGTACCGCGAGATGATGGAGGCGACGCCGGGCGACGCGCAGCTCGCCGCGCGCGAGCGCTTCTACATCCGCCTGTACTCGCTCACGGGCCGGCCGCGGCTCGTCGGGCTCATCGCCCGGCTGCGGCAGGAGGTGGCGCGCTCGCTGCGGTGGCCCACGCTCCAGCACGCGCCCTCCCACCACGAGGCGTTCTTCGAGGCGATCCGCGCGGGCGACGTCGAGCGCGCGGTCTCCCAGCTCGCGACGCATTACCGCCGCGTCGCGATCCTCATCCGGCGCAACCTCCGCGGCGACAAACAGTTCGGGAGGTCCGACGGCCATGCGCCTCTCCGGTAAGTCGATCGTCGTGACGGGATCGGCGCACGGCATCGGCCGCGCGTACAGCGAGCGCCTCGCGGCCGACGGCGCGAACGTGGCGATGCTCGACATCGACGGCGCGCGGAACGACGAGGTCTGCCGCGCGATCCGCGGCGCGGGCGGGACCGCGATCGCCATCCGGACCGACGTGCGCGACCTCGAGCAGGTCCGGCGCGCGGTCGACCAGGCCGCCCGCGAGTTCGGCGGGCTCACCGGCCTGGTGAACAACGCCGGCATGCTGAACGTCGTCCCGATCACGCGGTGCACCTTCGAGGACATCCCCGACGCCGAGTGGGACGAGGCGTTCCGCCTGAACACGAAGGCGACCTGGTACGGCTGCAAGGCGGTGCTCCCGCATCTGAAGGCGAATGGCGGAGGGAGCATCGTGAACATCGCGTCGAGCACCATCTTCCGCGGCGTCCCGACGCGGGCGCACTACGTCGCGTCGAAGAGCGCCCTCATCGGCTTCAGCCGCACGCTCGCGAAGGAGCTCGGCCAGTCCTGGATCCGCGTGAACGTCGTCTGCCCGGGAAGCACGCTCTCGGAGGAGGACCCCGATCCCAAGACCATCGCGATGCGGAGCGAGCCGGTGAAGGTCCGGGCGCTCCAGCGGGTCGAGACGCCGAAGGACCTCGTCGGGACGATCGCCTTCCTCATGTCCGACGACAGCGAGTTCATCACCGGGCAGACGCTCCTGGTCGATGGAGGGAGCGCCTTCAACTAGCGCCTAGTGGATCTGCGGCCTCCAGGCGTCGAAGCGGCGCTCGAGGACGCGGATGACCTCGCCGATGACGAGGCCGATGATCCCGAAGAAGATGATCCCGAGCATCGCGCGCGCGGTGTCGAGGAAGGTCGCCGTCTGGCTGATGTAGAAGCCGAGGCCGGCGTTCGCGGCGAGGATCTCCGCGCTGACGACGCCGACGAGCGCGCGGCCGGCCCCGATGCGCGTGCCGCTGATCATGAACGGGACGGTGCTCGGGATCGCGACCGTGCGGAAGGCGAGCCAGCGCGACCCGCCGAAGCTGCGCGTGATGTCGAGGTGGCGGCGCGCGATGGCGCGGATGCCGGTGTACGTCGTCACCATGACCGCGAAGAACGCGGACAGGAACACGACGACCACCTTCGACTCGAGCCCGAGCCCCCAGATGACGACGATGATCGGGATGAGCGCGACGTTCGGCGTCGCGTTCAGGCCGGCGAGGAGCGCGCTCAGCAGGTGGTCGACCCTCGGGAACCATCCGATGGCGAGCCCGAGGGGGATGCCGATGACGAGCGACGCCGCGAACCCGAGCGCGAACTCCTGGAAGCTCACGAAGATGTGCCGCCAGATGACCCCCGTGCCGAAGTCGGTGACGGCAACGCTCCAGATGCGCGACGGCGTGCTGAGCAGCGAGCGCTGCATCAGCCCGCCCTGCACCGCCGCCTCCCACAGGCCGACGACGACGACGAACCCGATAAGGCCGTAGACGACGCGCTCGGCCGTGGTGTACGGCCGGATGAGCCGCCTCACGCGGTCGTCGCCGCCACGCTCGTCGGCCGCGGATGCTGGATGAGGCCCCAGATGCGGTCCTCGTACGCGGCGAACTCGGGGGTGCGCTTCACCTCGAGCTTGCGCGGCCGGGGCAGGCCGATGCGCACGTCCGCGATGATCCGCCCGGGACGCGCCGCCATCACCACGACGCGGTCCGAGAGGTACACCGCCTCGTCGATCTGGTGCGTGACGAAGAGAACGGTCTTCCGCGCGGCGTTCCAGATCCGAAGCAGCTCGGCCTGCATCAGCTCGCGGGTCTGGGCGTCGAGCGCCGCGAACGGCTCGTCCATCAGCAGGATCGGCGGATCGACCGCGAGCGCGCGCGCGAGGTTGGCGCGCTGCTGCATGCCGCCCGAGAGCTGATACGGGTACTTCTCGGCGAAGCCCTTCAGGCCGACGAGCTCGATGTAGGGCCCGGCGCGCCGGCGCGCCTCGCCGCGGGGGACACCGCCGCAGATCAGGCCGTAGGCGACGTTGTCGATGACCGAATACCACGGGAAGAGCGCGGCGTCCTGGAAGACCATGGCGTTCTCGGGTCCATTCGCGGCGGCCCTGCGCACCTTGATCTCGCCCGCGGTCGCGAGGAGCAGGCCGTTCACGATCTTCAGGAACGTCGACTTGCCGCAGCCGCTGGGGCCGAGGAGGCTGACGAAGGAGCCCTCCTCGACGTCGAGGTCCACGTTCTCGATCGCCAGGAGCCGGTCGGTCGTGTGCCGCTCGCGGTACTCCATCTGCACCCCGCGCGCGGTCAGTGCCAGCTCAGCCACTCAAGCCTCCTCCGTGTCGAGCGCCGGACGCCAGCGCTGGAAGTAGCGGTCGAGCACGCCGACGGCCTCGTACCCGACGATGCCGAGCAGAGTGAAGATGAGGATGCCGAAGAACATGCGGTCGGCCTGGTCGGCCGAGTTCGCGGCGCGGTAGATCATCACCCCGAGGCCCTCGGTGATCGCGTAGAACTCGGCGATGATCACGCCCGCGAGGACGCGCCCGACGAGGATGCGCAGCCCGCTCACGATGAACGGCACGACACCGGGCAGCACGATCGAGCGCAGGATGAGCAGGTCGCTCCCGCGGAACGAGCGCGCGACGTCGACGAACTGGCGCTCGACGGTGCGGACGCCGTCGACCGTGGGCAGCAGGACCGAGAAGAACCCGCCGAGGAACACGATGAGCGTCTTCATCTCCATGCCCAGCCCGGCCCACATCACCGCGAGCGGCACGAGCGCGGCGCGCGGGAGCGCGTTCGTGAAGTTCAGCCAGGGGTCGGCCGCGAGCGAGACGCGGCGGTACCAGCCGATGGCGATCCCGAGCGGCACCGCGATGACGACGCTGATGAGCGTGCCCGCGCCGAGCTCGACCCCGCTGACGCGCACGTCGTTCCAGAACCGCGGGAGGGTGACCTCGTGCGCGCCGGCGACGAGGATGTCGCGCGGGGACGAGAACAGGAACTTGTCGATCATCCCGACGTCGGAGGTCACCTGCCACAGCACGAAGAACGCGACGACGCCGGCGACCCGCAGCACCGTCGGCTCGTTGCGGCGGTACCAGCGATGCAGGGGATCGCGCTGGTGGCGCACGCGCGCGCTGATGACGCGGTACGTCGCCGCGGTCACGCCACCCTCACCGCCTGCTTGCCGAAGCCCTCGCGCACCGCGGGCTTCCCGTCGTCGTAGATGACGCTGCCGCGCAGGATGGTGTGGACCGGCACCCCCGCCACCCGCTTCCCCGCGTACGGCGTCCAGCCGCACTTGCTGAGGACGTCGGCGTCGGTGATCGCGCGCGTGGCCGCGAGGTCGACGAGCACGATGTCGGCGTCGGCCCCGCTGCGGATCGCGCCCTTGCGCGGGTAGAGGCCGAAGAGCTTCGCGGGGCGCGTCGCCGTCGCGTCGACGACGCGCTCGAGCGAGACCTTGCCCGCGGCGACGTCGGTGAGCAGGAACGACAGGTAGAACTGCGTCGACGGCGTGCCGGTGTGCGCCTTCCAGCCGTCGGTCCGGCCCGGCTCCTTCTCCTCGCGCAGGTGCGGCGCGTGGTCGGTCGCCATGATGTCGACCGTCCCGTCGCGGAAGCCCTCGTACACGGCCTCGGCGTGGTGCGGGGCGACGTAGTACGAGAGCGCGTACGAGCCGAGGCGCTCGATGTTCGCCCAGTCGTTCCCGAGCCAGAAGCACCACGGGTTGACCTCGGCCGAGACGGTCCGGCCCGCGGCCTTCGCGGCACGCAGCATCTCGACGACCCGCCGCGTCTGCGTGTGGAGGAGGTGAAGGCGCACGCCCGTGGCCTCCTGCAGCCGCAGGAGCACCCCGACCGCGGTGTCCCAGATGACGCCGTCGTCGTGGGCATAGGCCTTCGCGTACGCCCGGAAGTCGCGCTCGCCGCGCGCCCAATACGCCTTCTCGATGGCGTCCATGAGCGACTGGTCGTGCGGGTGGACCATGAGGGGCAGGCCGGTGGCCTTGACCGCGAGCATCCGCTCGTAGAGCTCGCCGTGCTCGTGCAGGCCGATGCCGGGCATGTGCGGGTACGAGCGGCCCGTGTCCACGACCATGAAGATCTTGTACGCGAGGATCCCGCGCTTCGCGAGCTCCGGGATCTCCGGGAGCTGCACGCCGGAGGCGTTCACGTTCCAGTCGACCATCGCGCGCCGGCGGTAGATCTCGAGCATGCCGTCGAGGTCCTTCGCCGTCGTGGGCGGCGGGCTGACGTTCGGCATCGCGACCGAGGTCGTCACGCCGCCCGCGGCGCACTGGAGGCCGATCGTGACGAGGTCCTCCTTGTGCGTGAACCCGGGCTCGCGGTGGTGCGAGTGCATGTCGATGACCCCCGGCAGCGCCGTGAGGCCGTCGCCGCCGATCTCGCGCCTGGCGGACGGGCCCTTCCCCGCCTCGGTGACGGCGGTGATGCGCTCGCCGTCGATCGCGATGTCCACGCGGCGGCGCCCGTCCTCGAGCACGGCATCGGCACCGCGGATGACCAGATCGCTCATGCCTTCCCCCCGTCGATCCATTCGACCGACCCGCTCGCGGCGGCCTCCGCCCGGATCTCGATGTCGCTCGCGCGCGCCACGTGCGCGCGCAGCCACTCCACCATGATCGGGATGACCTGCGCGGCATTCTGCTTGTACGCGGCGTAGTGCGTCGTGTTCCGCTGCATGACCAGCTTCTTCGGCGCCCGCGCGCGCTCGTACAGCGCGACGGCGTGGTCCGTGGGCGTGACCGCGTCGTCGGCGACGGCGATGACGAGCAGGCCGCGCACCCGCTCGGCGCTGTCGATGGGGCGGTACTCGAGGATCCCCTGCGCCGCGCTGAGCGGCACGGCGCTCGGGATGCGCGCGTCCACGTCGGACTTCACGCCCGCGGCGCGCCGCTGCGCCGTCTCGACCATGATCCCCTCGCGCGGGTGCACGGTCGTGCCGGGCTCGCCGCGCGCGCGGACCCGCCGATCGGCGTCGACGCTCGCGAGGAACGCCGCCCACTCCTCCTCCGAGCGCATCCGGTGCAGCCAGTCGCGGCCGTCGGCGACGGGCACCTGGCTGATCGTGGCGCGCGCGTCGGGCTCGAGCGCGGCGACCGCCACGGCGTTGCCGCCGCCGGTGCCGCCGCTGCCGAAGATGGCGAACGCGCCGGGATCCATGTCGGTCCGCCCACGCATGTGGGAGATCGCGCTGCGCCAGTCCGCGACCTGCCACTGCGGCGACAGCGTCCCGCGGTCGCCGTCGCTCGCGCCGAACCCGCGGTAGTCGAAGATGAGCACGGCGAAGCCGGCGCTCGTGAACGCCTCGTGGTACGGCTGGTAGAGCTTCGCGTCCGCGAGGCCGAGCCAGCCCGGCCCCTGGACCACGAACGGCATCGGTCCGGCCGCGCGGTCCGGCAGGTGCAGCCAGCCGCGAAGACGGACGCCGTCGCTCCAGAGCTCGATCTGTTCTGTCCGCATCCCCCGCGAGCAGGTTAACGTCGGGTCGGTGGCCTCGGCGGGCGACTTCTACGCGGCATGGCTCGAGCGGAGCGCCCGGGTGCGCGCGTCGCTCGAGCGTCTGCCGGTCGTCGCGCGCGCGGCGGACGCCCCCTGGAGCGCGACGCGGCAGGACGCGCGGGTCCAGATGCTCATCGGCCAGGCCACGGGCTTCCCCACCCAGGGGACGGCGCTGCTGCGCGCCGAGATCCCGGCAGGCTGGCGCACCGGCCGTCACGTGCACGGCGAAGAGGCCATCCACGTGGTGCGCGGATCGGGCTTCAGCGTCATCGACGGCGCGCGCTACGACTGGAAGGCGGGAACGACGCTCCACATCCCGTTCGCGGCCGAGCACGAGCACGTGAACACCGGCGGCGAGCCGGCGCTGTACGTGTCGGCGGTGACGCACGACCTCGACCTCGCGACGAACATCGGCCGCGTCGAGCAGCTCGAGGACGCCGGCCACGACGACGGGTCGCTCGCCGCGCGCTTCCCGCGCGAGACGTCCCAGCTCCACCCCGACGGGCGGCGCATCGCGCTGCACATCGAGGACGCCATCGACGAGCGCAAGCTTCGGCTCGAGGGCCACGGGCACCGCAGGGAGGGCAAGGGCGCCCACCGCCACGGCGGGATCTGGATCCTCATGGGCGGCAGCGAGAGCAGCTCGAGCGAGACGAACGGCTTCCGCGCGCGGGCCGCGGCGATGACGCACGTCTTCGAGGAGGCCCCGCGCACCCGCAGCCATCGCCACACGCACACCGAGGCGATGCTCTACGTGCTCGAGGGCCGCGGCTACAGCGAGATCGACGGCGTGCGCCACGACTGGCGGGAAGGCGACGCCGTCCACGTG
>VGOU01000056.1 GCA_016875795.1 Chloroflexota bacterium | reverse complement strand
TCGCGGCGTCGACCGCGCTCCCGCCGTCGCGCAGCGCGGCGAGCCCCGCCGCGGTCGCGAGGTGATGACCCGTGGCCACGGCGCCGTTCGCCGCGCGGATCGTCGGGCGGTGCGCCACCACGACGATCGTAGCGATCAGCCCGCGGGGCTACGCCCGAACACGAGGAAGCGCAGGACGATCGTGGCCACGAGCGCGACGGCGACACCGAGCAGCGCCGACCCGCGGGGACGCGGCACGAGCGGCACGAACGCTGCGGCGAGCAGGATCGGGACCAGGCCCACGGACCCGCCCCACGTCGCGGCGAACAGGACGTAGCCGATCGCCATCCAGGCCAGCGCCGCCGGCAGCGGCGCGAGGACGGTGAGCGCCGCGACGACGGCGGCCGCCGCCGAGCCCCACACCGCGACGTTCGCGTACCGGTCCGCGAACGACCCGCCGGTCAGCGCGAACGTGTACGCCACCATCGCGATCGCGTTGAACGTGGCCGCGAGCGCGCGGAGCGTCACCGGCCCGTGAGCGCGGTGTAGCCCACGGGCTCGTCCGGCCGGAGCGGCTCGGGCTTCGTCCCGTCGATGTGCAGGAGGACCGCCTGCTCGTCGCAGCGGCTTCGCTTGGGGCAGATCGGGCACTCCGCGGTGCTCTTCTCCGGGAGGCGCGCGAGGCTGACGACGGTGAAGCCGCACTTCTCGAAGAACTCCGGGACGAGGGTGAGCGCGAAGACGCGCTTCAGGCCGAGGCGGCGCGCCTCGTCCACGCACGCGGCGACGAGGGCGCGGCCGACGCCCCTCCTGCTCGGCTGCGGGCGGACCGCGAGCGAGCGGATCTCCGCGAGGTCGGGCGTGAGGACCGCGAGCGCCACGCAGCCCTCGAACCCATCGGAGCTCTCGGCGATGAAGAAGTCGTGCACGTGCTCGAGGAGGAAGTCGCGCGTGCGCTCGAGCATGCGGTCCTCGGCGGCGTACGCGTTGATGAGCGCGAGCGCCGCGTCGACGTCGCGGACGCGCATCGGACTTATCCCGATGGCCGGCATCACCGCTCCGCGAAGGCGGCGCGCGCTTCGGCGAGCGCCTCCCGGACGCGCTCGGGTGCGGTGCCGCCGGGAGAGCGCCGCGCGGCCATCGACCGGGCGGGGTCGATCTCCTCGAGCGCGGCCGCCTCGAAGCGCGCGTCGTAGCGGCGGAGGTCCTCGAGCGTCAGCCCCGCGAGATCGCGGCCCGCGGCGAGGCGCTCGCGGACGATCCGGCCGACGACCTCGTGCGCCTCGCGGAACGGGACGCCGCGGCGCGCGAGATGGTCGGCGAGGTCGGTGGCGGTGAGCATCCCCCGCTCCGTCGCCGCGCGCATGCGCGCGCGGTCGAAGCGCAGCCCGCGGACGAGGAGCGCGAGCGCCTCGAGCGCCGGGGCGACGGCGGCGACGTCGTACAGGGGCACGCGCTGCTCCTGCAGGTCGCTGTCGTACGCGAGCGGGATCCCCTTGAGGATTGTGAGGATCGCGACGACGTCGCCGATGGCGCGGCCGACGCGGCCGCGCACGAGCTCCGCGACGTCGGCGTTCTTCTTCTGCGGCATGATGCTCGACCCCGTCGCGTGCTCGTCGGAGAGCTCGGCGAACGCGAACTCCGACGTCGTCCACAGCACGACCTCGTCCGCCAGGCGCGACGCGTGGATCGCGGCGAGCGCGCTCACGCACGCGAGCTCCGCCACGAAGTCGCGGTCCGCCACGGCGTCGATGCTGTTGCGGGACGTCGCGGCGAGGCCGAGCTCGGCCGCCACCGCGGATGGGTCGATGGGGTACGGCGAGCCGGCGAGCGCGGCGGCGCCGAGCGGCGACACCGCGGTCCGCGCGCGCGACTGCGCGATCCGCTCGCGGTCGCGCCGCAGCGCCTCGACGTGCGCGAGGAGATGGTGCGCGAGCGAGACCGGCTGCGCCCGCTGCGTGTGCGTGTACCCCGGCATCACCGTGCCCACCTCGTCCGCCGCCCGGTCGAGGAGCGCCGTCGCGAGCGCGACGACGGCGCCGTCGAGCGAGCCGAGCAGCTCGAGCACGAAGAGGCGCAGGTCGAGCGCGACCTGGTCGTTCCGGCTGCGCGCCGTGTGCAGCTTGCCGGCGACGTCGCCGATGCGCTCGCGCAGCAAGCGCTCGACCGCCGAATGCACGTCCTCCGCGTCGGCGGGCCACGGGAACGCGCCCTTCCGCATCTCGTCCGCGATGCGCTCGAGGCCCGCGACGATCGCGTCGGCCTCCGCCTGCGTCACGATCCCCTGCCTTCCGAGCATGCGCGCGTGCGCGATGCTCCCGCGCACGTCGATGAGCGCGATGCGCTCGTCGAGGTCGAGCGACGACGTGAACGCGCGGATCCGCGGATCGAGGCCCTTCTCGAACCGCCCGGACCACAGATCCGTCACTTGCGCCCCGCACGCCCCCGCCGAGGGCCCCCGCGAGCCTGGGGGACCGCCCGACCGGAGCGCCCCTTCACGCGGTCACCGACCCCGGTGGATGGTGGCGTAGGGAGGGCGGCGGGACCAGGCGAGTCGAGGGGGTTTCGGCGGGGGCGTGAGGGGCGCGAGACCGTGTCGGGCAGCCTCAGCGGCAGTGACCCGGTGCCCGACCAGAGCGCCTGCGTCCGCGCCTGGTTGCGCAGCGAGAGGCCGAAGACCCGGATGAAGCCCTCGGCGGCCTTGTGGTCGAAGGTGTCGCCCCTGCCATAGGTGGCGAGCGCCATCTGGTAGAGCGCGTCCTCGGAACGGCGGCCCACGACCGTGGCGGTGCCGCGGTGGAGGCGGAGGCGCACCTCGCCCGTGACGAAGCGCTGCGTGCTGTGCACGTACGCGGCGAGGTCCTGGTGGTGCGCGCTGAACCAGAGCCCGTTGTAGACGAGCTCGGCGTACTCCTGGGCGATGCGCTCCTTCGTGCGGAGCTGGTCCTTGGAGAGCGTGAGGTCCTCGATCGCGCGGTGGGCGCCGTGGAGGACGACGGCCGCGGGCGCCTCATAGATCTCGCGCGACTTGATGCCGACGAGCCGGTCCTCGATCTGGTCGATGCGGCCGACGCCGTGCTTTCCGGCGATGGCGTTCAGCTTCTCGATGAGGGTGACGCCGTCGCTCGCCTCGCCGTCCAGGGAGACGGGGATGCCCTGGCGGAAGGCGATGACGATCTCCTGCGCCCGCGCGGGCGCCTCGTCCGGGTCGACGGTCCACTGGAAGACGTCGCGCGGGGGCGCGGTCCACGGATCCTCGAGGACGCCCGCCTCGATCGATCGGCCCCACAGGTTCTCGTCGACGCTGTACGGGCTCTTCTTCGTGACGGGCACGGGGATCCCGCGCTCCTTCGCGTACTCGATCTCCTCCTCGCGGGTCATGTTCATGCCGCCGCGCAGCGGGGCGATGACCTTCAGGTCCGGCGCGAGCGCGGCCACGCCGAGGTCGAAGCGGACCTGGTCGTTCCCCTTGCCGGTGGAGCCGTGGGCGACGTACATGGCGCCCTCCTCCCGCGCCGTGTCGACGAGGAGCTTCGCCAGCAGGGGACGCCCGAGCGCGGTCGCGAGCGGATAGCGCCCCTGGTACAGCGCGCCGGCCTGGAGCGCCGGCCACACGAAGTAGCGGACGAAGAGATCGCGCGCGTCGAGCACGACGGCGCGCCGCGCGCCGCCGCGCAGCGCCTTCTCGCGGACCTGGTCGAGGTCACCGACCGAGCCGAGGTCGCCGGTCACGGTCACCACCTCGAGCGCGTACGTCTCGCGCAGCCACGCGACCGCGACGGACGTGTCGAGGCCCCCCGAATACGCGAGGACGCAGGTCTGGCCCGCCAGGCTGTCGCTCTTCACCGCTGTGCTCCCTCCATCACTCCGTATCCGGCGAGCCGCTGCAGCACGCCGCGCGTCTCGCGCTCGCGCGCGACCGCCATGAACACCGTGTCGTCGCCCGCCAGAGTGCCCACGACGTCCGGGAAGCGCGCCGCGTCGATCGCGGCCGCGAGGGCGTTCGCCGTGCCGGGGAGCGAGCGGAGCACGACGAGCGTCCCGCTCACCGCGGCCTGCACGGGATAGTCCTCGCAGAAGCGCCGCAGGCGGTCGGGCCCGCCCCCGGGCGTGACGTCGGGCGCCGCGTACACGTGCGCCCCGCTCCGGGCCACCTTGGCGAGGCCGAGCTCGACGATGTCGCGCGAGACCGTCGCCTGCGTCGCGCGGAAACCCGCGCCGCGCAGGGCGCGCACGAGTTCCTCCTGCGTCGCGATCTGCCGGTCCGTCACGAGGCGCAGGAGCGTCTGCTGGCGGTGGTGCTTCCTCGCGCGGTCGGAGCGCGGCAGCGCCTTCACAGCGCCTCCGCCGGGAAGACGGTGCCGACGCGGTCGCCGCCGAGGACGCGCTCGACCGCGTCGGCCTCGCGGAGCGACACGATCGCGGCGTCGCTGCCCGCGGCCGCCGCGACGAGGCACGCCTCCACCTTGGGGAGCATCCCGCCCTCGATCGTCCCGTCGTCGACGAGCGCCTTCGCGCGGTCGCGGTCGAGCGTCGGGACCACGCGGCCGTCGCGCGCGCGGACGCCGGGGACGTCCGTGACGAACGCGAGGAGGCGCGCGGCGAGGCTCGCGGCGATCGCTCCCGCCGCGCTGTCCCCGTTCACGTTGAGGATCTCGCCCTGCGGCCCGATGGCCGCGGGCGCGACGACCGCGACGCGGCCGCCGACGACGAGGTCCTCGAGCAGCGAGCTGTCCACCATCGTCACGCGCCCGACGAGGCCGAGCGCCGCGTCCTCGCGCTCGGCGCGGAGCATCCCGCCGTCCACTCCGGACAGGCCGACGGCGGGCACGCCGCGCGCCACGAGCGCCGCGACGAGCGTCTTGTTCGCGAGGCCCGCGAGCACGGCGAGCGCGACGTCGCGCGTGGGCTCGTCGGTGACGCGGAGCCCGCGGACGAACCGCGTGGCGAGGCCGAAGCGCTCGCTCCACTCGCCGATGAGCGGGCCGCCCCCGTGCACGACGACGAGCGGCCTGCCCGCGTCGCTCAGGGCGACGACCGCGGACACGGCGGCGTCCATCTCGGCCGCGACGGACCCGCCGATCTTCAGCACCACGACCTCGCGGGAAGCGGCGTCCTTCTTCCTCACGTCGTGTACTCCGCGTTGATCCGGACGTACTCCTTCGACAGGTCGCAGCCCCACGCCCGCGCCGTCGCGTCGCCGCTGCCGAGGTCGACCTCGATGACGACCTCGGGCCGCTCGAAGAGCGCGCGGACGGCGGCGGCGTCCCACCGCGCGGGCGCGCCGCGGGTGAAGACGTCGACGTCGCCGATGCGCACCGACGCCCGGCGCTGGTCGATCCGCGCCCCCGACCGCCCCGCGGCCATGAGGATGCGGCCCCAGTTCGGGTCGGCGCCGTGGATCGCGGTGCGGACGAGGTTGGAGTTCGTGATCGTGCGCGCGGCGAGGCGGGCGTCGGCCGCGGACGCCGCACCGCGCACGCGGACCTCGTACACCTTCGTCGCGCCCTCGCCGTCGGCGACGACGGCGCGCGCGAGCTCGCCGCACACCTCGCCGAGCGCCTCGACGAAGGGCGCCCACGCCTCGTCGGCGACCTCGACGCCGGACGCGCCGCTCGCGAGGAGCAGCAGCGTGTCGTTCGTGCTCGTGTCGCCGTCGACCGAGATCGCGTTGAAGGTGTCGTCCGCGGCGAGACGCAGCGCGCGCCGCGCGGTCTCGGGGCCGAGCTTCGCGTCCGTCGTGACGAAGGCGAGGAGCGTCGCCATGTCGGGATGGATCATGCCGGCGCCCTTCGCGGCACCGCCGATGCGCACGGGCCGGCCGCGCAGCCACACCTCGCGCTCGGCGACCTTCTGCCGCGTGTCCGTCGTCATGATGGCGCGCGACATCGCGTCCCAGCCCTCGATGCTCGGCTCGATGCGCTCGATGCCCTTCACGATCCGCTCGGTCGGCAGCGGGACGCCGATGACGCCGGTGCTCGCCACGCCGATCTCCTCGGTGCGCGCGCCGACGCGCTTCGCCGCGGCCGCGGCCATGGCGACCGCGTCGCGCTCGCCCTGGTCGCCGGTGCAGGCGTTCGCGTTCCCCGAGTTCACGACGACCGCGCGCAGCGTGCCCGCCGCGACGTGGCGCTTCGTCACGACGCAGGGCGCGGCGATGACCCGGTTCGTCGTGAAGACGCCGGCCGCGGCGCACGGCCGGTCGGCGACGAGCAGGGCCACGTCCAGTCGCTTGACCTTCTCGTCCTTCACGCCCACGCCGACCGCGCCGGCGGTGAAGCCCGCCGCGAACGTGACGCCGCGGCCGCCGCTCATGGCCAGAGCGGCAGCGCCTCGAGCCCCGTCCGCTCCGGGAGGCCGAGCGCCGCGTTCATGTTCTGCACGGCGGAGCCCGCCGCGCCCTTCACGAGGTTGTCGAGCGCGCCGACGGCGACGAGCCGGCGCGTCTCCTCGTCCACCGTCGCGTGCACGAGGCACCAGTTGCTGCCGAGCGCCGCCTTCGTCCCCGGGAACGACCGCGTCACGCGGACGAAGGGCTCGCCCTGGTACGTCGCGTGGTACGCCTCCGCCACCTGGGCGGCGGTCACGCCGTCCCGCAGCGGCGCGTAGCACGTCGCGATGAGGCCGCGCGTCATCGGCACGAGGTGCGGCGCGAAGGTGAGCCGCGGCGGAGAGGCGCCGAGGTCGCGGAGGCCCTGCGCGATCTCCGGGGTGTGACGGTGCTTCGGCACGCCGTACGCGCGCACGCTCGAGTCGATCGTCCCGTACAGATAGGCCTCGTCGACGCTGTGCCCCGCGCCCGAGACGCCCGACTTCGCGTCGACGATGACGTCGTCCGTGATGAGGCCGTGCTTCACGGCGGGGCCGAGGGCGAGGAGGGTCGCCGTCGGATAGCAGCCGGGGTTCGCGACGACGCGCGCCATCGGCAGGCGGTCGCGCGCGAACTCGGTCATCCCGTACACCGCCTCGCCGAGCAGCGCCGGCGCGGGGTGGGTGTAGCCGTACCACCTCTCGTAGGCCGCGGGCTCGCGGAGCCGGAAGTCGCTCCCGATGTCGATGACGCGGCGGCCCTCGGCGAGCCAGGCGGGCGCGAGCCGCGCGGCCTCGCCCGCCGGGAGCGCGGTGAAGACGAGCCCGGCGTCGCCCACGGAATCCGAGACGACGAGCGATGCCGGCGCGTCGTGGAGGTTGGGCTGGACGTCGCGCAGCGGCGTGCCCTGCTTCGAGCGCGCGACGGCGGCCACGAGGCGCACCCCCTCGTGCCGCAGGAGGATGCGCGCGAGCTCGCCGCCCGCGTAGCCGGTGGCGCCGACGATGGCGACGGGCGTGGCCACGATCGCAAGAGTATGCACGAAGTTGCATATTCATGCACAGGCCGGCGGCACGCCGGGGCCGGCGTCGCTAGCATCGCCGTGAGTGCCCGCCGACGCCGAGCGCGACGTTCTCCACATGCGACGCGCGCTGCGCCTCGCGGCGAAGGCGGCCGGGCGGACCGCGCCCAACCCGATGGTCGGCGCCGTCGTCGTCCGGGACGGCGAGGTCGTCGGCGAGGGCTGGCACCCGCGCGCGGGCGAGCCGCACGCCGAGCGCATCGCCCTCGACCGCAGCGGCGACCGGGCGAGGGGCGCGACGCTCTACACGACGCTCGAGCCGTGCGCGCACCAGGGCCGCACCCCGCCGTGCGCCGACGCGGTGATCGCGGCCGGGGTGGCGCGGGTGGTCGCGGCGATCCGCGACCCGGATCCGCGCACGGATGGCAAGGGAGCCCGCGCCATCCGCGCCGCCGGCATCGAATACGAGACCGGCGTCCTCGAGGCGGAGGCGCGGCGGCTGAACGAGGGCTTCCTCAGCCGCGTCACGCGCGGCCGGCCGTTCGTCATCCTGAAGCTCGCGACGACCCTCGACGGGCGCGTCGCGGTCGCCGGCCGCCGCTACCTGAGCGGCAAGGCCGCGCTGAAGGAGGTGCACCGCATGCGCGACCGCGCCGACGCGGTCATGGTCGGCGTGGGCACGGTGCTCGCCGACGACCCCGAGCTCACGGTGCGCGAGGTCCGCGGCCGCGATCCGCTGCGCGTCGTCCTCGACGCCGACGCGCGCACGCCGGCGACAGCGAAGGTCGTCCGCAGCGGCGATCCGCAGCGGACGATCGTGTTCGTCGCGCGCGACGCGGACCAGCGCCGCGTCGGCCGCCTGCGCGAGGCGAAGGCGCTCGTCGCGACGCTGCCGCGCGCCGAGCCCGACGGCCTCGACGCGGGCGCGTGCCTGCGCTGGCTCGCCGAGCGCGGCGTGAACACCGTCCTCTCCGAGGGCGGGCCGCGCGTCGCGGCGTCCCTCCTGCGCCAGAAGCTCGTCGACCGCCTCGCGTTCGTCGTCGCGCCCGTGATCGGCGGCGACGGTCCGCTCGCGTTCGACGGGCTCCCGGCGGCGGTCGAGCTCGGCGGGATTCGCAGCCGCCGCCTCGGCGACGACGTCCTCCTCGAGGCGGACCTGTAGGGATGTTCACCGGCATCGTCGAGGAGATCGGGACCGTGCGGCACGTCGCCGAGACCGCGTCGGGGAAGCGCGTCGAGATCGGCGCCGAGCGCGTGCTCGAGCGCCTCGCGGTGGACGACTCGATCAACGTCGCCGGCGCGTGCCTCACCATCGTCGCGCGCGACGACCGCTCGTTCTCCGTCGACGTCGTCCCGGAGACGCTCGCGCGCACGACCCTCGGCCGCCTCGCGCGCGGCAGCCGCGTCGACCTCGAGCGCGCAGTCACGCCGAGCACGCCCCTCGGCGGCCACATCGTCCAGGGCCACGTCGACGCCACGACCGCGCTCCGGGCGCGGCGCGCCGAGGGCGACGGCGCGCGCCTCACCTTCGTGCTGCCGAAGCCGCTCGCGCGCTACGTCGTGCAGAAGGGCTTCATCGCGCTCGACGGCGCCAGCCTCACCGTCGCCTCGCTCGCGCGCACGACCTTCGACATCGCGCTCATCCCCCACTCCGCGCGGCGCACGACGCTCGGCGCCCTGCGCGAGGGCGACCTCGTGAACGTCGAGGTCGATGTCATCGGCAAGTACGTCGAGCGTCTGCTGAGCGCAAGCCGAAGCTCGTGACCGCGAGCTCGCCCTTCACGACGATCGAGGACGCCGCCGAGGAGATCCGCCGCGGGCGGATGATCATCGTCCTGGACGACGAGGAGCGCGAGAACGAGGGCGACCTCGTCATGGCCGCGGAGCTGTGCCGCGCCCAGGACGTGGCCCTCATCCGCAGGTAGGCGAGCGGCGTCGTCTGCGTCCCCGGGTCCGCGGAGCGCGTCGAGGCGCTCGACCTCCCGCCCATGGAGGCGCGCCACGAGGCGCGCCTCGGGACGGCGTTCACCGTGAGCGTCGGCGCGCGCGAGGGCATCACGACCGGCATCAGCGCCGCGGACCGAGGCCGCCGTCGACCTCTGCGTCATCGCCGGCCTCCAGCCGATCGGGGTCATCTGCGAGATCACGAACCCCGACGGCTCGATGGCGCGCCTCCCCGCGCTGAAGCGCTTCGCGAAGGCGCATGGGCTGAAGATGATCACGGTGCGCGACCTCATCGCGTACCGCGTGGCGCGCGAGGAGCTCGTCGAGCGCGTCGCGACCGCGAAGCCGCCGACGCAGTTCGGCGAGTTCAGCGTGCACGGGTACCGCGCCCGCTTCGAGAACGTCGAGGCCGAGCACGTCGCGCTCAGCATGGGCGACGTCGCGAGCGGCGAGCCCGTCCCCGCGCGCGTCGAGTCCGAGCGCCTCACCGGCCACGCGCTCGCGTCCCCGCGCTGCGACCGCCGCGACCAGGTGACCGCCGCGATGAAGCGGATCGGCGAGGAGGGCCGCGGGGTGCTCCTCTACCTGCGCCAGGAAGGCCGCGGGATCGGGCTCATGAACAAGCTGAAGGCGTACGAGCTCCAGGACCAGGGCCTCGACACCGTCGAGGCGAACGAGCGCCTGGGGTTCAAGGCCGACCACCGCGAGTACGGCATCGGCGTGCAGATCCTCATGGACCTCGGCGTCCGCAAGGCGCGCATCCTCACGAACGACCCGCAGAAGGCGTCGGTCTGGCTGTACGGCTTCGAGGTCGTCGAGCGGATCCCGCTCGAGGTCCCCGTGCGGCCGACGGACCGCGCCTACCTTTCGACGAAGCGCCGCGAGCTCGGCCACTTCCTCCCGGCCGTCCCCGACGACGAGCGGGGCTAGGCCGTGAAGCGCGCCGCCACCCCGGGACCGCGGCCGTCACGCGGCGCGCGCGTGGCGGTGGTGACCGCGCGGTGGAACGCCGAGATCACCGACCGCCTCTCCGCCGCGGCCGTCGCGCGCGCGAGGCCGGCGCGACGGTGGACGCGTGCACGGTCGCGGGGTCGTTCGAGCTCCCGGCCGCCGTCGCCGCCCTCGCCGACACCGGCCGCTACGACGCGATCGTGCCGATCGGCCGCCTCATCCGCGGGGAGACGCCGCACTTCCAGGTGCTGGCGGACGCCGTCGCCTCCGGGCTGATCGAGCTGCCGATCACCTGCCCCGCCGCGATCCCGTTCGGCGTGCTCACGTGCGACACGCTCGCGCGGGCGAAGGCGCGCGGCGGCGGGCGGCGCGGGAACAGGGGCGCCGAGTGGATGGACGCCGCGCTCGGGATGGTCGCGCTCCGTCAGAGCCTCGCGAGCCAGGCGCGCACCTCGCGCAGCGCCTCGAGGGCCTCCCGCCGCTCCACCTCATGGAAGGAGAGCGCCTCCCCCGCGACCGCCTGCGCGACCCGCCCGAGATCCACCGACGCGACGACCGCGGCGACCGGATAGCCGCCCGTCGTCTGGCCGTCGGCGAGCAGCACGATGGGCTGCCCGCCGCGCGGGACCTGGACCGCGCCGGGCAGCACGCCGACCGAGAGGATCTCCGCCTCGCCGGGGTCGAGCGGCGGGCCCTCGAGCCGCACGCCCATGCGGTCGCTCTGCTCGCTCA
>VGOU01000055.1 GCA_016875795.1 Chloroflexota bacterium | reverse complement strand
ACTTCGTCCGCGAAGAGCTGTACGCCGGGAGGGCCTAGCCGGTGGCGGTGACGGCGCGCGGCGGCCCGCGCGCGCTCGGCGTCGAGCGCATCCGCGCCGACTTCCCGGTGCTCTCGCGCACGGCGAGCGGCAGGCCGCTCGTGTGGCTGGACAACGCTTCGACGAGCCAGAAGCCGCGGCAGGTCCTCGACGCCATGCAGCGCGTGTACGAGGAGCACAACGCGAACATCCACCGCGGCGTGTACGAGTTCTCCGAGCGCACGACCGCGGCGTTCGAGGAGGCGCGCGAGAAGGTCGCGCGGTTCATCAACGCGCCGGCGGCGCGCGAGGTCATCTTCGTGCGCAACGCGACCGAGGGGCTGAACCTCGTCGCGTACGCGTGGGGCCGCGACAACGTGAAGCCCGCTGACCGCGTCATCACGACGGTCCTCGAGCACCACTCCAACTTCGTGCCCTGGCAGCAGCTCGCGAAGGAGGCGGGGGCCGACCTCGTCGTCGTCGACGTGGACGACGAGGGGCGGCTGCGGCTCGACCAGCTCCGCCGCGAGCTCGAGCGCGGCGCCAAGGTCCTCGCGCTGACCCACACGAGCAACGGCCTCGGCGTCGTCAACCCGGTCGCCGAGATCGTGCGCTGGGCGAAGGCCGCGGGCGCGACGGTCGTCGTGGACGCGGCGCAGTCCGCCCCGCACACGACGGTGGACGTGCGGGCGCTCGGGTGCGACTTCCTCGCCTTCTCGGGCCACAAGATGCTCGGCCCGGTGGGCTCGGGCGCGGTGTGGGGCCGCGCCGAGCTCCTCGAGCGGATGCGCCCCTTCCTGTACGGCGGCGACATGATCAGCCGCGTGAGCGTCGACCGGAGCGAGTGGAACGAGCTCCCCTGGAAGTTCGAGGCGGGCACCTCGTCGTACGTCGACGCCATCGGGCTCGGCGCCGCCGTCGACTACCTCACCGCCGTGGGCATGGAGCGCATCCACGAGCACGAGACCGAGCTCCTGCGGCACCTCCTCCCGAAGCTGCTCGCCGACGAGGCGGTCACGGTGTACGGACCGCGCGGGCTCGAGGAGCGCGTCGGCGTCGTGTCCTTCGACGTGCGCGGCATCCATCCGCACGACATGGCGACGCTCCTGGACCGCGAGGGCATCGCCGTGCGGGCGGGCCACCACTGCAACCATCCGCTCATGACCCGCCTCGGCGTCCCAGCGACGACGCGGGCGAGCATGTACCTCTACAACACGGCCGCGGAATGCGACGCGCTCGTCGACGCGATCGCGAAGGCCAAGAAGGTGTTCGGCGTCTAGTGGACGACCTCTACCGCGACTACATCCTCGACCACTACAAGAACCCGCGGAACTTCGGTGAGCTCGAGGGAGCGACCCACCGCTACCACGACACCAACCCCCTGTGCGGCGACGAGATCACGATGCTCCTCCAGGTCGGCGAGGACGGACGCGTGAACGACGTCCACTTCACCGGCCGCGGCTGCGCCATCTCGCAGGCGTCGGCTTCGATCCTCACCGACGAGATCAAGGGCAAGACGCTCGAGGAGCTTCGGGCGGTCGACCGCGAGCACGTCCTCGCCAACCTCGGCATCACCATCAGCCCCGCGCGCGTGAAATGCGCCCTCCTGTCCCTGAAGGCGCTGAAAGGCGCCGCGTGGGGGCTGACCGAGTGGCCCGGCGAGGCCGCGAAGGAGCCGGCGAAGGGCTAGCCGGCCGCCCCATTTGATTTCCGATCGGATCAGTAGAAAATTGCTGCGATGACGACAGAGCTGCCGCGGGTCCCCATCGCCGAGAGCTACCAATACGGGTGGTTCGACCCGGACGCGAAATACGTCAACCCGAAGAGGAGGGGGCTGACGGAAGACGTCGTCCGCGAGATCAGTCAGACCTACAAGCACGAGCCGGAGTGGATGCTCCAGCGCCGGCTGAAGGCGTTCCGCCACTACGTGAAGCGCCCGATGCCCACGTGGGGCGCGGACCTCTCGAGCATCGACTTCGACGAGATCTACTACTACCTCCAGGCGCCGGGGAAGGCCGAGAAGAGCTGGGAGGACGTGCCCGACTACGTCAAGCGCACGTTCGACAAGCTCGGCATTCCCGCGGCGGAGCAGAAGTACCTCGCGGGCGTGTCGGCGCAATACGACTCGAGCGCCGTCTACCACAACATCCGCAAGGACCTCGAGAAGCTCGGGGTCATCTTCGTCGACACGGATACGGCGCTCCGCGAGCACCCCGAGATCGTGAAGGAGCACTTCGGCACGGTCATCCCCGCGAACGACAACAAGCTCGCCGCGCTGAACACGGCGGTCTGGTCGGGCGGGTCGTTCGTGTGGGTCCCGCCGGGAGTGAAGGTCGAGATCCCGCTCCAGGCGTACTTCCGCATCAACAGCGAGAACGCCGGCCAGTTCGAGCGAACGCTGATCATCGCGGAGCCGGGCTCGAGCGTTCACTACGTCGAGGGATGCACCGCGCCGGTGTTCACGACCGCGACGCTCCACAGCGCCGTCGTCGAGATCATCGTCAAGGAAGGCGCGGACGTCCGGTACACGACCATCCAGAACTGGAGCCACAACGTCTACAACCTCGTCACGAAGCGCGCCGTCGTCCACCGGGACGCGCGCATGACCTGGATCGACGCGAACCTCGGCAGCAAGGTCACGATGAAGTACCCGTCGGTCTACCTCGTCGGCGAGCGCGCGCACGGCGAGGTCCTCTCCGTCGCCTTCGCCGGGGACGGGCAGACCCAGGACGCCGGCGCGAAGATGGTGCACGCCGCGCCGAACACCACCTCGATCATCACGAGCAAGGGCATCAGCAAGGGTGACGGCAAGCAGAACTACCGCGGGCTCGTGAAGATCTACCCCGGCGCGCACGGGGCGAAGAGCACGGTCCGGTGCGACGCCCTCATGCTCGACGAGACGGCCCAGAGCCAGACCTTCCCGGTCATGGAGGTCGAGGAGGACGACGTCACGATCGGGCACGAGGCGAGCGTGTCCAAGGTGGGCGAGGA
This sequence comes from Chloroflexota bacterium, assembly GCA_016875795.1. Lineage (GTDB taxonomy): Bacteria > Chloroflexota > Limnocylindria > P2-11E > P2-11E > JACPOT01. The sequence goes on along the minus strand of VGOU01000055.1, from coordinate 8,427 downwards.
GCAGCTCTTCTACCTCATGAGCCGCGGCCTCTCCGAGAGCGACGCGACCGCGATGGTCGTGAACGGGTTCATCGAGCCGATCGTGAAGACGCTGCCCATGGACTACGCGATCGAGATGAATCGGCTCATCCAGCTGCAGATGGCGGGGGCGATCGGCTGATCGCGTGACCGTCACGGCGACCGCGACCGACCGGCGCCTGCCGCTCGACCGGGATCTGGTCGAGCGGCTGTCGCGTCAGCGGCAGGAGCCGCACTGGCTGCTCGAGTCCCGCCTGGCCGCGCTCCGCCGCTACGCCGCGACGCCCTGGCCCACGGGCCAGGAGGAGGAGTGGCGCCGCTTCCCGCTGAAGGACCTTCCCGGCGTGTCGTCGTTCGAGCCCGACCCAGCGGCACAGGGCGCGGTCCAGCTCGTCGACGAGGTGCCCGCGCGGGACCGCGAGCGCGGCGTCCTCGCGCTGCGCTTCCGCGAGTCCGTGGCGCGGTCGGCCGACCTCGTGCGGGCGCACCTCGATGACCCCGCCGGCGTGGCCTCGCACCGCGTCCTGCGCGACCTGGCGCGCGCGGTCTTCGCTCGCGGCAGCACGTTCGTCCACGTCCCGCGGGGCGTCGCCGTGTCGCGGCCGCTCGTCGTGAGCAAGCGGTGGCCCGCGGGGGAACGGCCCATCGTGTTCCGCACGCTCGTCGTGGCGGAGGCCCGGAGCAGCGTCACCGTCGTCGAGGAGCTCTCCTCAGAGGACGGCCCGGCCCGGCTCGCCGTCCCGCTCCTCGAGGTCCACGCCGGGGAGGGGGCCGAGGTCCGCTACGTGCGCGTGCAGCGGTTCGGCGAGGGCGTGTGGGACATCGGCTCGCAGCTGTACGCGTCCGCCTCCTACAGCCGCCTCGAGTCGTACAACGTGCTCGCCGGCAGCTCGCGCACGAAGCTCGGCGTCCTCTCCGACATCCGCGGCAACGGCGCCGAGGTGAAGCTCTACGGACTGGTCGCCGCCGCCGACGAGCAGCGCATCGACATCAACTCGCTGCAGCGGCTCGACGGCCGCGCGTCGCAGTCGGACCTCCTGTACCTTTCCGCGCTGTACGAGAGCGCGAAGGCGACGTATTACGGGGTCGTCCGCGTCGAGTCCACGAGCAGCGGGACGGGCTCGTACCAGGAGTGCCGCAACCTGCTCCTCTCGGACAGGGCCGGCGCGAACCCGATCCCGGTGCTCGAGATCCTCACGAACGACGTCGCGCGCTGCGGCCACGGCGCCACGGCCGGGAAGATGGACGAGGAGGAGGTCTTCTACGTCCTCTCGCGCGGCATCGACCGCGCGACGGCGGAGCAGCTGCTCGTGCGCGGGTCCTTCGCGCGCGTCCTCGACAACATCCCCGACGCGGCGGTGCGCGGCCGCGTCCTCGAGGCCCTGCGGCCGCTCATCGGGCGCGTGGCCGAGATCGAGCTACAGGAGGTGGCAGCGTGAGCGAGGGCTACATCACCGTCGCGCGAGAGGACGAGATCGCGCCGGGCGAGGTCGCCGTCGTCGAGGCCGGCTCCCGGAGCCTGTGCGTCGGCCATGCCGCGGACGGCACCTGGGGCGCGATCGACAACGTGTGCACGCACGACGGCGGGACGCTCGGCGAGGGCGAGCTCGATGGGCGCGCGGTCGAGTGCCCGCGCCACGGCGCGCGGTTCGATCTGCGCACGGGCGAGGTGCTGGCGCTGCCCGCGGTGCATCCCGTGAACGCCTATCCGGTGCGGATCGTCGACGGCCGCGTCGAGGTGAAGGTCGACGTGCCGACGCCCGAGCTGGAGATCGGCTAGGCGGAGGAGATCGCCGCGCGGCCGTGGTCGCGCGCGAGCGCGGCCCAGCGGTCCAGCGACACGATCTTCGGCTCGTTCACGGTGACGAAGCGGTCCGCGGCCTCGTCCCAGAGGTGGAGCGCGCGCGTCCGCGGCCGGCCGCCGCTCACTCCGGCGATCTCGTGGACCGCTTCGACGACGCGCCGGGTGGGCTCGTTCCACTCGCCGCTCGACCGGATGTACACGGCGAGCTGGGTCCGGCCGGCGTGGTCGTCGGGGACCCCGTTCCCCGCGCACACGATCGCGAATGCCTCGTCGACGCTCGGCGCGTGCAGCGCGGCCGCGAGCGCGTAGCCGCGCGAGAGGACGCCGAAGACGCGGCGCGCCGGCTCGCCGCAGACGTACGTCGGGACCGGCGCCTGGCTGATCTCGGGGATGACGAGGTAGCTCCGGCCGTCGCCGCCTCGTCGGTCTCGCCGCTCGCCACGCGGACCGGCGTGTCCGCGCCCGCGTTCGCGAGCATCGCGTGCATGACGGCGCTCTTCCCCGCGAGCCGGGGCACGGCGAAGACGAGGAGCGATCGGCGCTCCTCGGCGGCCCCGGCGAGCGTCGCGGCGATCTCCGGGGACATCGTCCCGTTCCGCACCAGGTCTGCGAGACCGATGCTCATGCGCGCATGCTACGAGGGCACGTATTCTCGCAGCGCAGCACCGATCTGGGAGGGATACGTGATCAGCACCGCCGCGCGCGACCGGGTGAAGCTCTCCATCGACCAGCTCGAGGAGCTGTACCACGCGTATGACGAGCGCGCGTCGGCGGACGTGAACGACTCGTACGAGGCGGCGCTGAACAGGGGGAAGGCGCTCGCCTTCCAGGAGGCCGCCCACCTCGTCAAGGCGGCGCTGCACGACATCGACGTGAAGGCGCTGTAGCGCTCGCGGTAACTAGACTCCCTCCCATGCGCGCCGTCGTCATGGCCGGCGGCGAGGGGAGCCGGCTCCGTCCGCTCACGATCAATCGGCCGAAGCCAATGGTCCCGGTCGCGAGCAAGGCCTGCCTCGGCCACATCTTCGACCTGCTGAAGCGCCACGACATCACCGACGCGTTCGTGACGCTCCAGTACCTCGCGACCATCATCCAGGACGCGTACGGCGACGGCGGCCCGATCGGCATGCGCCTGCGCTACTCGATCGAGGAATCGCCGCTCGGCACGGGCGGCTCGGTGCGCCAGATCGGCGACGCGCTCGGCGCGGAGCCCTTCCTCGTCATCTCGGGCGACGCGCTCACCGACATCGACCTCGCGAAGGTCGTCGAGCTCCACCGCGAGAAGGGGGCGGCGGTGACGCTCTGCCTGAAGCACGTCGCCGACCCGCTCGAGTACGGCGTCGTCATCACGAACGCCGACGGACGCATCACGAAGTTCCTCGAGAAGCCGTCCTGGGGCGAGGTCTTCTCGGACACGATCAACACCGGCATCTACGTCATCGACCCGCGCGTCCTCCACCGGTACGAGGTCGGAGCGGCGTTCGACTTCGGCAAGGACCTCTTCCCGCAGCTCCTCGCCGAGGGCGAGCCGCTGTACGGCTACGTGGCCGACGGCTACTGGACGGACGTGGGGAACATCGCCGAGTACATGCGCGCGAACGCCGACGTGCTCCAGGGCAAGGTGCGCGTCGAGCCGCTCGGGCGCGAGATCGCGCCCGGCGTGTGGACGGACGGCGAGGTGCAGGTGGATGCGAGCGCGGTCCTGCTCGGCCCGGTGTACCTCGGCGACGGCACGCGTGTCGGTCCGCAGGCGCAGATCGTCGGCCCGGCCGTGCTCCGCGACCACGTCATCGTCGAGCCGGGCGCGATCATCGACCGCTCCGTGATCTGGCGGAACACGTACGTCGGCGAGCGCGCCGAGGTCCACGGATCGATCGTCGCCCGCCAGTGCGCGCTGAAGGCCCGCGTCATCCTCGAGGAGGGGAGCGTCGTCGCCGACCACTCGATCGTCGGCGAGGGTGCGCGCATCCGCGCCCAGGTGAAGGTCTGGCCGGACAAGCAGGTCGAGAGCGGCGCCGTCGTGAACGCGAGCCTCATCTGGGGCGCGAAGGGGCGGCGCACGCTGTTCGGCCGCTTCGGCGTCACCGGCGTCGTGAACGTTGACCTCACGCCGGAGCTCGCCGCGGGCCTCGGCGCCGCGTACGCGTCGACGCTCGCGCCGGGGTCCACGATCACGATGAACCGCGACCAGCACCGCACGAGCCGGATGCTGAAGCGCGCGCTCATGTCCGGCGTCGTCGGGGGCGGGGTCCACGTCGCCGACCTCGGGCAGGTCCCCATCCCGATCGACCGGTACGAGACGCGCCGCATCGGCGCCGCCGGCGGGATCCACGCGCGGATCTCGCCGTTCGACGACCGGGTCTGCGACATCAAGTTCTTCGACCAGCAGGCGCTCGACGTGGGCAAGGCACAGGAGCGCAGGGTCGAGAACGTGTTCTTCCGGGAGGACTTCCGCCGCGTCACGCACGACGGCGTCGGCTCGATCTACGCCCTGCCGCGCGTGGGCGAGGCGTACAGCGAGGCCTTCCTGAACGAGGTCGTGCACCGCCGCGAGATCGCCGCGGCGAAGTTCAAGATCGTCGTGAACTACTCGCACGGCACGGGCGCGCAGTTCCTGCCGCAGCTCCTGTCGTCCCTCGGCGTCGACGTCGTCGCGATCAACGCCGTCGTCACCGAGAACGTCGGCTCACGCTCGCTCGAGCAGTTCCAGCAGGAGATGCGCGAGCTCGCGTCGATCACCGCCACGCTGCGCGCCTCGTTCGGCGTGACGATCGACGCCGGAGGCGAGAAGGTCTTCTTCGTCGACGACCGCGGCCGGATCGTCGAGGACCGGCACTTCCTCACCGCGTTCATCGCGCTCGCGGCCCGCACCTCGCCCGGCGTCGTCGCGGTGCCGGTCTTCGCGCCGGCGGCGATCGAGCAGCTCGTGGGCGAGGCCGGCGGGCGGGTCCTCCGCGTGCGCAACTCGGCGGAGGCGCAGATGCGCTTCGCCTCGCGCGAGCACCCGCTCATCGTCGCGGACGGCCTCGGCGGGTTCATCTTCCCGCGCTTCCATCCCTCGTTCGACGGCCTCTTCGCCGCGGTGAAGCTCCTCGAGCTCCTCGCGGTCGCGCGCACCACGCTCACCGACGTGATGGACCGCACGCCGCTCCCGCGCATGGCGCGGCTGAAGGTGGCGTGCCCGTGGGAGGAGAAGGGCCGCGTCATGCGGATGCTCGCCCAGGAGCCGGCGACGGAGCGCACGAAGCAGGTCGACGGCGTGAAGCACGTCTACGACGGCGAGTGGGTGCTCGTGCTGCCGCACGCCGACCAGCCCCTCTTCGACGTGTGGGTCGAAGCGAGCGACGAGGGACGGGCCTGGGCGCTCGCCCACCAGTACGCGGATCGCGTGGGCTCGCTGCGGGGCGCGCCATGAGCGTGCGGATCGCGCTCGCGCAGTGCGCGCCGGCGCTCGGCGCGTTCAAGCGCAACGTCGCGATGCACCTCGAGGCGATCGAGCGCGCGCGCGCCGGCGGAGCGACGCTCGTGGTGTTCCCGGAGCTCTCGCTCACCGGCTACTACCTGAAGGACCTCGCGAGCGACGTCGCGTGCGCACGGGACGACCAGCGGCTCGCGCCGATCGCGGAGGCGTCGGCGGGGATCGACGTCCTCGCTGGGTTCGTGGAGCGCACGTCCGATGGTCGCGTCCACATCGCGTCCGGGTACTGGTCGGGCGGACGCATCCGTCACGTGCACCGCAAGGTCTACCTCCCGACGTACGGCATCTTCGACGACGGGCGCTACTTCGCGCGCGGGGAGCGGTTCGACGTCTTCCCGAGCGCGGCCGGCGACGCGGGGATCGCGATCTGCGAGGACATCTGGCACATGTCGACCCCGTACCTGTACGCGGTGCGCGGCGCGAACGTCATCTTCTATCCCTCGGCGAGCCCGGGGCGCGGCGTGGCCGAGGGCGGCGACCTCGGCACCGCCGAGTCGTGCCGCCTCATGGACCAGTTCTACGCGCAGTACCTCACGGTCTACGTCGTCTTCGCCAACCGCGTGGGCCACGAGGACGGGATCGGGTTCTGGGGCGGATCCGAGGTCATCGCCCCCGACGGCACGGTCATCGCGCGCGCCCCCGAGTTCGAGGAGCACCTCCTCTTCGCCGAGATCGATCCCGCGCTCGCGGCGCGCGAGCGCGCCCGCAACCCGATCCTCCGCGACGAGGACCACGACCTCGTCCTCCGCCACCTCGCCGAGCGCGTCGGGGGTCCCCGGGACTGAGCGAGCTCACGGGGGTCCGTCCGCGCGAGGCGCAGCGCGCCGGCGCGACGCGGCCGGACCGGGACGACCCGTCGCCGCTGCGCATCGACGAGGCGCTCGTGCGCCGCATGCTCGTGTCGTTCCTGCGCGACGAGACGGCGAAGGTCGGCCTGCGGCGCGCGGTCGTCGGGCTGTCGGGCGGCGTCGACAGCGCGGTCTCCCTCGCTCTCGCCGCCGAGGCGTTCGGGCCGGAGAACGTGCTCGCCGTCCACACGCCGTCGGCGACGAGCAGCGCGGCCTCCCTCGAGGACGCGCGCGCGGTCGGCGACCGCTTCGGCGTCGAGGTCCGCGTCATCCCGATCGCGCCGCAGATCGAGGCGTACCGGGCGCTCGTCGGCGAGCTGCACCAGGTGCGCCTGGGCAACAAGATGGCGCGCGAACGGAAGGCCATCGAGTTCGACCTCGCCTGGCCCGACGGTGCGGTCGTCGGAACGAGCAACAAGACCGAGCTGCTCCTTGGCTACGGCACCTGGTTCGGCGACATGGCGTCGTCGCTCAACCCGATCGGCGACCTCTACAAGACCCAGCTGCGTGAGCAGGCCGTCCACCTCGGCGTCCCGGAGCGCGTCGTGCGCAAGGCGCCGACGGCGGAGCTGTGGCCGGGGCAGACGGACGAGGGCGAGCTCGGCTTCACGTACGCGCAGGCCGACCTGATCCTGTACTTCATGGTCGACCGCCGCGCCCGCGTCGAGGAGCTCGTCGCGGCCGGCTTCGACGAGCGCCTCGTGCGGCGCATCCGCGACATGGTCCGGAAGAGCCACTTCAAGCGCGTCACGCCGCTCATCGCGAAGGTCAGCCTGCGCACCATCGGCCACGACTTCCTCTACCCGCGGGACTGGGAGGCGGACTGAGCCAGGAGGCGCTCCGGAACGCGAGGACCGACGCGGCTCTCCGAGGCGGCGATGCCGCTCCTCTGCGGTGGTGGTTGGGCTATGGCCTGGCCCTCGCGGGCGCCGCGCTGTACGCCCTCGGCGGGGTCATCGCGAAGAACGCCTTCGCCGCGGGGATCTCCCCGTCGGAGATGGCGCAGTTCCGCACGATCTTCTCGTTCCTCGTGCTCCTCCCCGCCGTGGCGGTCTTCGGGCGCAAGCACCTGCGCGTGCGCCGGGCGGACCTTCCGCTGCTCGCGCTGTTCGGCGCGCTCGGCCTCGCCACGGTGCAGGGGATGTATTACGAGGCGATCGCCCGGCTGCCCCTCGGCGTCGCGCTCGCGATCCAGTACACCGCGCCGCTCGTCCTCCTCGTCGTCGCGATCCTCACCGGACGCGCCGTCGGCGGGCGGCTCTGGATCGCGGCCGCGGTGACGCTCATCGGGTGCTTCTTCGTCGTCGGCGCGTACGACAGCCGCCTGCGCGACGTGAACGCCGAGGGCGCGGTGGTCTCGGTCATCGGGATGCTCACGTTCGCGGCGTACCTGCTCATGGCCGAGCGGCTCCTCCGCGGCATGACCCCCTGGACGCTCCTTGTGTACGGGTTCCTCTTCGCGACGCTCGCGTGGAGCATCTACCGCCTCCCGACGGCGCTGCCGTGGGACCTCGCCGCGCGGCACTGGCCGCTCATCGTCGGCGTCGTGTTCATCGCGACGCTCTTCCCCTACGTGTTGACCCTGGGTGCCGTCTCACTGCTGCCGGCCGCGCGCGTCGGCCTCACCGCCACGTTCGAGCCGGTCGCCGGCGCGGTCCTCGGGCTCGCGCTGCTCGGCGAGGTCCTGCAGGGCCCCCAGGTCGCGGGCGGCCTCCTCGTCATCGGCGGGATCGCGCTCGTGCACACGGTGCGGCTGCGGCGAGGAGGGGTCTAGCCCAGGCCGCTCCCTCGCTCAGCGGGAGCCGAGCGAGCCCGAGCGCGGTCTCGTCGGGGGGCGCCGAGCGCGTCTGGGCGCTCCGTGAGCTCGCGGACGTCCCCGCGAGCGCCGGCGCGTCGCCCGCGACGCCGCGGAAGATCGGCGCGTGGGTGTACCCGGATCCGATGCTCGCCGTCGACCCGCTCGCCGGCGTGCTCGCATCGATCGGCCGCACGGAGCGCGCCTGCACGATCCACGTCTTCCGTCCCGGCGGCAACGGCACGCACGGCCCCGGCGGGATCGCGCCCGGATACGGCGGCGTGTCCGGCGTGCCCGGCCGGCAGCTCGTGAGCGCGCGCTACGGCGCGGGCGTCTGGTGGCTCGACATCTCCGCGCGCGCGCGTCATCGACCGACGGCGTCGCCGAGGATCCCCGGTCGACGTGGGCAAGCACGGGCGCGCGCGGAGGCGCGCGTCCCGCCGCCGCGTTGCCGCCCCTAGCATCCGCCGCCCGTGGGCAAGCT
>VGOU01000054.1 GCA_016875795.1 Chloroflexota bacterium | reverse complement strand
CCGCTCGACCGCTCCCTCGCGCGAGGCGGATACGGCGCGCTCCGCGAGTGCCTCGGCGGCGCGCGTACGCCGGACGCCGTGATCGGTGACCTCGAGGCCTCCGGGCTGCGCGGCCTCGGGGGCGCCGGGTTCCCCACCGCGCGCAAATGGCGCACGGTCCGCTCCCATCCCGCGCCGCGCTACGTCGTGGTGAACGCGGACGAGGGCGAGCCCGGCACGTTCAAGGACCGTCACTGCTTCGAGACGCAGCCTCATCGCGTCCTCGAGGGCCTGCTCGTCGCGTGCTGGGCCGTCGGCGCGGACGAGGCGTACATCTACCTCCGCGACGAGTACGCCGGTATCCGCGCCGTGCTCGCACGCGAGACCGCCGCGCTCGCCGCGGCGGGGATCTCGCCCGTGCGCATCCACCTGCGCCGCGGCGCCGGCGCGTACGTCTGCGGCGAGGAGTCGGCGATGCTCGAGAGCATCGAGGGCCGCCGCGGGTACCCGCGGCACCGTCCGCCCTACGCCGCCGAGGTCGGCCTCTTCGGCCGCCCGACGCTCATCCAGAACGTCGAGACGCTCTACTGGGTGCCGGAGATCCTCTCGCGCGGGCCTGACTGGTGGCGGTCGCACGGCCGGCGCGGGCGCACCGGGCTGCGGCTCTTCTCGCTGTCGGGACGCGTGGCGCGGCCGGGGGCGTACGTCGCGCCCGCGGGGATCACCGTGCGCGAGCTCGTCGACGAGCATGGCGGCGGGATGCAGGAGGGGCACGCGCTCGCCGCGTTCCTCCCCGGCGGCGCCGCCGGCGGCATCCTGCCCGCCGCCCTCGCGGATGTTCCGCTCGACTTCGACACGCTGCGCGAGCACGGCGCGGGGATCGGGTCGGCCGGGGTCATCGTGCTCTCGGACCGCGACGACGTCGCCGCGATCGCGCGCGAGCTCATGCGGTTCTTCCGCGACGAGAGCTGCGGGCAGTGCACGCCGTGCCGCGTCGGGACGGAGAAGGCGACGGCCCTCATGGGCTCCGCGCAATGGGACGCGCCGCTCCTCCGCGAGCTGTCCACGGTGATGGCCGACGCGTCGATCTGTGGGCTCGGGCAGGCCGCGCCCGCGCCGCTCCTCTCGGTGCTGCGGTTCTGGCCGGAGCGCGTGGGGGCGGAGCCGTCGTCGTGACCACCACGTTCACGCTCGACGGACGGACCGTCGCGGCCGCCGCCGGCGAGCGCATCCTCGACGTCGCGCGCCGCGAGGGCATCGACCTCCCGCACCTGTGCGCGCTCGACCGCCCCGGCTACGCGCGCGCGGGCAACTGCCGCTCCTGCGTCGTCGAGATCGACGGCGAGCGCGCCCTCGCCGCCTCGTGCATCCGCGTGCCCGCGGACGGCATGCGCGTGCGCGCGACGAGCGACCGCGCTGCCGCCGCGCGCCGCGGCGTGCTCGAGCTCCTCGCGACCGACAGGCTCGGCGACCCGCTCACGCGGAGCGACGAGCTGCGCGCGGCGATCGAGCGCGAGGGGCTGGCTGCGCCGCGTTACCCGCGCACCGCCCACCACCAGGCCACCGATGCCTCACATCCCGCGATGACGGTGGACCTCGACGCGTGCATCCTCTGCACCCGCTGCGTGCGCGCGTGCCGTGACGTGCAGGTGAACGACGTCATCGGCGTGGCGGGTCGCGGTCACGAGGCGCGGATCGTGTTCGACATGGGCGCGCCGATGGGCGACTCCACCTGCGTGTCGTGCGGCGAGTGCGTCCAGGCGTGCCCCACCGGCGCCCTCTCCCTCGCCCACGGCGCGAGCCTGATCGCTCCCGACCGCGAGGTCCCCTCCGTGTGCGCGTACTGCGGCGTCGGGTGCCAGGTCTCGTACGCGGTGAAGGACGAGCGCATCGTCGCCTCGTCCGGCCGCGACGGTCCGGCGAACGCCGGCCGGCTGTGCGTGAAGGGCCGCTTCGGCTTCGACTACATCGCGCATCCCGACCGCCTCACCGTCCCGCTCGTGCGCCGCGACGGCGTGGCGAAGCGCGCGGACGACCGCGTGGATCCGCGCGCGCCGTGGACGCACTTCCGCGAGGCGACGTGGGACGAGGCCCTCGACCGCGCGGCGGCGGGCCTGCGCCGGATCCGCGACTCGCACGGTGGCGACGCGCTCGCGGCGTTCGGGTCGGCCAAGGGGTCGAACGAGGAGGCCTACCTCGTCCAGAAGCTCGTCCGCACCACGTTCGGGTCGAACAACGTCGACCACTGCACGCGCCTGTGCCACGCGAGCTCGGTGGCCGCGCTCTTCGAGGGCATCGCGAGCGCCGCCGTGTCGAACCCCTTCGCCGACGCGGCGCTCGCGGACGCGATCGTCGTCATCGGCGCGAACCCCACCGTGAACCACCCGGTCGCGGCGACGTTCATGAAGAACGCGACGAAGGCGGGCGCGAAGCTCGTCGTCGTCGATCCCCGCGGCCAGGTGCTGGCGCGCTACGCGACCCACATGCTGCGCATCCGGCCGGGGACCGACGTCGCGCTGCTGAACGGCCTCATGGCCGCGATCCTCGAGGCGGGCCTGCAGGACGACGCCTTCATCCGCGAGCGGACGACCGGGTGGGACGAGCTGCGCGCGCACCTGAGCCGCTTCCCGGTCGACGCGATGGCGGCGGTCTGCGGCATCGCGCCCGCGACGCTCCGCGACGTCGCGCGCCTCTACGCGACCGCGCGCGCGGCGATGATCTTCTGGGGCATGGGCATCAGCCAGCACGTGCACGGCACCGACAACGCCCGCTGCCTCATCGCCCTCGCGCTCATGACCGGGCAGATCGGGCGCCCCGGGACGGGACTGCATCCGCTGCGCGGGCAGAACAACGTGCAGGGCGCCTCCGACGCGGGGCTCATCCCGATGTTCTTCCCCGGCTACCAGCGGGTCGAGGCGCCGGAGGCGCGGACCCGCCTCGAGGGGATGTGGGGCACGGCGCTCCCGGGCGAGCGCGGGCTCACGGTCGTCGAGATCATGGATGCCGCGTACGCCGGGGCGATCCGCGGCATGTACATCGTCGGCGAGAACCCCGCCATGTCCGATCCCGACCTCCACCACGCCCGCGAGGCGCTCGCGCGGCTCGACCACCTCGTCGTCCAGGACCTCTTCCTCACCGAGACGGCGTTCTACGCGGACGTCGTCCTGCCGGGGTCCGCGGCCCCCGAGAAGATCGGGACGTTCACGAGCACGGATCGCCGCGTCCAGCTCGGACGGCCCGCCGTCGCGCCGCCCGGTGACGCGCGGCAGGACTGGTGGATCGTGCAGGGGATCGCGCGGCGCATGGGCGCCGACTGGTCGTACGGCGCGGTCCCGGAGATCTACGAGGAGATGCGGTGGTCGATGCTGCCGCCGGTGCTCGCGGGCGCGCCGTGGGAGCGCCTCGAGCGCGAAGGCTCCGTCACCTACCCGGTCGACCACGCGGACGCGCCCGGTCGGGACGTCCTGTTCGCCGACCGCTTCCCCACGGCGGATGGCAGGGCGCGCTTCGTGAGGGCTGACATCGTGCCGCCTGACGAGCGTCCCGACGAGGAGTACCCGATGATCCTCACCACCGGACGCCTCCTCGAGCACTGGCACACCGGCGCGATGACCCGCCGGTCCGCGGTCCTCGACGCGCTCGAGCCCGAGCCGGTCGCCTTCGTCGCGCCGGCCGACCTCCGCCGCGCCGGAGTCGCGCCCGGCGGCCGGATCCGTCTGCGCACGCGCCGCGGCGCGGTCGAGCTCACCGCGCGCGCCGACGACGCCCTGCAGGAGGGCGTCGTGTTCTCGCCGTTCTGCTTCAGCGAGGCGGCCGCGAACTTCCTGACGAACCCCGCGCTCGACCCGTTCGGCAAGATCCCCGAGCTGAAGTACTGCGCCGTGCGCCTCGAGCCCGTGCCGTGAACGGGGTCGCGCCGCTCCTCCCGGGTCTCGCCCTCGCGGCCGCGGTCGCGGTGGCCGCGCGCCTCGGCTCGACGGCGCTCCTCCCGGGCGTCAGCGAGATCCTCCTCGCCGTCCTCCTCGGGATCGTCGTCGCGAACGCCGTCCCGCTGCGCGGCGGCTACGCCCCGGGGATCCGCTTCGCCGTGCAGCGCGTCCTGCGCATCGGCATCGTCCTCCTCGGCGCGCGGCTCAGCCTCGACGCGGTCCTGGCCATCGGCGGCAGCGCCCTCGGGCTCGTCGTCGTGGCCATGGCGATCGCCTTCGCCGTCGCGCTCGCGGTCGGCTACGCGCTGCGCCTGCCGCGGCGTCTCGCGCTCCTCATCGGCGTCGGCACCGCGGTGTGCGGCAACTCCGCGATCGTCGCGACCGCCCCGGTGGTGAAGGCCGAGGAGCGCGAGGTCTCCTTCGCCGTGGCGACGATCACGCTCTTCGGCACCCTCGCGGTGTTCGCCTTCCCGCTCATCGGGCGCGCGCTCGGCCTGAGCGACGAGGCCTTCGGCGTGTGGGCGGGCGTGGGGGTGAACGACACGAGCCAGGTGGTCGCGGCGGGCGCGGCCCACTCGCCGGTCGCGCGCGACGTCGCCACCGTGGTGAAGCTCGTGCGCAACGCGCTCATGGCGCCGCTCATCGTGCTCATCGCGTGGTGGTGGCAGCGCTCCGCCGAGGCCGCGCAGGGCAGCGTCGGGCGCGGCCTCCGGGGCGCGGTGCCGCTCTTCGTGCTCGGCTTCCTCGCGATGGCGCTCCTGCGGACCGTCGGCGTCATCCAGCCCGCGACGGCGGCGCTGCTCGACGAGGCGGCGAAGGCGCTCATCCTCGTCGCGCTCGCGGGTGTCGGGCTGAACACGAAGGTCGCGCAGCTCCGGTCGATCGGCCCGACGCCCTTCGTCGCGGGGCTCGCGACGATGTCGGTGCTCGCCGCGGCGAGCCTCGCCGCGATCGTGGGGCTGGGCATCGCACCGGTGCGCTAGCGGCCCCGCCGGCCGCGAGGCAGCTAGCCGATCGCCTGCGCGAGGTCCCCGATGAGGTCGTCGACCGACTCGATGCCCACGGACGCGCGCACGAGACCGGCGGGCGGCGCGAGCTTCGTGCCCCTCACCGATCCGTGCGTCATGGCGAGCGGCACCTCGATGAGCGACTCCACGCCGCCGAGCGACTCCGCGAGCGCGAAGATGCGCGTGCGCGACACCATGCGGTCCGCCGCGGTCTCGCCGCCGCGGAGCTCGAACGACAGCATCCCGCCGAACGAGCGCATCTGGCGGCGGGCGATGTCGTGGCCCTCGTGCGTCTCGAGGCCGGGGTAGTTCACGCGCTCGACCTTGGGGTGCTGGCAGAGCCACTCGGCGATGGCCATCGCGTTGTCCGAGTGGCGGTCCATGCGCACCGCGAGCGTCTTCGCGCCGCGCAGGACGAGCCAGGAGTCGAACGGCCCGGGCACCCCGCCGGCGGCGTTCTGGATGAACGCGAGCCGCTCGCGCAGCGCCATGTCCGTGCCGACGAGCGCGCCGCCGACGACGTCGCTGTGCCCGCCGATGTACTTCGTCGTGGAGTGCAGCACGAGGTCGGCCCCCAGGCCGAGCGGCTGCTGCAGGTACGGGCTCGCGAACGTGTTGTCGACGACCGAGAGGGAGCCGGCCTCGCGCGCGATCCCGGTGACGGCGTCGATGTCGACGATCCTCAGCGTCGGGTTCGTCGGCGACTCGATCCACACGAGCTTCGTGCGCTTCGTGAGCGCCCTGCGGACGTCGGCCGGCTCGCGCATGTCCACCGCGGTGAGCGTGATGCCCGCGCGGTCGAAGACCTTCGCGAAGAGGCGGTACGTCCCGCCGTACACGTCGTCGGCCATGACGACGTGGTCGCCGCTCTCGAGGAGGTGCGCGACCGCGTCGGTCGCGGCCATGCCCGAGGCGAACGCGAGGCCCCACGCGCCGCCCTCGAGCGCGGCGAGGCACGTCTCGAGCGCCGCGCGGGTGGGGTTGCCGGTGCGCGCGTACTCGTAGCCCTTGTGCTTGCCGACGGCCTCCTGGACGAACGTGGAGGTCTGGACGATGGGGACGGTCACGGCCCCCGTGGCGGGGTCCGGATCCTGCCCGGCGTGGATGGCGAGCGTCTCGAATCCGGGCCTGCGCGGCGGAACGGTGGGCTCGGCCACGCGGCAACGATAGGTGCGGCCTCTATGATCCGCCGGCGATGACGCCGCGGAACCTGCTGCTCCAGGGCGCCGCCGCCACGGTGAGCCTCCTCGGCTGGCTCATCCTCACGCGCGAGGGCGTGTTCGGCACCGGCCGGCAGGTCACGGCCGGCGAAGGCATGGCCCTGCTCACCATCGCCGCCCTCTACGGCTGGTGGCTCTCCCCCGTCGCGGCGCTCACGTCGGGCGTGAAGGGCGCGGCCCTCGCGCTCGTCGTCATCGACGTCCTGTGGGTCGTGACGGCGCCGCTCGCGGGGTTCGCGTTCTGTCCCATCCCGGCGTGCACGTCGGCCGCGCCCCTCAGCTACGTGAGCGTCATCTTCGGGGCGCTCGCCGCCTGGACGGCGTGGCGCGCGTACAGGGCGATGCCCGGCCCGACGCAGTGGGCGCCCGCGGTCACCGCGGTCGTGCTCATCGTCCTGTCGTTCGCGTTCCAGGGCGCGAACACGAAGTTCCCGCCGCCGGGGGTCTAGCGCCGGCGGCGCTGGTGCGCCACGAACTCCAGCAGGTCGGCCTTCGTGATGATCGAGACGGGCCGGTCGTCCTGCGCCGCGACGAGCGCGGGGACCCCGGCGGCGAGCTCGGCGTAGAGCCGCTCGACGTCCTCGTTCGCCTGCACGACCGGGAACGGCGCGTCCATCACCTTCTCGACCCTCTCGTCGACGAGCGCGGGCTCGCGGAAGACGCGGTCGAGCATCGTGCGCTCCTGGATGCTGCCGACGATGTCGGTGACGCGATCGGCGCGCCCGTCGCTCACGACGGGGATCTGCGAGATCCCGTAGCGCTGCATCATGTCGATCGCCGCGCGCACCGTCTCGCCCTTCGAGACGACGACCATCGTCGACGCGCCGGGCTCGCGGTCCTTGATGACGTCGCGCACGCTCGCGGGCAGCTGGCGCTCGAAGAACCCGTTCTGCCGCATCCACTCGTCGTTGTAGACCTTCGAGAGGTACGAGCGGCCGGAGTCGGGGAAGAGGACGACGACGACGGCCTTCTCGTCGAGCTCCTTCGCGAGCTGCAGCGCCGCGAACATCGCCGTCCCCGCGGAGCCGCCGACGAGGATGCCCTCCTCGCGCGTGATGCGGCGCGCCGTGAGGAGCGAGTCGCGGTCGCTCACGCGGAACCAGCGGTCGACGATGCCCGGGTCGAACGTGCCGGGGTAGAAGTCCTCGCCGATGCCCTCGGTCTTGTACGGGTGGATTTCGCCCGTGAACACGGAGCCCTCGGGGTCCGCCCCGATCACCTGGACGAGCGGGTCCTTCTCCTTCAGGAACTTCCCCACCCCGCTCACGGTCCCGCCCGTGCCGACGCCGAGGACGACGTGCGTCACCGTCCCGTCGGTCTGCTCCCAGATCTCGGGCCCGGTCGTGCGGTAGTGGGCCTCGGGGTTGTTCGGGTTGTAGTACTGGTTCGGCTGGAAGCCGCCGGGGATCTCACGCGCGAGGCGGTCGGCGACGCGGTAGTACGAGTCGGGGTGCTCCGGCGGCACCGCCGTGGGGCAGACGACGACCTCCGCGCCGTACGCGCGGAGGAGGTCGCGCTTCTCCTGGCTCTGCTTGTCGGCCATCGTGCAGATGAGGCGGTAGCCGCGCAGCGCCGCGGCCATCGCGAGCGCGACGCCGGTGTTGCCGCTCGTGGGCTCGACGATCGTGCCGCCCGGCTTGAGGAGCCCGCGGCGCTCGGCGTCCTCGATCATGAGGAGGCCGATGCGGTCCTTCACGGACCCGCCGGGGTTGAGGTGCTCGAGCTTGCCGAGGATCGTGGGGCGGAGGCCCTTGCCGATGCGCGAGAGCCGCACGAGCGGCGTGTCCCCGACGAGCGCGAGGATGTTCTCCGCGACCTGCATCGGGCCGATGGTAGTGGCGGTCAGCGCTCCCCCTCTTCGTCGGGAGCGACGCGCAGGCCGCGCTCGTCCACGGCGAAGGGGCGGTGGAACGCGTCGGGCTCCTCCAGCTCGCGCTCGATGCGCGGCATGAGCTCGCCCTTCGCCAGGCGCCGGGGCGCGGGGCCCTGCAGGTGCTCGAAGTACTTCATGCCCGTGCCGGTGTTGAACACGACGACGTCCTCGTGCTCGTGGATCATCCCCGCCGAGCGCAGCTGGTACGCCGCGGCGAACGCGGCGGCGCCCTCGGGGCACGCGAGGAGCCCTTCGGTGACGCCGACGACCCGCATCATGTCGCGGATCCGGTCGTCGCTGACGTCGAGGGCGACGCCGCTCGACTCGCGCAGGATGCGCAGCACGAGGAAGTCGCCGAGCGCCTTCGGGACGCGCAGGCCCGCGGCGACGGTGACCGGGTCGGGCCACGGCTCGCTCGTGTCCTTCTCCTCGTGGAACGCCTTCACGATGGGCGCGCAGCCCGCCGCCTGCACCGCGATGAAGCGCGGGCGCTTCGCGTCCGCGGGGAGCCAGCCGCACGCGCGCAGCTCGTCGAACGCCTTCCACATCCCGATGAGCCCCACGCCGCCGCCGGTCGGGTACACGATGACGTCGGGAAGCCGCCACCCGAGCTGCTCCGCGAGCTCGAACCCCATCGTCTTCTTGCCCTCGATGCGGTACGGCTCCTTCAGCGTGGAGGCGTCGTACCAGCCGTACTCGGCGACGGCGCGCTTCACGACGGCGCCCGCGTCGGCGATCGAGCCGTCCACGAGGTACGCGCGCGCGCCGTACGCCGCCGTCTCGCGCCGGATCACCTCCGGCGTGTCCGCGGGCATCACCACGACGACGCCGATCCCGGCGCGCGCGCCGTACGCGGCCCACGCGGCGCCGGCGTTCCCCGCGGTCGGAAGCGCGATCGTCGTCACCCCGAGCTCGCCCGCGCGCGAGACGCCCACCGCGGCGCCGCGCGCCTTGAACGTGCCCGTGGGGAGGAGGCCCTCGTCCTTCACCATCAGCCGGTGCAGGCCGAGCTTCGAGCCGAGCACGGGGAGCTCGTAGAGCGGCGTGTTGCCCTCGCCGAGCGACACGGCGTCCAGGGTGTCGTCGAGCGGGAGGAGCTCGCGGTACCGCCAGAGCGAGTGCTGCCTCCCGTACAGGACGTTGCGCGGCACGCTCGCCTCGATCCGCTCGAGGTCGTAGCGGACGAGGAGCGGGGCCTCGCACGCCTCGCACAGGTGCGCCTGCGCGGTGTGCTCCGCCCGCTTGCCGCAGCGCGAGCACTCGAGGTGCGTGACGAACGAGCGCGGCGGCGCCTCCGCCGGGGAGGGCAGCGTCACTCGCGCGTGATCTTCGCGCCGAGGCCGCGCAGGCGCTCGTCGACCGCCTCGTAGCCGCGGTCGATCTGGTCGATGTTGTTGATGGTCGTCGTCCCCTTCGCCGCGAGCGCCGCGCCGAGGAGCGCGAGGCCGGCGCGGATGTCGGGGCTGCGGACGTCGCCGCCGTACAGCTGCGCCGGGCCGACGACGACGACGCGGTGGGGGTCGCACATGACGAGCCGCGCGCCCATGTCCTCGAGCGCGCCGACCCAGAACATCCGCGCGTCGAACATCCACTCGTGGATGAGCACGGTGCCGCGGGACTGCGTCGCCACGGCCGTGGCCATGCTCGTGAGGTCGCTCGGGAAGCCGGGCCAGATGCCCGACTGGACCTTCGGGATCTTCCCCCCGATGTCGTCCTCGATGACGTATTCGTCCTTCGCCGGGACGCGCAGCATGTCGCCGTCGATCGCGCTCTCCACGCCGAGCCGGCGGAACATCGCGCGCGTCATCTGGATGTGCTGCGGCGCGCAGCGGTGGATGGTGACGTCGCCGTGGGTCATCGCGGCGAGCGCCATGAACGAGCCGGCCTCGATGTGGTCGCTCCAGATCTCGTGGTCGACGCCGCGGAGCTCGTCGACGCCCGTCACCTCGATGGTGTTCGTCCCGATCCCGTGGATCCGCGCGCCCATCTGCACGAGCACCATCGCGAGCTCCTGCACGTGCGGCTCGCTCGCGGCGTTGCGGATGACGGTGCGGCCGGGCGCCTTCACCGCGCAGAGCAGCGCGTTCTCGGTCGCGGTCACGGAGGCCTCGTCGAGCGGGATGTCCGCGCCCTTCAGCTCGGCGGCCTCGAGCCGGAACCCCGTGCCGGTCATCGTGAGCGACGCGCCGAGGGCGCGGAGGGCGAGCCAGTGCGTGTCGGTGCGCCGCCGGCCGATGACGTCGCCGCCGGGGCGGCCGAGCGTGACCTTGCGGGCCCGGGCGAGCATCGGCCCGGCGAAGAGGAGCGAGGTGCGGATCTCGCCGGAGAGGCGGGGGTCGAGGTCGGTCTTCCGCACGTTCGAGGTGCGGATGACGACGGTGTGGGCGTCCTCCTCGTGCACCTCGGCGCCGAGGTCGCACAGGATGTCGAGCATCCCGCGCACGTCGCGGATGCGCGGGAGGTTGCGCAGGCGGACGGGCTCGTCCGTCAGCAGGCTCGCCGCGATCAGGGGAAGCGCGGAGTTCTTGTTCCCCGCCGCGGTGATCTGGCCGCGCAGCTGGACGCCGCCTTCGACGATGAAGCGCGCCACGGGTGGCTAGCGTACGCGCTCGGCTGGTCCGAGACTTCGGCAAGACGTGACCATCCAGCTCGGCCTGGGTCTCGCCGACCCGGGCGTCGCCGCGATCTGGACGCGCGACGACGGGACGATCGACGACCCGCGCGCCGACGCGGAGTGGGAGGCCTGGGTCTCGGCGAGCGCCGTGCGCCACTGGTGCGACGCCGACCCGCTCCTCGACTGGCTCGACCGCTACGGCGAGGAACGCGGCCTCGTGCGCGACGACCGCCTGCCGTGGTACGACGCGCGGTTCGACCTCCTGCGGCTCATCGGCGAGCGCGGGCAGCGCTTCGAGGAGCTCGTCCGCGAGCACCTCGCGCGCCGCCACCCCATGACGCGCGTGGCCGAGCTGCCCGAGGACGTCCGCTCGATCGACGCCGCGCGCGCGACGTGGCACGCGATGGCCGCGGGCGATCCGCTCATCTGGCGCGCCGTGCTGCGCGACCCGCAGTCGCGCACGTACGGCGTGGCCGACCTGCTCGTCCGCTCCGACGTCCTCGCCGACCTCTTCCCCGGGGCGTTCGACGGCGAGGAGGAGAAGGTCGTGGCGTTCGCGCTGCCGGGGCAGCGCTGGCACTACCGGATCGTCGACGTGCGCTACACGACGCTCGACCTCCTGAAGGATGGCTCGTTCTCGGCGGCGAACGACCTCGGGACGATGGCGCGCCTCTGGATCATGAACAACGCGCTCGGGCGGCTGCAGGCCGCGACGCCGCCGGCGACGTACGTGCTCGCGCGCGGGTGGCGCCAGGGGCAGGCGCGCGGGACGAACGCGTTCGACCGTCTCGGGCGCGTGCCGCAGGAGGCGTACGTGCGCTCACAGGAGCGCGACGTCGCGATCGTGGCGATGGAGGCGATCGGCTGGGTCCGCCGCGTGCGCACCGAGGGCGGCGCCTGGGACGTGCGTCCCGTGCCGAGCGTGCCGGAGCTCTGGCCGAACATGAAGTGCCGCTACGACTCGCCGTGGCAGCGCGCGAAGCGCGACCTCGCCGAGGCGC
>VGOU01000053.1 GCA_016875795.1 Chloroflexota bacterium | reverse complement strand
GCACTCGGCATATGGTGAACTCCGCTGATGCGCACCGCGCTGGCAGTCGCCGCGCTCGCCGCGCTCGTCGCCGTGGGCTGCGGCGCGCGCGCGGCGGGCCCCGTCCGGCCGAACGTCGCCCTCGCGACCACGACGAGCTTCCTGGACTCCGGCCTCCTCGACGCGCTCATCGGCGACTTCCAGAAGCGCACCGGCTACAAGGTCAAGGCGCAGGCGGTGGGCACCGGCGCCGCCCTGGCCATCGGAAGCCGCGGCGACGCCGACGTCGTCGTCTCGCACGCCCCCGGCGCCGAAAGGGAGTTCATGGCCGCCGGCAACGGCGAGCGCCGGCACCTCTTCATGCACAACGACTTCGTCCTCGCGGGGCCGCCGGCGGACCCCGCCGCGCTCAAGGGCCTGAAGGTGCTCGAGGGGCTGAAGCGGCTCGCCGCGAGCGGCGTGCCGTTCGTCTCGCGGGGCGACCGCTCGGGGACGCACCTGCTCGAGATGGAGCTCTGGCAGAAGGCCGGCGTCGCGCCGCGCGGCGCGTGGTACCTCGAGGCCGCGACGGGCATGGGCCAGACGCTCACCATCGCCTCGGAGAAGCGCGCCTACACCCTCACCGACCGCGGTACGTACGTCTCGCGGCGGGCCCAGCTCGAGCTCGCCATCGTCATCGACCGCGACCCGCCGCTCCTCAACCCGTACCACGTCATCACGGTGAGCCCGAAGAAGTTCCCGGCGGTGAACGCCGCCGGCGCGAACGCGTTCGCCGACTACCTCCTCTCGGCGCGCGCGCAGTCGCTCATCTCGACCTTCGGCATCGACCGCTACGGCGAGCAGCTCTTCTTCGCCGACGCCGGGATCGCCGAGGAGGACCTGCGCTAGATGGACCTCATCGTCCAGGGGCTCGCCGGCGCGCTCGAGCGCGTCGCGCGCCTCGACCCCGACGTGATGGCGGCGGCCTCGGCGTCGCTCGCGGTGAGCGGCACGGCGACGCTGCTGAGCGTCCTCCTCGGCGTGCCCCTCGGCGTCGTCGTCGGCCTCGCGCGATTCCGCGGCCGCGGCCTCGTGCTCTCGCTCACGAACACGGGCATGGCCTTCCCGCCCGTCGTCGTCGGCCTCTTCGTGGTCGTGGCCATCTGGCGGAGCGGACCGCTCGGCGGCCTCGACGCGCTCTGCACGCGCGAGGCGATGATCGCGGCGCAGTTCATCCTCGCCTTCCCTACCGTCCTCGGGCTCACCGCGATCGCGTTGCAGGGCATGGACCCCATGCTGCGCACGCAGATCGCCGCGCTCGGAGCGACGCGCCTCCAGGCGGGCTGGCTGCTGGCGCGCGAAGCGCAGCTCCCGCTGCTCACCGCGGCGATGGCCGGTTTCGGCGCGGTGATCAGCGAGGTCGGGGCGTCGGTCATGACCGGGTGCAACCTGAAGGACGACACGCGCATCCTCACCACGGCGATCCTGCTCGAGAGCAACAAGGGCCAGTTCGACGTGGCCTTCGCGCTCTCGTTCATCCTGCTGGCGATCGTGTTCGCGATCAACGCGGTCACGACGTGGGCGCAGCAGCGCAAGCGGCCGCTGTGACGCTCCTCGAGGCGGAGGGCCTCGCCGTCGAGCGCGCCGGCCGCACCGTCGTCGGGGTGGACCGGCTGGCTCTCGGCGAGGGCGAGACGCTCGTGCTGCTCGGCCCGAACGGCGCGGGCAAGACGACGCTGCTCCTCGCGCTCGCGTCGCTCCTGCCGGCGCGCGGCACGCTGCGCTGGCGCGGCGAGCCCATCACCAGCGGGCTCGCGTACCGCAGGCGCATCGCCGTGGTGTTCCAGCGCCCGCTGCTGCTCGACCGCAGCGTGCAGGAGAACGCCGAGCTCGGCCTCGCGCTGCGTGGCGTGGGCAGGGCCGAGCGCGCGCGCCGCGTGCGGGAGGCGCTCGGCGCGCTCGGCGTGGCCCACCTCGCCTCGCGGCACGCGCGCCACCTCTCGGGCGGGGAAGCGCAGCGCGTGAGCATCGCGCGCGCGATCGCGGTCGATCCGGAGGTCCTCTTCCTCGACGAGCCCTTCGGCGGTCTCGACGCGCCGACGCGCGAGGCGCTCACCGCGGACCTCGCGCGTATCCTGCGCGGCCGGGCGGCGGGGACGGTCCTGGTCACGCACGACCGCGACGAGGCGCTCTCCCTCGGCGACCGCGTCGCCGTGATCATCCGCGGGTCGGTGCGCCAGGACGACCGCGCCGACACCGTCTTCGCCATGCCCGCCGACCCCGAGGTCGCCGCCTTCGTCGGCGTCGACAACGTCCTCCCGGCGCACGTCATCGCGTCGACCGAGGACCTCACGGTCCTCTCGGTCGCCGGCTGCACCATCGAGGTGGCGGCGGTCCCCCCGGGCGGGGACGACTTCCCGCTGCTGTGCGTCCGGCCGGACGACATCGTCCTGACGCTCGGCGAGGACACCGGCAGCGCCCGCAACGCCCTTCCGTCGACCGTCGTGCGATGCGAGCCGATCGGTAGGCGTGTACGTGTGATCTTGGACTCTGGCTTCCCGCTGGTGGCCCACGTGACCGTGACGTCGGCGCGCGAGATGGGCCTCGCGCCGGGCCAGGAGGTCACAGCCTCATTCAAGGCAACGGTGCCGCACTTGCTCCCCCGCCACCGCGCGCGCCCGGTATAGCCTCGCCCGAGGTGACGACGCGATCCGGGCCGGTGCTGACGTCGGCGTATCGCGTCGTGCTTCGGCTCGCCATCGACAACCGGCCGGGCATGTTCGCGATCGTCGGCGCGTCATCGGCGAGCAGGGCGGCTCGCTCGGCGTCATCGACCTCATCGAGGCGACGCCGGCGGTGCATGTGCGCGACGTCACCGTCGACTTGCCCGACGAGGCCAGCGCCGCGCGCCTCGCGAGCGTCCTCCAGAGCGTCGACGGGATCGACGTGCGCTCGATCTCCGACGCCGCCTTCCGCTTGCACGAGGGCGGCAAGGTCGAGGTGCGCGGGCGGATCAGCGTGAAGAACAAGGAGGACCTCTCGCTCGTCTACACGCCCGCGGTCGCGCGCGTCTCGTCGGCGATCGCGAGCGACCCGGCGAAGGCCTGGGCGCTCACGGCGCGGGGGAACTCCGTCGCCATCGTCTCGAACGGCACGGCGGTGCTCGGGCTCGGCGACATCGGCCCGCTCGGAGCGCTGCCGGTGATGGAAGGCAAGGCCCTGCTCTTCCGCGACCTCGCGGGGATCTCGGCGTTCCCGCTCGTCATCGGCGCGCGCGCGCCGCGCGAGGTCATCGAGACCTGCGTCCACATCGCGCCGAGCTTCGGCGGGATCAACCTCGAGGACATCGCAGCGCCGTCGTGCTTCGAGATCGAGCGCGAGCTGCGCGGACGGCTCGACATCCCCGTCTTCCACGACGACCAGCACGGCACCGCGATCGTCGTGCTCGCCGGGCTGCGCAACGCCGCTGCGGTCGTGGGCATGGCGATGGCCGACATGCGCGTGGTCGTGCTCGGCTCGGGCGCCGCGGGCATCGCGACCGCGCGGCTGCTGAAGCGCGCGGGTGCGGGACAGGTGGCGCTCGTCGACCGCAAGGGCATCGTCGGGCCGGGCCGCGCCGACCTCCCACCCGACAAGCTCGCCGCGCTGCGCGAGCTCGGGACGACGCAGGACGGGTCGCTCGCGGTGGCGGTGGCCGGCGCGCACGCGTTCATCGGCCTCAGCGGACCGAACCTGCTCCCGCTCGCGGTCCTGCGCACCATGGCACGGCCGCGGATCGTGTTCGCCATGGCGAACCCCATCCCCGAGATCGACCCGTTCATCGCCGGCCCCGAGTGCGACATCGTCGCGACCGGACGCAGCGACCACCCCAACCAGGCGAATAACGTGCTCGCTTTCCCCGGCGTCTTCCGCGGCCTCCTCGACTCGGGCGCGCGGAGCGTGACCGACGACGTCGATCTCGCCGCGGCCGACGCCCTCGCGGGCGTCGTCACGCCCGACCTGCGCTCGGCCGAATGCATCCTTCCCTCGCCGTTCGATCCGCACGTCGTGCCGGCGGTCGCGAAGGCGGTCGCCGAATGCGCGCGCCGGAGCGGGGTCACCCGAACCTAGACTCGCCCCGATGGCGCTCAGCCCGACCTCCGCGAAGTCCGCGACGCGCCTCCTGTCCGTCGACGAGGCGCTCGAGGGGATCCTCTCGCGCATCCGACCGCTCGCGCCGCGCGAGGTCCCGCTGATGGACTGCGTCGGGCGGACGCTCGCCGTCGACGTCGTCGCCGACCGCGACGTCCCGCCGTTCCGCAACTCGGCCATGGACGGCTACGCGGTGCGCGGCGCCGACGTCGCGACCGCGCCGGCCCGGCTGAAGGTCATCGGCGCGGTCCCCGCGGGCGGCATGCCCGACCGCGCCATCGCCCCGGGCGAGGCCATACGCATCATGACCGGCGCGCCGGTGCCCGAGGGCGCCGACACCGTCGTCCGCGTGGAGGACACCGACAACGCCGACGACGTCGTCACCATCACCGCCGCGACGAGGACCGGCGTCGCCGTCCGCCAGGCCGGCGAGGACCTGCGGCACGGCACGACCGTCCTCACGAAGGGCTCGCTGCTGCGGCCGGCCGAGATCGGCGTCCTGGCTTCGATGGGCCTGTCGAAGCCGCTGGTGATCGCGCGCCCGCGCGTCGCGGTGCTCTCCACCGGCGACGAGGTCGTCGACGTGGCCGAGACGCCGGGTCCCGGCCAGATCCGCGACTCGAACCGCTACTCGGTGGGCGCCGCGATCTGGGCGGCCGGATGCGGCCCCTGGCTGCGGCCGATCGTGCGCGACACGCCCGACGCGCTGCGCGCGGCCCTGCGTGACGCGCTCGACGCCGACGCGGTCGTCACCAGCGGCGGAGTCTCGGTGGGCGACCACGACTGGGTGAAGCCGGTGGTGAGCGAGATGGGCCGCATCGACGTGTGGGCCGTCGCCATCCGCCCGGGCCGCCCGCTCGCGTTCGGCGAGCTGCGCGCCGATGGCCGCAGCGTCCCGATCTTCGGGCTGCCCGGGAACCCGGTGTCGGCGCTGCTCACTTTCGAGCTGTTCGTGCGGCCCGCGCTCCTGCGGATGTCGGGGCGCGACAAGCTCTTCCGTCCCGTCGCCAAGGCGACGCTGCTCGATCCGATCGACAAGCCGCACGAGCTGCGCTTCTTCGCCCGGGGCATTCACGACGCGGCCGCGGGGACGGTGCGCCTCACCGGCCCCCAGGGGTCGGGCATCTTGAAGTCGATGGCCCTCGCGACCTGCCTCATCGACCTCTCGCCCGGCCGCAGCTCGTTCGCGGCGGGCGAGACCGTGACGGTGATCCTCACGGACCTCCCGGAGGACCACTGATGAAGAAGCTGACGCACGTCGACGAGAAGGGCAGGGCGAGGATGGTCGACGTCGGCGGGAAGCCGGTCAGCGAGCGGCGCGCGAAGGCGCGCGGGTCCGTCAAGCTCTCGCCGGAGACGGTGGCGCTCGTGCGCGACGGCAAGACGCCGAAGGGCGACGTCCTCGCGGTGGCGCGCGTCGCGGGGATCATGGCCGCGAAACGGACGAGCGAGATCATCCCGCTCACGCATCCGCTGCCGCTGACGCACGTGGGCGTCGAGCTCGTCGTCGAGGACGGCGGCATCGCCATCGAGGCGACGGCGGCGACGACCGGGCAGACGGGCGTCGAGATGGAGGCGCTCACCGCTGTGGCCGCGGCGGCGCTCACGCTCTACGACATGCTCAAGGCGGTCGAGCGGGGCGCGCGCATCACCGACGTGCGGCTCGTCGAGAAGACGGGCGGCACGAGCGGCGACGTGAAGCTCGAGTGATCCGCGCGGCCGTCATCACCGCGAGCACGAAGGGCGCGAAGGGTGAGCGGGTCGACGAGAGCGGACCGGCGATGGCGGAGATGCTCCGCGCGAGCGGCGCCGAGGTGATCTCCGTGGACGTCGTACCCGACGACGTCGAGCGCATCGTCGAGAAGATGCGCCGGGCCATCCGCTCGGGCGCCAATGTGGTCCTCACCACCGGCGGGACGGGGCTGTCGCCGAACGACGTCACGCCGGAGGCGACGCGGCGGATCGTCGACCGCGAGATCCCCGGCATCGCCGAGGCGATCCGCGCGCGGTCCCTGGCGAAGACCGCCCACGGGATGCTCTCGCGCGGCATCGCCGGGGCGGCGGGCTCGGTCCTGGTCGTGAACCTGCCGGGGTCGCCCAGGGCCGTGCGCGAGTCGCTCGAGGTGATCCTCCCGGTGCTGCCGCACGCGATCGAGCTCCTCGCCGGCGAGAGCGGAGAGGCCGGCCACCGCACCGCGTGACCGCGCTCGTCGCGCTCGAGTCCACGGTCATCTCGCACGGCCTCCCCCGCCCGACGAACCTCGAGACCGCCCGCGCCTGCGAGCGCGCGGTGCGTGACGCAGGCGCCGAGCCGCGCACCATCGCCATCGCGGACGGCCGAGTCGTCGTCGGCGCCGACGCCGCGCTGCTCGAGCGCCTCGCCAACGAGGACGGCGTGGCCAAGGTGTCGCTGCGGGACATCGCGCCGATCCTGGCGAGCGGCGGCCTCGGCGCGACGACCGTCGCGGCCACCGTCGCGATGGCCGCCGGCGCGGGCATCGCGGTCATGGCGACGGGCGGGATCGGCGGGGTGCACCGCGGCGCCGAGCGCAGCTGGGACGTCTCGGCCGACCTCGGCGCGATCGCCGCCCATCCGGTGTGCGTCGTGTGCAGCGGCGCGAAGCTCGTCCTGGACCTGCCCAAGACGCTCGAGGCGCTCGAGACCCTCGGCGTGCCGGTGGTCGGGTTCGGTACCGATGAACTCCCGGCGTTCTACGTGCGCTCGAGCGGCCTGCCCCTCGCGCATCGGGTAGACGACGCGGCCGCCGCGGCGCGCATCGCGCGAGCGCAGCTGTCCCGCGGGAGGGGCCTGGTGATCGCCGTTCCCGCGCCGGAAGAGCACGCGATGTCGCGGGCCGACGCCGAGCGGGCGGCGGAGCGGGCGCTCGCAGAGGCCGAGCGCGCGGGTGTCCGGGGCGCCGCGGTCACTCCCTATCTATTGCGCGCGCTCGGGGAGCGCAGCGATGGCCGGGCGCTCACGGCGAACGTCGCGCTGCTCGTGCGCAACGCCGCGGTCGCCGCCGCGGTCGCCGCGGAGATGCGACCGGGCTGACCCGGCGTTCCCCGCTGGATCCGCGCTACAGCGACTGCTCCGCATCGCGCCCCACGAAGCGGCGCAGCCGGTCGCCGAGGTCGCCATCGTCGCCTAGCGACACGGCCGCGCCGTAGGCGTACACGTTCAGGCCGCCCTCGCGCCCGCGCACCGCGACGCTCACGGGCCGTCGAACCCCGCGCGCTCGGGCTCGGCGACGCGGGCCATGGTCGCGTCCGAGGCGGCGACGGTCGAGCCGTATTGCTCGTTCAGCTCCTCAAGGCGCGTGAGCGTGCTCACGGCGTCGCTGATGATCGTGCATTCGCGCCGCGTGCGCGGCCCGACCGTGCCGGCGAGCACCTCGCCGCTGTGCGGCGCGGCCCCACGCGCACCTCGACCGCGGCCGACGCCTCGACGATCCGCCGCCCATGAACTTGTCGATGACGCCGCCGGAGGAGGTGATCGGGGGCACACCGCCTCGAGGTACCTGTTGACGAAGCCGACCGTCTCGGCGGGGGTGAGCCGCTCCGAATGCATGGTGAAGCCGCGGATGTCACAGGTGAGTAGCGTGACGTCTTCCACACGGCCGGCACGCTCGAGCGCCCCGTGCGTCGCGAGGTCGCGCGACAGGCTCTCCGGGACGTACGACGCAGGGTCGCTTCCTCGCGCGCCCTCAGCACGACGTAGCGCAGCACGCGCGACGCCGTCGTGCCGACGATGGCCGACAAGGCGATGAGGCCGATGAGGAGGATGGCGCTGTTGCGGTCGATGTCGAGCGAGACCGCGTACAGCGTCGCGCCGAACACGGCGAGGCCGCCCCCGAGCGGCGCGACGCGCGGGTCGAGGCGCAGTGCGCCGGCGAGCGCGACGTACACGAGCATCGGCGGAACGTAGGCCGCGAGCTCCTCGGGCGACGGCAGCCGTCCGAGGCGCGACGCGAACATCCCGCCGGCGACGGAGAGCGGCCCCTACGACACGAAGACGAGACCGATGACGAGCCAGGCGTCGAGGACGACAAGCGCGTAGCGCGCGGCGGTGAACGTGCGCGGGCCGCGCAGTCCGAAGAGGCCGAGCACCCAGGCGATGGCCAGCCCGGCGAGGGCCGGCGCGACGAGCTCGAGGTCCACGTTGAAGCGCAGGTACGTCGTCGCGGCGGCGACCGTCCACCAGACGAGACGCACGATGTGGAGCGCGAGCTCGCCGGCGCGCTCCGCTTCGCGCAGGAGCTCGCGTGCGCCGGTCGAGAACGTCGACATCGTCGCCGAGCGGGAGAAGACGCCGAGGCGTCTCACCGCAGGCCGAGCATCTCACGCATGCGCACGTAGCTCGCGACCGCGTCGCGCTCGAGCAGCCCGACGAGGACGCCGTCCTCGACGACGGGGAGCGCGGGGATGTCGCTCGCGCCGAGGCGCTCGATCGCCGTGATCAGCCGTGACCCCGGGGTGAGCGCCTCGAGCTCGCGCGCGGGTGTCATGGCCCTCTCGACGGGCGTGTCGCGCCACTCGCGCTGGGCGACCTTGCGCAGGCCGGCGACGGTGACGAGCCCGGCGAAGCGGCCGCCGTCGATGACCGCGACGGCGCGCGCGTTCCGGGCGAGGATGTGCTCGTCGACGACCTGCGCGATCGTCGCCGTCGGCGCGACGGCGGTGAGCTGCGTCGACATGAGCGAGGCTACGCGCACCCCGGCGACGGCCGCGGCCACGCGCTCCTGGTCGATCGCCTGCGACGCCGCGGTGTAGAGGAAGTAGGCGATGAACCCCATCCACAGGGCGCCGAACGTGTCGTCGCGGCCGATCGCGCGCCACGCCGCGAGCAGCAGGAGCAGGCCCGCGACGAGCTGCCCGCCGCGCGCGGCGATGTGCGTCGCGCGCGAGCGGTCGCGGAGCCAGCCCCACACCACCGAACGCAGGACGCGCCCGCCGTCGAGCGGGAACCCCGGGATCATGTTGAAGACGGCGAGGAGGACGTTCACCACGCCGAGGTACGCCGCGACGACGGCGACGGCGTCGGCCGCCGCGAACGTCGCCGAGACGCGACCGTCGAGAAGGCCGCCGCACCCGCCCTCGGGCGCGAACACGATCTGGCAGATGCCGAGCCCGGCCGCGCCGATGGCCAGGCTCGTCAGCGGGCCGGCGATGGCCATGAGGAACTCGGCCGCGGCCCGCGGCGGCTCCTTCGCGAGGTTCGCGACGCCGCCGAGGAGGAAGAGCGTGATCGAGGAGACCGGCATGCGGAACGCGCGGGCCACCGTGGCGTGGGCGAGCTCATGGACGACGACCGAGGCGAAGAACAGGAGCGAAGCGACGGCCGCCGCGACGACGAGCTCGCGCTGGGTCCAGCCGGGGCCGAGCTGCGCGAGGATGCCGCGCTGGTCCGCGAGCGAAAGGAGGACTATGGCGAAGACGAGGAACCAGGAGAGGTGGATGCGAATGTCGATCCCGAGCAGTCGAGCGACTAGGATCGAACCCGGCATGACGACGACCAGCGTACTGCCCACGGTCCCCGCGCTCGCCGCGATGATCGACCACGCCGTGCTGAAGCCGACGCAGACTGAGCGCGGCGTCGTCGACGCGTGCACCATCGCGCGGCGCGAGGTGATCGCGTCGGTGTGCGTGAAGCCGTTCTACGTGCCCGACCGCGCGCGGCTGCCGCAGGGGTCGGGCGTGCGCACATCCACGGTCGTGGGGCTCCCGCACGGCGGGCAGTCGCCCGAGGTGAAGGTCTCGACGTCGCTGCAGGCCCTGCGTGACGGGGCGACCGAGCTCGACATGGTCATCAACATCGGCGCGCTCATCGAGCGCGACTACGCCACGATCGAGCGCGAGATCGCGTCGGTGGTCGGCGTGGGCCACGCGAGCGAGGCCATCGTGAAGGTCATCCTCGAGACGGCGTACCTCGACGACGCGCAGAAGGCCATCGCCGCGCAGATAGCACAGGCCGCCGGCGCGGACTTCGTGAAGACCTCGACGGGGTCCGCCCGAGGGCGCGACCGTCGAGGACGTGCGGCTGCTGAGGCGGCTCGTCGGCCCGAAGATGGGTGTCAAGGCGCCCGGCGGGATCCGCACGCCCGACGAGGCGCTCGCGACGATCGACGCCGGCGCGGACAGGCTCGGCACCTCGTCGACGGGACCGGTCCTCGACGAGCTGCGCCGGCGGCGCGGCGAGGTCTGATACACTTCGTCGTAGCAGTTCATCGAACGTCTGGCGGGGGCGGGCCGGATCCGATGGGATCGCGGCCCGTTCGTCATATGAGGAGATATATCTGACACTCGCGTTAGAACGACCCGCGCGCACCGCTCACTTCGGCACCATCGAGATCCACCCCGACGTCTGTCGCGCGATAGAAGAGCTCGGCTGGATGACCCCCACCCCCGTCCAGGAGCGCAGCATCCCCGTCCTCCAGACGGGCCGCGACCTGCTCGCGCAGGCGCAGACCGGGACCGGCAAGACCGCCGCGTTCGCCATCCCCATCCTCGGCCACGTCGCCCCCGGCGCGAAGCGGCCGCAGGCCATCGTCATCGTGCCCACGCGCGAGCTCGCGACGCAGGTGACGCGCGAGTTCGGCGCGCTCGGCAAGTTCCGCGACTCGCACGAGGTCGCCATCTACGGCGGCGTCTCGTACACCCCGCAGGATCGCGCGCTCCGTCGCGGCGTCGGCGTCGTCGTCGGGACTCCCGGGCGCATCCTCGACCACATCGACCGCGGGACGCTCGACCTCCGCGGGATCGAGATCGTCGTCCTCGACGAGGCCGACCGCCTCCTCGACATGGGCTTCGCGCCCGACGTGCGCAAGCTCCTGCGGAAGATGCCCACGGACCGGCAGACCGCGCTCTTCAGCGCGACGCTGTCGTGGGAGGTCCGCGACCTCGCGAGCCGCTTCATGCGCGACCCTGTCTCGATCGCCATCGACCCCGAGCGCCCGACGACGGAGACGGTCGAGCAGCTCTTCGTCGAGGTCCTGAACGAGGACAAGGTCCTCGCGCTCGAGGAGCTCCTCAAGCGCGCCGAGTTCGATCACGTGCTCGTCTTCCGCCACACCAAGCGCGGCGTCGACGACCTCGTCCGCGCTCTCACGCGCCGTCGGCACACGGTCGCGGCGCTGCACGGCGACATGTCGCAGCGCGACCGCGAGCGCACGCTCGAGGCCTTCCGCGCGCACGAGATCCCCGTCGTCGTCGCCACGAACGTCGCCGCGCGCGGCCTGCACATCGAGGACGTCACGCATGTGGTGAACTACGACCTCCCCGAGGACACCGAGACGTTCACCCACCGCATCGGCCGCACCGGGCGGATGGGCCAGTCGGGCGTCGCCGTGACCTTCGTCGGCGAGTGGGACCACGACGAGTTCGACAAGCTGCGCGAGAAGGCGGGCGTACCGTTCCGCCGCGAGGTGCTCGACCTCTACGGGCGCTAGGAGCGCCGCGGCGACCGGTTGCGGTCGCTAGCGGCCGACGACGCGCCCGTACGAAGTACGGCAGGTAGCTAGGCCGGCACTTTCGCGCCGAGCTCGGCGCGCACCTTCTTCGCGGCCTCGACCACGACCCGGCATTTGTCGATCGTCTCCTCGACGGTCCGCGTCTTGAGGCCGCAG
>VGOU01000052.1 GCA_016875795.1 Chloroflexota bacterium | reverse complement strand
CGCGGCGACCGCCGGAGCGGGATGCGGCTGCCCGTACACGAGCGGCAGCACGTCCATGAGCTCGGCGAGGCCGAGCTCGCGGACGATGAGCTGCGCGATGGCCGTCGGCGCGCCGCGCCCGTCGACGGCGTGCGCGGCCGCGCGCAGGCCCTCCAGCCCGATCCACACCGCGGAGCCCTCGTCGCCGATGAGATGGCCCCAGCCGCCGCCGCGCTCCTCGTCGCCTTCGCTGTTCCGCCCGTAGGCGATCGAGCCGGTGCCGGCGATGAGCACCACGCCGCAGCCCTGCGGGTTGCCGGCATACAGCGCGGCTTCGGCGTCGTGCGTCACGTCCACCTTCACGTCCGCCGGCACGAGCCCCGCGAGGATGGCGCGCCCCCGTTCGCGCGCGCTCGGGCGGTCGCCGCCCGCGCACGAGAGCACGACCCCCGCGGGCCGCCGTCCCGCGAGCGCGGCGTGCAGCGCCGCCGCGATCGATCCCTGCGGGTCGGGGGAGCTGAGCAGGTTCGCGCCGCCGCCCGCGCCGCGGCCGACGACGTCGCCCGCGCGCGTCACGACGAACGCGCGCGTCTTCGTCCCGCCGGCGTCGATGCCGACGACGACCGCGTCGGTCACGGCAGTGGACCGGCGAAGGACGGCTCGAAAGGGCCACTGCGGATCGCCGGGTGGGACCTGCTGCGCTCGGCGCCTGTATGCATTTCCGTGCCGATCCGGCACGGATACGTGCCAACTTGGCACGGAAATGCATCACCCGCCTGCGGGAGCGCCCCCCTCATGGCCGGTGCAGCGCCCCGGCGCAGACCGCGCCCCTTGCCCCGGTCACAGCCGGGAGGGTATTCGGCAGCTCGCGGAGGCGGTACACGGCGAGGATCGCGAAGGCGATGGCCTCCCGCGCCTCGGAGGGGACGCCGAGATCGTCGACACGACGCACGCTGACCGGACCGAACGCCGCGGCGAGGCGCTCCACCAGCGCGCTGTTCGCCGCGCCACCGCCCGCCACGAGCACTTCCCTCCAGGTCGTCCCCCCGGACGTCCGCGCACGTACCGCGGCCGCGACCGTCCGCGCGGTCAGCTCGGTGGCGGTCGCGAGGGCGTCGTCGAGCGCTCCACTTTCCGAGCGCACCCGCTCGACGAGGCGCGCCGTGAACTCGGCCCCGAACTCCTCGCGGCCCGCGCTCTTCGGCGCGGGGCGGGCGAAGAACGGGTGCGCGAGCGCCTCATCGAGCGCGCGCTCGACGACGCGCCCGCGGCGCGCGCCCGCGCCGTCGACGTCGTAGCGCTGGCCGCTCATCCGCGCGATCGCGTCCACGACCATGTTCCCGGGTCCCGTGTCGAAGCCGGTCACGTGCTCCGCCTCGGCGTCCGGCAGGAGCGTGACGTTCGCGATGCCGCCGATGTTCACCACGACCCGCGGCCCGCGCCCGGCGAAGAGGATGTGGTCGGCGAACGGCGTGAGCGGTGCGCCTTCGCCGCCGGCGGCGATGTCCGCGGAGCGGAAGTCGTCGACGGTGGGGATCCCGGTGAGGACCGCCACGCGCGCCGCGTCCCCGATCTGGAGCGTCGCGCGCTCCGCCGGGAGGTGGGAGATCGTCTGGCCGTGCAGGCCGATGACGACCGGCCGCCGCGCGGTCGGCATGAGCGCCATCGCGGCCGCGGCGTACATGTCGCCGAGGCGCGCGTGCAGGCGCGCGACGTCGGCGGCGGCCACCGGCTCGCCGCTGCCGAGCGCGAGGATCCGCGCGCGGACGTCGTCGGGGAACGGCACGGCGGCGTGCGCGATCGTCTCGCTCACGCGTGCCGCGTCATCCACCTCGATGAGCGCCGCGTCGATCCCGTCGGCGCTCGTGCCGGACATGATCCCGATGGCGAGGTCGCTCATGCGCCGGCGCCCGCGAGCGGCTTCGACACGGCCTCGTGCACGGCGATGCGGAAGCGGTAGAGCTCGTCGGCGTTGTCGCGGCCGAAGTACACGCGGTTCGTCAGCAGGACGACGGTGAGGTCGATGGCGGGGTCCACCCAGACCGTCGTGCCGGTGAAGCCGCTGTGGCCCCAAGCGTCGGCGCCGGACCACCGCCCGCACATCGGCCCCTCCGGGGCGCGGAGCGCGATGCCGAGGCCGCGCCGGACGTTCTCCCCCCGCGCGTGCTCCCTTCGCGCGAGCGCGGCGAGCTCGTTGCCGATGACCGCGCCGTCGCGGAACACGCGCGCGAGGGCGGCGACGTCGGCGGCGGTGCCGAACAGCCCGGCGTGCCCCGCGACCCCGCCCATCGCGTACGAGTTCTCGTCGTGCACCTCGCCGCGCAGGCGCCTGCGCCGCCAGGTCGCATCGACCTCGGTCGCGGCGCACTCGGCGGGCGGGCGCGGCCCGAACGAGCACGTGGTCGCGTCGACCGGGCCGACCACGCGCTCGCGTATGAGCTCCGCGAACGGAGCGCCGCCCGCGGTCGCGAGCCCCTGCGTGAGCATGATGTAGCCGAGGTCGCTGTACGTGAACGCGCCGATCTCGTGCGCGAGCGGCTCCTGCGCCGCCAGCCACACCGCCTCGTCCGCGCTCTTCGCCTCCTCGTAGAACGGCTTCCACCAGCGCAGGCCGCCGGTGTGCGTGAGCACGTGCGCGAGCGTGACGCGGTCCTTCCCGGGGCCGCGGAAGTCGGGGACCAGCTCGCGCAGCGGCATGTCGAGCGCGATGACGCGCTCGCGCACGAGCGCGAGGCACAGTGCCGTCGTCGCGAGCTTCGTCAGCGACGCGAGGTCGAACACGCTCGAGGGCGTGCACGGCGCGTCCGGACCGGCCCCGGAGTCGGGGCACAGCGACCCGGTCGCATAGGTGTCGCGCTTCCCCTCGTGCTCGACGAGGAGCACGCACGCGGTGCAGAGGCTCCCGACCGCCGGATCGACGATCGCGCGCGCCGGCGCGAGCAACGCCTCCGTCACTCCGCAGAGTGTGCGGTGGCCGCCTCCTCGATGCGCCCGGCGATGCGCCGCAGCGCGGCCACGTCGGAGGGCGACAGCCCGCCCATCGCGCTCCCGAGGGCGCGCAGCAGACCCGGCGTCGCGCGGGCAAGCAGGTAGCGGCCCTTGCGCGTGAGCGTGACGAGCTGACCGCGCCGGTCGGTCGGGCAGACGCGGCGCTCGATGAGGCCGCGCTCCTCGAGCCGGTCGATCAGCCGGGTCATCCCGCTCCTGGTCAGCGGCACGCGCTGCGCGAGCTCCCCGGGGCGCAGCCCCTCGCCGGGCCCCTCGGCGAGCGTGGCGAGCACGTCGTGGCCCGAGGGGTCAAGGCGGGTCCCGCTGAGGCTCGCCGCGCTCGCGCGCGCGCTCGCGGTGAACGCCCGCGCCAGCGCCTGCCAGGCCGCGACCTGCTCCGCCGTCGCCCGTCCGGGACGGGGCCGGGAATACGTCGCACGCTCAACGAGCTTGCCCATATAGTTGATCATACAACGAAATGGAGCACACACCGACATGCAGTGGCGTTCGACCCGTGTCACACCAGCGTGGAGGCCTCCGCGAAGCACATGGCCTCACCACCGTTCGCGTCCGGTTCGCCGGGGCGGCTGGGGAGGTCACGCTGGACCCGCGGCGTCCGGAGGCCGGCGCGGTGAGCCTCGAGATCACGGTCGCGGCGCTCGCGAGCGGCGACGACCAGCGCGACGCGCACCTGCGCTCCGCGGACTTCTTCGATATCGAGAACGCGCCCACCGTCGCCTTCCGCGGCACATCGGTCCGGCCGATCGGTGGTCAGGTCTACGCCGTCGCGGGCGACCTCACCATCCGCGGCGCGACGAAGCCGGCGAGCGTGCAGGTGACGCTGCAGGGCTTCGGCGACGACCCCATGAGGCCGGAGCGCGGCCGGGCGTCCATCGAGGCGACCGCGACGATCGACCGCCGCGAGTGGGGCCTCGTCTGGAACATGCCCGTCCCCAGGGGCTGCTCGTCAGCAGCGACGTCCGCATCGACGTCGCCGCCCAGCTCGTCTCGGCGACACCCTTGAGCCAGGCCGCCTAGCGCGGCCCGCGCTCAGCGCCGCGCGCGGCTGCGGTAGCGGGTGATCGCGAGCTGCCCGAGCGTCCGGCGGCGACGGCGCGCGGTCTCCTTCTCGAGGACGATCCGCGCGATCTGGTCGTCGCCGACGATCGGCGCGATGCGGCGCGTGCTCCGCGGCCCCGCGATGCGCCCGCCGAGCGCGTCGATGACGTCCTTCACGCGCTCGTCGATCGCGTGCACGGACAGCGGGCGGCCCTCGAGGGCGAGGGTCAGCCGAAGCTCGAGCCGGTCCGCGTCCTGGTAGCCCACTCCGCGCCGCGCGAGCTCCTCGAGCACCGCGGAGTGCACGCGCCGCCGCCACTCGTTGCGCGGTCGCGCGTATCCGGGCAGCTCCACGACGATCGAGAAGCGCCGCCTCGCCATCGCGCGCCGAGCCTAGAGCACCCTCTCAGGCGCTGACGTTCACCTCGACGGCGTGGTAGCCGCTCGAGCCGTCGGGGAACGGCGGCCGCCGCACGCGCGTCTGCGGCGTCCCCTGGCCGTCGGTCGCGCGCGCGACGAGCCGGTAGCGGCCGGTCCCCGGCGGCGTCCACTCGTACCGCCAGCGCCGCCAGGTGTGGCGGCCGGGGGCCGCCTCCAGCACGGCCTCGCCCCACGTCCGCTCGTCGTCGGTCGAGACCTCGACGCGGGCGATGCCGCGCTGCCCCGCGAACGCGATGCCGGCGATGGTGACGCTGCCGCGCACCGAGCCCGGGGTCTCGACGCGCGCCGGCGTGTCGATGCGGACGTGCGTGTGGTACGCGGCCACGTCCGACCACCCCCGCTCCATCCAGTAGCCGAGGTAGTCGTGCTCCGCGACGTCGATGCGCGCCAGCCACTTCACGTTCTTCATCCCGTAGATCCCGGGGATGAGCACGCGCGCCGGGTAGCCGTGCTCCTCCGGGAGCGTCACGCCGTTCATGAGGTAGGCGACGAGCGTGTCCGGGTCGAGCGCCTTCGCGACGCGGATCGAATCGCTGTAGCCGTCCACGGACGTCATGACGACGTCGTACGCGGTCTCCTTCGGGGCCGCGCGGGCGAGGAGGTCGGCCATCGGCACGCCGCTCCACACGGCGGTCGAGATGAGGTCCCCGCCGATCTCGTTGCTGATGCACTCGAGCGTGTGCGGCCGCTCGACCGCCTCCATGTGGAGGAGCTCCTCGTACGTGATCCGGTACGGGCGCACGACGGCGCCCCCGACCTCGAGCGTCCACGTCTTCGCGCCGACCCGCGGCTTGATGAGCGCGGTGTCGACCGTGTAGTGGTCCTCGTTGCGCGTGAGGCGGGGCGTCAGGCGCGAGACCGCGTCGAACGCCGCGTCCCCGGGCACGACCTCCTCCCTCGTCCGCAGACGGCGGATGGCGAGCGCGATGGGCTCGGCCTTCGCGCGCGCCGCGCGCGCGGCTCCGCCGACGAGCGTGGACGCGAACGCCACGACCGCCGCGGCGCCGACGGCCGCGAAGAAGGCGCGCCGCCGGCCGAGCGTGGTCTCGGTCGCGACGCGGTCCGCCGCCAGCAGCCATCCGGCGGCGGCGAAGAAGACCGCCGCGCCGACGCCGGAGGCCGCGAGATCAGCGCCGAGGTCGACCTTCGCGCCGGCGAGCAGCTCCGCGAGCACGACCGTCGCGACCCAGGGTGTCGCACCGACCGCGACCACGAGACGCGTCCGGACCGGCGGTGCGGCCGCCAGCGCTCCCGTGACCGCGCCCGCGCCCAGGTACAGCGCGAGCACGGCGAGGACGAGGAGCCGCTGCGCCCAGAAGCCGAGGAGCTCGATGAGCGGCACGCTCATCCAGCCCGGGAGCGCCTCGATGATCGCCTGGCCGAGGGCGACCGGCGGGAAGGGGAGGCCGGCGCGGCTGAGGAGGAACGTCACGAGGAGCGCGAACGCCATCGCGACGCTTGCCGCGAGCGCTCCGGCGTTCATCACGATGTATGGCATTCTCCGTCACAGGTGCCCGAGCTCCTCCCTCCGCTGGCCCCCGAGGACCTCTACGCCCTCCGGTTCGCCGCCGATCCGCGGATCTCCCCCGACGGGGAGCGCATCGCCTTCGTGCTGCGCGTCGTGGACCGCGAGGCGAACGACTACCGCTCGCACATCTGGATCGTCCCGTTCGACGGGTCGCGTCCGGCAGAGCAGTTCACCTTCGGGTCGCGGCAGGACGCGTCCCCGCGCTGGTCGCCCGACGGACGCTGGCTCGCGTTCACCTCGGACCGCCTCGGCATCCCACAGGGGAGCGACCGGAAGAGGCCGCCGAAGGAGGTCTTCGTCATGCCGAGCGGCGGGGGCGAGGCGCGCCCGCTCACGCGGCTCGGCGAGGACTGCGGCGACCTCGCGTGGACGCCCGCGGGGGATGGGGTCGTCCTCACCGCGACCGACCCCTGGCCCGCGGGCCACCGCGACGACGGCATCCGCGTTCACGACCGGCTGCGCTACCGCGCCGACGGGGTGGGCCCCTTCGACGGCCGGCACAAGCGCATCTGGCTGGCGTGCCTCGACGGCACGTCGCCGCGGCGCATCACCGACGGCGACCACGACGAGCTCCAGCCCGCGGTCTCGCCCGACGGGACGCGCATCGCGTTCGTCTCGAACCGCACCGCGGACCGGCACCGCAACACCGTCGCGGACATCTGGACCGTGGCGCTCGACGGGTCGGACCCCCGCCGCCTCACGGACGGCCGCGGCTCGTACGGCAACCCCTCGTGGTCGCCCGACGGGAGCGTCATCACCTGCTACGGCGTGCCGGTCGCGACCGGCTCGAACGTCTCGCAGAACGTCCACCTCTGGTCGTTCCCGAGCGGCGCGACCGACGCGACCGGCACGGACCTCCTCGCGGGCTGGGACCGGACGGTCGGCTCCGTCGTCGCGACCGACATGCGCGCCCACGCCCAGACGCTCCCCCCGCTGTGGGACGAGCGGCGCGAGCGCGTGCGCTTCATCGGCGCCGACTCGGGCGCGGCGAACGTGTGGTCGTGCGCGTCGGCCGGCGGCGACCTCCGCGCCGAGACGACGGGGGCGCACCACGTCGTCGAGGTCACCTTCGACCAGGCGGCGCGGCGCTACGCGGCGCTCCTCTCCACGGCGACGCTGCCGGGCGACATCGTCGCGGGCGAGCCGGGCGGCCCGATGCGGCGCGTCACGGACGTGAACGGCGACCTCCTGTCGCGGCGCTGGCTCGCCGAGCCGGAGGCCGTCTCCTTCACCGGAGCCGATGGCTGGACCATCCATGGCTGGCTCATGAGGCCGCGCGGGTTCGACCCCGCGCAGCGCTGGCCGCTCGTGCTCGAGATCCACGGCGGCCCGCACAGCGCGTACGGCCATTCCTTCTTCCACGAGTTCCACGTCCACGCCGGGCGCGGCTACGCCGTGCTGTACACGAACCCCCGCGGCAGCCACTCGTACGGCGAGACGTTCGTGAAGGCGGTCGTGGGCGACTGGGGCGGGAAGGACCACGAGGACCTCATGGCCGCCGTCGACCGCGCGCTCACGCTGGGGTGGGTCGACGAGCGGCGGCTCTACGTCACCGGCGGTTCATACGGCGGGTTCATGACGAACTGGATCGTCTCCCACACCGACCGCTTCCGCGCCGCGGCCACGCAGCGCAGCATCAGCGACAACGTCGCCGCGTACGGGACGAGCGACATCGGCTGGCACTTCTGGGAGCAGCAGATGGGCGACGCCACGCCGTGGCGCGACGGCCACAAGCTCGTCGAGCGCTCGCCGCTCACCTACGTCGAGAGGATCCGCACGCCGCTCCTCATCCTCCACGCCGAGCGCGACCTGCGCTGCCCGATCGGGCAGGCCGAGGAGCTCTTCGCCGCGCTCCAGGTGCTCGGGCGCGAGTCGGTCTTCGTGCGCTTCCCCGAGGACGACCACGACCTCACGCGCGGCGGGAAGCCGCGCAACCGCGTGGAGCACTGCCGCCGCATCGCCGACTGGTTCGACGCGCATCGCTAGGGGCGGCTAGCGCGGGCCGAGGTCCAGGTCGCTCGGGGGGTCCTCCGGGAGGACCCAGCGGATGTACGCCTTGCCCCACTTCTCATGGAGCGCGTTCGCCTCGTCGGTGGCCTCGCGGAAGGCGCGCTCGAACGCGGCGAGGTCTTTGTGCTCCGCCGCCGTGAGCACCGGCGCGATGCGCTCCGCCTCGAAGCGCGCCACGTCCTCCGCGTACTTGGGGCGCACGATCGCGAGGCGCCGCTGGATCCCGCGGACGCGGCGCGCGAAATACGCGGCGAGCTCCCAGTTCCCGCCGCGCGCGGCGTGCGCGCACTTCCACCACGACGTCCCGACCATGGCCATCAGGTCGCCCGTACCCGGGAGGGCCCGGGCGACCTCGGGCGGGAGCGGCTCGCTCACGCGCACAGGATGGCAGGTAGCATCGCTGTCGTGAGGGAGCTCCTCGAAGGCCGCCGGATCGGATTCGCGCTGCGCCCGCTCTTCGGCGGCGTCGCGCTCGGCCTGGGGAGCGGCGTGACCATCCTCGACCTCATGGCGTGGGCCGGATGGGGCGTGCGCATCACGAACCCGCTCGTCGTCGCCTCGGTGTGGCTCGCCGCCGCCATCGCCGTCATCGGCGTGATCGCCGCGGCCACGGCGGTCGCGGAGATGATCGACGCGCCCGACGAGGACCGCGGGCTCGCGCGCCTCGACCTCGTCGGCGCCGCGGTCGCGGTCCTCCTCTACGTCGCGAGCGCGGCCCTGCGGTCGCTCGATCCCGGCGCGGCGGCGCCCGCGCCGCCGGCGTTCCTCCTAGCGCTCGCCGGCCTCGTCGTGCTCGTCGCCGGCGCCGCGATGTCCTCGCTCTTGTACGCGGCGCGCGAGTGGGAAGAGCTCGAGGACGTCGCGCACGTGCCGCAGCGCCGGCGCCGGCGGGCTTCCTAAGGGGGAGCACCCTCGGGGCATGCCCCTCCGCAAGATCGCGCGCATCGTGCGTGCCGCGGCGACCGACGCGGACATCGCTCGCCGGACCGCCCACTCGCCGCAGTTCCGCGAGGCCGTGACGAAGGATCGCCGCGCCGCGCTCAGCCAGTACACGACGGTGAAGCACGCGCTCCAAGGATCGCGAGCGGATGGCCGCCCGTGCCCCGGGCGCGCAGACCGAGGCGCCGCAGCGACGAGGTCGAGCACCCGGGCCCGAGCGAGTGGTCCTCCCGAGCAAGGGTCGGAAGAAGTAGCTAGACCGCGGCTCCCGTGAGGTAGAAGAGGACGCGGCCGGCGACCTCCCCGGCGAGCACCGTTCCGAGCCCCACGTACAGCAGCCCCGTCGACGACTGCGTGTTCATCCGCGCCGTCCACCACGCCGCGAGGACGAGCCCGAGCGTCATCGCGATCCCCACGCCGACGCGGATCGCGAAGGCCACCCCGAGGTTGCTCTCGCCGACGCCCACGAGGCCGCCGCGCACGATGGTCGACGCGACGAGCGCCCCCTGCAGCACCACGGCGACGACGACGACGAGCGACGCGCGCTGGAGCGGGGTCGGGGACAGTTTCGGCGTGACGAGGTACCAGTGCCCGAGGAGCATCGCCGCGCTCACGCCGCCGAGGGCGAGCGCGCCGAGGGGGATGGCGACGAGCGCGAAGGGGTCGTACTGGACCGTCCCGTCGGTCGTCCGCGCGACCGCCGCGGCGACGAACGCGCCCCCGCCGACGACGAGCGCGAGGAGGCTGACGAACGCGCGCAGGCCGCGGACCGGCACGAACGTGGTGATGAGCTGCGCGATGAGCACGACCGCGAGCGCCTGGATGGCCGTGGCGAACGAGTCGAGGGCCGGCGCGAACAGCTTCGCCGACTCCGCGAGCGCGCCCCGCGGGATGGTCGGCAGCAGCGCGAAGGCGATGGCGCCCGCCACCGCGTCGATGGCGGCGATGAGCTTCAGCGCCCCCGGCGGCGCCTGCTTCGTCCGGTCGAGCGCCCAGATGAGGAACGCGCCGCCGACCGCGAGCTCGGCGAAGACGACGGCCAGGACGAGCGGGAGCGTGGCGAGGGACATGCCGGGAACGCTAGCGTCCTTCCATCGGCCCCACCTACCCCGACCACGACCGCGAGATCGCGGGGATGTTCGATCGCATCGCGCCGCGGTACGACGCGCTGAACCGCGTCCTGTCGTTCGGGACCGACGTGGGCTGGCGGCGGCGCGCCGTCGCGCTCGCGCGCCTGGGGCCCGGCGAGCGCGCGCTGGACGTCGGCGCGGGCACCGGCGACCTCACCATCGGCGTCCTTCGGGCATCGCACCCGACGAGCGCGGTCGTCGCGCTCGACCTCGCCCCGCGGATGCTCGCGGTCGCGCGGCGCCGCCTGCGCGGCGGAGGCCTCGAGCGCCGCGCGACCGTGGTCGTCGCGAACGCCGAGGCCATCCCGCTGCCGGGCGCGAGCGTCGACCGCATCGTGAGCGGGTTCACGCTCCGCAACATCGGGGACCTGCCGCGCTCGCTGCGCGAGATGCGGCGCGTGCTGCGGCCGGGCGGGCGCATCGCGCTCCTGGAGCTGTCGCATCCCCCGAACGCGCTCTTCGCGCGCGTGTACCGCTGGTACCTCGAGGCGGTGGCGCCGAGCGTGGCGGCGCTGCTCGGCGGCGACGCCGCGGCGTACCGCTACCTGCCGCGGTCGCTGCGTCCCTTCCCGCGAGCGGAGGCGCTCGCGGGGATGGTCGGCGATGCCGGCTTCGTTGACGTCCGCTTCGAACGTCTGACGTTCGGCATCGCCGCCATCCACACGGCTACTTCGCCTTGAGCGTCCCGTCGAGGATGAGGATCGTGACGGGGCTGTCGGCGCCGGAGCGCTTGAAGATGTCGTCGGTGAGCGAGGGCCAGCCGGTCACGCGGGCCTGATCGTTCACCGGGATGTTCAGCGCGCGCTCCCAGAGCGGGATCGCCGGCAGCAGCTCGTCGAACGCGAGGGCGGCCTTCGTCGCCGCCGGCTTCCGCTCCTCGGTGTCGAACCCCTCGACCATCCCGTTCAGCAGCGCGTCGAAGTCGACGGCCCCGACGACGTCGGTCGTGTGCTTCGCGGGGCGCTTGCTGCCGCCGCCGGACTCCGTGAGCCGGAACTTCCCGGCGCGCGCGAGGAAGTGGTCGAGGTCGCGCTCGGGCCCCGACCACGCGATCTCGGCGGGCGCGAGCGCGCGGGGACGCGCCATGTACTCCGCGCGCTCCGCCGTCGCGATCCACTCGGTCCACACGTTCGCCTGCGGGCCGAGCACACGCGCGCCCTCGCCCGGGGCGAGCTCGGCGGGCACGGGCTCCTACGCGTAGACGTCCTCGAGAGTGCTGTGCCCGCCGATCGCGAGCGGCTCGCTCGCCGGATCGCTCTGGTAGTGGTCGAAGCAGAGCGGCTTCTCGGGGCTCATCACGACGTCGTGCCCCATGCGCGCCGCTTCGATGCCGCCGCGCGTCCCGCGGCCCGGACATCACGGTCGCATCCGGGGCGAGGCCGCCCTCGAGGATCTCGTCCCAGCCCACCATCCTCCGCCCGAGGCCGCTGGCGATCCGCTCGGCGCGCGATCGCCCAGCTCTGGAGGTGGTCCTCGTCGCGCAGGCCCTCGCGCCGGATGATCGCCTGCGCGTCGGCGCACGCCTTCCACCTCGTCTTCGGCGCTTCGTCGCCGCCGATGTGGATGTAGCGGAACGGGAAGAGCGCGGCGACCTCGCCGAGCACGTCCTCGAGGAACGCGAACGCCGCCTCGCCCGGGCGGAAGACGACGTCGGGATGGCCCCACGTCGTGCGCGCCTCGCGCGGCGGCTCGCCGCGCGCGAGCTCGGGGTACGCGACGAACGCCGCCGCCGAGCGGCCCGGGAGCTCGATCTCCGGGAGGACAGTCGACGCCGCGCGCCGCGGCGTGCGCGACGACGGCGCGGACCTCGTCCTGCGCGTAGAAGCCGCCGTGCGGTGTGCCGTCGTAGCGCGGCGTCCCCCGGCGGA
>VGOU01000051.1 GCA_016875795.1 Chloroflexota bacterium | reverse complement strand
CGCGCTGCTCGACGCGGCGCAGCGCGACGGCTCGATCGACCTCGACGCGCTCGGCGCCGACGCGGCGCTGCGCGAGGAGGCGCTCGCGATGGCGTGGGAGCGCGCGACGGGGCGCGTGCTGACCGCGCGGCACCGCGACGCCGTCGCGGCGCAGGCCGCGCGGGCGGACGGCCACGGCTCCCTCGACCTCCCCGGCGGACGGCTCATCCGCGAGCGCCGCTCGGTCCGTGTCGAGCGCGCCGGGACCCCTTCCTAGCGGGCCCTCACGCACGGCGCTTCAGCCTGGCGCCTACTGGTCGTAGCGCCCCGCGGGCACGGTCGTTGCCCGCACGAGCAGGCGCATCCGACGGTTAGCATCGTCAGCGGCAGGCAGATGGGAGAGGCGAGCTGGACCTGAACAACCGGATCTTCAAGAACGGCATCCTCACCCTCCTCCTCGTCGTGATGGGGGTGGCGCTCCTCTACGCCTACCGCGCCCAGACGCCCCAGTCGAAGCCCCTGCCGCTGAGCGACGCCATCCAGAGGATCGAGTCCGGGCAGGTCAGGGTGGTGACCGTCACCGGCAACAAGGCGACGCTCGAAATGGCCGACGGCGGGGCGAAGTACCAGGTCAACCTCCCCGACCGGGACGAGGTCTTCGTGAAGCGCGCGCTCGACTACGACGTGGCGAACCCGCAGCGGCAGTTCGACGTGAACATCGAGCCGGAGAGCGCGACGTTCGGCCTCATCGGCTCGGTGCTGCTCAGCCTGCTGCCGGTCCTGCTGATCGGCGGCTTCTTCATCTACATGATGCGCCAGGCGCAGGGCACGAACAACCAAGCGCTCTCGTTCGGGAAGAGCCGGGCCCGCATGTTCGTGGGCAACAAGCCGACGGTGACCTTCGACGACGTCGCGGGCGTGGACGAGTCGAAGCAGGAGCTGCAGGAGGTCGTCGAGTTCCTCAAGTACCCCGAGAAGTTCTCGACGGTCGGCGCGCGCATCCCGCGCGGCGTGCTCCTCGTGGGCCCGCCCGGTACGGGCAAGACGCTCCTCGCGCGGGCCGTCGCCGGCGAGGCCGGCGTGCCGTTCTTCTCGATCTCGGGCTCCGAGTTCGTCGAGATGTTCGTCGGCGTCGGGGCGTCACGCGTGCGCGACCTGTTCGACCAGGCGAAGCGCAACGCGCCGTGCATCGTGTTCATCGACGAGATCGACGCGGTCGGCCGCCAGCGCGGCGCCGGCC
This sequence comes from Chloroflexota bacterium, assembly GCA_016875795.1. Classification (GTDB taxonomy): domain Bacteria; phylum Chloroflexota; class Limnocylindria; order P2-11E; family P2-11E; genus JACPOT01. The sequence continues at coordinate 10,732 of VGOU01000051.1, read as the reverse complement.
TCGGCGGATCGCACGACGAGCGCGAGCAGACGCTGAACCAGATCCTCGTCGAGATGGACGGGTTCGACACCGGCACGAACGTCATCGTGCTCGCGTCGACGAACCGTCCCGACGTCCTCGACCCGGCGCTCCTGCGCCCGGGCCGCTTCGACCGCCAGGTCGTGCTCGACCGGCCGGACATCCGCGGGCGCAAGGCCATCCTCGACGTGCACGTCCGCGGCAAGCCGCTCGACAAGGGCGTCGAGCTGATGAAGATCGCGAAGATCTCCCCCGGCTTCTCGGGCGCCGACCTCGCGAACGTGGTGAACGAGGCGGCCATCCTGGCGGCGCGTCGCAACAGGAAGACGATCGGGCAGAGCGAGTTCGAGGAGGCCCTCGAGAAGGTCGCGCTCGGCCCCGAGCGGCGCTCGCGCGTCATCACCGAGAAGGAGAAGATGATCGTGGCCTACCACGAGGCGGGCCACGCCCTCTGCTTCAAGCTCCTGAAGCACACGAATCCGGTCCACAAGATCACCGTGGTGTCGCGCGGCATGGCCATGGGCGTCACGTGGTCGCTCCCCGAGGAGGACCGCTACTTCCGCACGAAGAAGGAGTTCGAGGACGACATCGCCGCGGCGCTCGGCGGCTGGGTGGCGGAGCAGATCCACCTCGGCGGCGACATGACCACGGGCGCCTCGAACGACATCGAGAAGGCGTCGCACATGGCCCGCCAGATGGTCACGAAGTACGGGATGAGCGAGAAGCTCGGACCGCTGCAGTACGGGAAGACCGACGAGCTCATCTTCCTCGGCCGCCAGATCCAGGAGGAGCGGAACTACTCCGAGGACGTGGCGAAGACCATCGACAGCGAGGTCAAGGAGATCGTCGACGCCGCGCGCCAGAAGGCGTACGACGTCCTCACCTCGCACAAGGACAAGCTCGACGCCGTCGTCCGCCGGCTCATCACCGACGAGACGCTCTCGAGCGAGGAGTTCGACAAGATCTTCGAGGACGACGACACCGTCCCCGCCGCGGCCGCCTCCGGCCAGCCGTCGGCGGGCACCCCGACCGGGACGACCGGCGGCGACGACCGCCGCAAGGGGAAGGGGCCCGCACCGGCGCCGTCCCCGGCGTAGGACCCCCGTCACGACCGCTCCGATGCGCCCCCGTCACGGCAGCGTTGCCCGCCCGGCGCGCGAGCGGGCCCGGCACGCGGATCGCCTCAGGGGATGGGCGTGGACGACACCGACGCCGCCGAGCCGGTCGACCGCGGGCGCGTCGCGATCCTCGGGCTGTGGACGGCGGCGCTCGGCGTCGCTCTCACCCTCCTCCTGATCTCCGACACCGTCTCGGCCGCCACGTTCTAGTCTCCGCGCACGCCCCGCATCTTCGCCGCGCTTCCCGTCCCGCCCGATGTCGCGCGCGAGCTCTCGCGCGCGCTCCCCGACCTTCCCGCGCTGCGCCGGGTCGCGCCCGACCTCATGCACGTGACCCTCGCCTTCCTCGGCCAGGTGGGGGAGGATCAGGTCGAGCGCGTGCTCGAGGCGGCTGGCGCCGCCGCGGTCGGCAGCGCGCCATTCGACGTCGCCCTCACCGGGGTCGGGCGCTTCCCCGGCCACGGCGCGGCCCGCACGATCTGGGCGGGCGTCGACGGCCGCGCCGCCGACCAGGTCGTCCGCTGCGGCTCCGCGGTGCGCGCGGAGCTCCTGCGCCACGGCATCCCGTTCGACCCGAAGCCGCTGCGCGCGCACGTGACGCTCGCGCGGGTGCGCGAGGGGGCGAGCGCCGACGAGGCCGCCGCGGTCGCGGCGGCCGTCGCCTCGGCGCGGCTCCCGGACCTGCGCTTCCGGGCCGGAGCCGTGCACGTCCTGGAGAGCGCCCTCGGGCGCGGCGGCCCGCGCTATCGCTCGCGCGGCGAGGCCGCTCTCGTCGGTCCCGCGCGGTGAGGCGCTAGCCCGAGCCGATCGTCTGCGAAGGCGGGCGGATGTCGATGGTCCCGGTCTTCACCCCGATGGCCGCGGAGAGGTCGCTCCGGGAGACCCGCGGCTCGAGGACCTCGACCGTACCGCTCGTCGTGGCCGTCGTGGGGATCGGCCGGCGTCGCGCGTCGATGGCGTCGATGACGAGGGGCAGGATGAGCGACGCCGCGACGGCGAGCGCGACCGCGAGCGCGATGTTCGTCCTCGCGTCGACGTCCATCGTCGTGGGGAGCACCGCGCGCGCGAGCGGCGGCAGCCCGGCGATCGCGATGGCGCACATCGCGAGCACGTACACGACCGCGGCGAGCACGTACGCGAGCGCGCCCGCCTCGAAGCGCGAGCGCGGCAGGCGTGGCCGGCCGAACGCGCTGAACACCGAGCGCATGGCCTTGCGGCGCAGGGCGTTCGTGCCGGTGAGGTCGGCGAGCACGTAGTAGCCGTCGAACTCGAGGAGCGGGGACAGGTTGAACACGAGCAGGAGAACGTTCGTGAGCGCGAGCCAGACGAGGACGTCCTGCGCGGTCCCGCTCGAGATGCGCGCGACGCGGCGAAGATGCCGGCGAGGAGCAGGTTGAACAGCGGCCCCGCGGCGTTCACGCGGATCCGGCCCCAGCGGGGGATCGCCCACGTCGCGGACGTGTCCAAGTACACGACCGGCGTGAACCAGAAGAGGCCGATCCCGGCGCGCCCGAGCCGCGCCCCCTCGGCCTTCGCCGCGAGCGCGTGGGCCGTCTCGTGCCCGATGCCCGAGAGGAGGAGCGCGACGAACGCGACGAGGATGCCGCCGGCGCCGAAGTCGAACGGCGACGCGGTGCGCAGGACGGGGACGGCGGCGACGAGCCCGCCGAGGCCGACGACAGCCGCCGCCGCCGCGGCCGGGACGGTGTGGAGCGGCCGCAGCCGCGAGTAGAGCGCCGCGAAGATCCCGTCGGGATGCCCGATCTCGAAGCGCGGCGCCAGGACGGCGTCGAGCGCCCGGAGGAGGCGGCCGTCGAGCGCGTCCTTCGCCACGCGCGGGCTCGTGGCGAAGCCCGCGACCTGGAGCGCGGCGACCGTCGCGAAGACGGCGTCGGGATCGAGCGTCCCGGTCCGCTCGAAGTGGCGCAGGGCGAGGTCGCGCATCGTGTGCTCGCCGTCGAGGTCCTGGTAGATGGCGAGGGCCTGCCGGTCGAGGCGAAGGTACGCGCCGCGCTCGCGGTCCTCGAGGATGACCGCGTCCGGGTCGTCGGGTGCTGGCGTGATGGTGCGGTCAGCCGAACATCGGCGGCTCGGGCGCGCTCGCGCGGCGCTTCGAGAGCGTCGACGAGATCCACGCCGCGGCCCCGTCCATCGACCTCGGACCCGACGGGACCGGGATCGTGCAGGAGTACCTCGAGCCGGCCGACGGCACCATCGCGCGCGTCGAGGTCCTCGACGGGCGCTACCTGTACGCGATCCGCATCTGGGCGGACAGGACCGGCGACTTCAACCTGTGCCCCGCGGACATCTGCCAGGTCCCCGCCGCCGGCATCGTGACCGGCGCGGTGAACGAGCTGGCGGCCGCGAAGAAGCCGATGCGCATCGAGCCCTTCGACGCCCCGGGCGACATGATCGACGCGGTGCTGCGGATCGCGCGCGAGGGACGGCTCGACGTCGGCGGGGTCGAGTACCTCGTCGCCGCGCGCGACGGCCTGCCGTACGTCTACGACGTGAACGCGCTCTCGAACTTCGTCACCGACGCGGTGAACGTCGTCGGCTTCGACCCGCACGCTCGGTTCGCGCGCTACCTCGTCGACCGCGCCCGCGTGAACGTCGCGGCGTGAGCCCTAGGCGGAGGCGCGCCCCCGCGCGCTGAGCGCGAACGTGGCCACCGCGAGGCGCTGCCCGCGCCGCCGGATCCGCGGCGGCAGCACGACCCCGCGGCGGCGGTAGTTCGCGAAGGCGTAGCGGTCGCACTGCACCTCCGCGGCCGTCCCCCAGCCGTGCACGAGGTACAGCCAGTAGTGGCAGAACTCGTGGAGGTAGAGGAACCGGATGACGTCCCGCCGCGTGCGGAACTGCACGAGCGGGCGGCCCCACGAGCCGAGGTCGACGACCTCGGCGAAGGGGACGAAGGGCTCCGGGACCTGGATGAGCATCTCCGGGCTGTCCCAGAAGGTGAACGCCTGGAGGTGCGGGCGGGTCCGGTAGCGCAGGGGCTTCGCCGTGAGGCGGTACCCCGTCGCCATGGGCAGGCCGCGCAGGACCTCGCGCACCTTCTCGGCGTCGTGGGTGCGCAGGGTGGACCGCACGGCCATGGGACCGAGCGGGCGACCGGGACCTTGTCTGACCGGGGCGACGGCCATGGAGCCAATGTACGGACGCGCCTGGCGCGCTCGTTCCTGGTGGCTGCGGCCGGGTCGCCTGGCCGCCACTTGACAGGCGGGAACGGCCCGAAAACGGGGGCATGCGGTACTCTCACCGCAACGTCGCTCGAGCGGGAGCGAGTAGCGACGCCGGAGCCGGACAGAGAACCCCGGATGCTGCGAAGGGGGACGGCGAGGCGGCGTGAATGGGTCCCGCGAGACGCCGGCCCGAAAGCGCGAGCGAGTAGGGGCGGCCGGAGGCCCTCCGTTAGCGGGGACAGCGACCGTGCCCGTTCCCCGGGCGCGCAGACCGAGGTCCGCAGACCGAGGTCGAGCACCCGGGCCGGAGGGAGGGCTCCGCCCGACCAACGGTCGGACCAAGGTCCGCGGCGCGAGTCGCGGGCGCGTTCGGGTGGCACCACGAGCCCTCGTCCCGATCCCGGGGCGAGGGTCGTTCGTTTTTCCGGAGGTCGAAGGGATGGCGGTCATAGCGGCGGCGGGCATGCGGTCACTGCGATACCGCACGCGCGGCGGGATCGAGGTGCAGCGCCTCACGGTGCCGCTCCCGCTCGCCGGCGCGATCGAGCCGGTCGTCGACGCGCTCGACGAGCGCCTCGGGGTGCTGCTCGCCTCGAGCTACGAGTACCCGGGGCGATACACGCGCTGGGACATCGGCTTCGTCGATCCGCCGCTCCAGCTCGTCGCGCGCGCGCGCGACATCCTCGTCACCGCGCTGAACGACCGTGGGCGGCTCATCCTGCCGGCCATCGCCCCGGCGCTGCGCGCGCTCGACGCGGTGGAGGGCGTGACCGCGAGCGCCGACGCGGTCGGCGCGCGGGTGCGCGAGCCCGAGCGCCGCTTCGCCGAAGAGGAGCGCAGCAAGCAGCGCTCGTGCTTCTCCGTGCTCCGCGCGCTCATCGAGCTGTTCGGGTCGTCCGAGGATCCGCACCTCGGGCTGTACGGCGCGTTCGGGTACGACCTCGCGTTCCAGTTCGAGCCGATCGCCTGCCGCCTGCCACGGGCGGCCGACAAGCGCGATCTCGTCCTCTTCATCCCCGACGAGCTCGTCGTCGTCGACCACGCCCGGGGCGTGGCGGTGCGGCACGAATACGAGCTCGCGGCCGACGGGCGGTCGACGCGGGGGCTGGCGCGCACCGGGCCGCGCTCGCCGTTCCGCGCGGCGAGCGCCGTACCGAGCGCGAGCGACCTCGTAGCGGGGGCCTACGCGGAGGTCGTGCGGGTGGCGAAGGAGGCGTTCCGCCGCGGGGACCTCTTCGAGGTCGTGCCCGGCCGCACGTTCTTCGAGCCGTGCCCGGTCCCGCCCTCTGAGCTCTTCCGCCGGCTGCGCGAGCGCAATCCCGCCCCATACGGGGCCCTCATGAATCTCGGCGAGGGCGAGCATCTCGTCAGCGCGTCGCCGGAGATGTACGTCCGCGTGGAGGGCACCCGTGTGGAGACGTGCCCGATCTCGGGCACGATCGCGCGCGGCAGCGACGTCATGGGCGACGCCGAGGCGATCGTCACGCTCCTGAACTCGGAGAAGGACGATGCCGAGCTGACGATGTGCACCGACGTCGACCGCAACGACAAGTCCAGGGTCTGCGTCCCCGGGAGCGTGCGCGTCATCGGCCGCCGCCAGATCGAGATGTACTCGCGCGTCATCCACACCGTCGACCACGTCGAGGGGATCCTCCGCGACGGCTTCGACGCCATCGACGCGTTCCTCACGCACGCCTGGGCGGTCACGGTGACTGGCGCGCCGAAGGTGTGGGCGATGCGCTTCATCGAGGAGCACGAGCGCTCGCCGCGCGGGTGGTACGGCGGCGCGATCGGCTTCATCGGGTTCGACGGGAACATGAACACGGGGCTGACGCTGCGCACGATCCAGGTGAAGGATGGCGTCGCGCAGGTGCGCGCGGGCGCGACCCTCCTCATCGATTCGGACCCGCTGGCCGAGGAGCGCGAGATCGACCTGAAGGCGTCGGCCTTCCTCGACGCGCTCCGCAGGCCGCGCGCGGCGCGCGCGCAGCCCGACGCCGGCACGCAGCTCCGTCCCGGGACCGGCAAGCGCGTCCTCCTCATCGACCACGAGGACTCCTTCGTCCACACCCTCGCGAACTACATCCGGCAGACCGGCGCCGAGGTGCTCACGGTGCGCGCGACCTCGCGCGCGCTCCTCGACGAGGCGATCGCCTCCTACGCGCCCGACGGCATCGTCCTCTCGCCCGGCCCGGGGCGGCCCTCGGACTTCGACGTCGCCGGCGCGGTCGACGCGGCGCGCGCCGCGGGCATCCCGCTCTTCGGCGTCTGCCTTGGCCTCCAGGGCATCGTCGAGCGTTTCGGGGGCGAGCTCGGCGTGCTCGCGTACCCCGTGCACGGGAAGGCCTCCGTGATCACCGTGCTCGGCGGCGAGCTCTTCGCGGGGCTGCCGCGCGCCTTCCGCGCCGGGCGGTACCACTCGCTCCACGCGGTGCGCGAGACGCTGCCGCGCGAGCTGCGCATCACCGCCGTCGCCGACGACGGCGTGATCATGGCGATCGAGCACGAGACGCTGCCCGTCGCGGCGGTCCAGTTCCACCCCGAGTCGATCCTCACCCTGAAGGAGGAGACCGGCGCGCGGATCGTCCGCAACGTCATCGAGCGTCTCTTCGCGCGCCGAGCGGTGACCGTCTGATGGACGCGAGCAGCGCCATCGCCGCGATCATCGCGGGGCGCACGCTCACGCGCGGCGAGGCGCGCGAGACGATGCGCTCCGTCATGGCCGGCGAGGCGACCGCCGCGCAGCTCGGCGCGCTCCTCGCCACGCTCCACCTGCGCGGCGAGACCGTGGACGAGATCGTGGGCTTCGCCGAGGCCATGCGCGAGGCGGCCGTGCACGTCCCGCTCTCATCCGCGGCGGTGGACATCGTCGGCACCGGCGGGTCGCGCGTCGACCCGTTCAACATCTCGACCGTGTCGAGCGTCGTCGCCGCCGCGGCGGGCGCGCGCGTGGCGAAGCACGGGAACCGCGCCGCGACCGGCCGCTGCGGGAGCGCGGACGTGCTCGAGGCGCTCGGCGTGCGCATCGACCTCGGCCCGGAGGATGCGGCGCGCTGCGTGGACGAGGTCGGGATGGCCTTCCTCTTCGCGCCGCGCTACCACCCCGCGATGCGGCACGCGAGCCCGGTGCGGCGCGAGATCCGCATCCGCACGGTCTTCAACGTGCTCGGACCGATCTCCAACCCCGCGCGCGTCCGGCACATGGTGCTCGGCGTGGCCACGCCCCAGGTGGGGGAGACGATCGCGCGCGCCCTCGGCGAGCTCGGCGCCGACCACGTCCTCGTGGTCCACGGCGAGGAGGGCCTCGACGACATCAGCCCGACGGGGCCGACGCGCACGTGGGAGCTGCGCGGCGGCGCCGTGACGACGGGCAGGATCGAGCCCGCGGCCTATGGCCTGCCGGGCGGCACCGTCCTCGACATCGAGAGCGGCGACGCCGCGGCGAACGCGGCGGCGGCGCGGTCGATCCTCCGCGGGGAGCGGGGTCCGCGCCGCAGCGCCGTGGTCCTGAACGGCGGCGCGGCGCTGTACGTGAACGGGATGGCGCAGGACCTCCGCGAAGGCGTCCGCCTGGCCGCGGCGGCGATCGACAGCGGCGAAGCGACGGCCACGCTCGAGCGCTTCGTCGCCACGAGCCAGCGCCTCGGCAGCGCGGCGCAGGTCCCGTCGTGACGGACTTCCTCGAGCGGGTGGTCGCGGAGCGGCGTGCCGACGCCGAGGCGGCGAAGCGCGAGCGCACGGAGGCAGCGGTGTACGAAGAGGGCGTGCTCCGGGGCCGCACCCCGATCGCGATGTCCGGCCCGATGGGAGACGCGTTCACGCACGCGCTCCTGTCGAAGCAGGTCGCCGGCGAGCTCGCCGTCATCGCCGAGGTGAAGCGCGTCTCGCCGGCGCTCGGGGTCCTGCGCGCGGATGTGGACGTCCGCCGGCTCGCGCGCGCCTACGAGAAGGCCGGCGCGGCCGCGATCTCCGTCCTGTGCGAGCCGCGGCACTGGGGCGGATCGCTCGCGGATCTCGAGGCTGTGCGGAGCGCCGTCGGCATCCCCGTGCTGTGCAAGGACGTCATCGTCGACGAGCGTCAGATCGTCGAGGCGTGGGCCGCGGGAGCGCACGCGGTGCTGCTCATCGCCGAGGCGCTCGACGACACGACGCTCCGGCGGCTCATCGAACGCGCACAGGGCCTCGGAGTGGGCGTCCTCGTCGAAGCGCACGAGACGGAGGCGTTCGAGCGCGCGGTACGCAGCGGGGCGCGCGTCGTCGGCGTGAACGCGCGGGACCTGCGCTCCCCGAAGGAGATCCGGCCCGATCGCGTCCGCCTCCTCCATGGCTTCGCGCACGAGCGGCAGATCCTCGTCGCGGAGTCGGGCATCGCGTCCGCCGAGGGCGCGCGCGCCCTCCCGGCGCGTGTGGACGCGATCCTCGTCGGCACGGCGCTCGTGCGCGCCGATGACCCGGCGGCGCTCCTGCGCCAGCTCGCCGCCGTGAAGGTCACGCCGCGGGCGTACGCCTGATGGCGGCGCAGACCTCGCCGAGAGGGAGATTCGGGATCCACGGCGGGCGATACGTGCCCGAGACGCTCATGCCCGCGGTCATCGAGCTCGAGGCCGCGTTCGAGGAGGCGTGGGCCGACGCGGCGTTCCGCGGCGAGCTCGACCGCCTGCTGCGCACGTACGTCGGCCGGCCGACGCCGCTCACCGACGCCTCCCGCCTGGCCGCGGCCGTCGGGCTGCGGCGCGTCCTCCTGAAGCGCGAGGACCTCACGCACACGGGCGCGCACAAGATCAACAGCGCGCTCGGCCAGGCGCTCCTCGCGAAGCGGATGGGGAAGCGGCGGGTCATCGCCGAGACGGGCGCGGGCCAACACGGCGTCGCGAGCGCCACGGCGTGCGCGCTCCTCGGACTCGAGTGCGTCGTGTACATGGGGACGCTCGACATGGAGCGCCAGGAGCCGAACGTGTTCCGCATGCGGCTGCTCGGCGCGGACGTGCGCGCCGTGGACGCGGGCTCGCGCACGCTGAAGGACGCGGTGAACGAGGCCATCCGCGACTGGGTGACGAACGTGCGGGGCACCTATTACCTCCTCGGGTCCGCGATCGGCATGCACCCGTACCCCACGATCGTGCGCGAGCTCCAGTCGGTCATCGGGCGCGAGGCGCGGGCCCAGGCGCTCGAGCTCCTCGGCCGGCTGCCGGACGTCGTCAGCGCGTGCGTCGGCGGCGGGTCGAACGCCATCGGCATGTTCGCGGCGTTCCTGGGCGACCGCGGCGTCGCGCTGCGCGGGGTCGAGGCCGGCGGGAGGGGCGTCGCGACCGGCGAGCACGCGGCATCGATCAGCGGTGGCACCGTCGGGGTGCTGCACGGGACGAAGACGTACGTGCTGCAGGACGCCGCGGGTCAGGTGCGCGAGACGCACTCGATCTCCGCGGGTCTCGACTACCCCGGGGTCGGGCCTGAGCACGCCGCGCTGCATGACAGCGGGCGCGTGACCTACGTCGCGCGCACCGACGCCGAGGCGCTCGACGGCTTCCGCCTCCTGTGCCGCACCGAGGGGATCATCCCCGCGCTCGAGCCGGCCCACGCCATCGCCGACCTGGCGCACGTCGCGCGGGCGCACGGCCGCGACGTCGACGTCCTCGTCTGCCTCTCCGGCCGCGGCGACAAGGATCTCGACACGGTGCTTCGGGCGTCATGACGGGCACGGCCCTCTCCGGCGTCGACCGCATCGGGCGCGCGTTCGGGCGCGCGCGCGAGGAGCGTCGGATGGCCATCGTCATCTACCTCACGGTGGGGTTCCCCGACCCCGCGGCGACACCGACCCTTCTGCGCGCAGCGCTCGACGCCGGCGCCGACCTCATCGAGCTCGGCGTGCCGTTCAGCGACCCGATGGCCGACGGCACGACGATCCAGCGCGCGAACGAGGCCGCGCTCCGTCACGGGGTCACGCTCGCCGACTGCATCGCCGAGGGAGCGTCGCTCGTGCGCGACCGCGACGCGACCGTCGTGCTGATGGGCTATCTGAACCCGTTCCTCCGCTACGGGATCGAGCGGTTCGCGGCCGACTGCGTGCGATCGGGGATCGCCGGCGTGATCGTGCCCGACCTGCCCGCGGAGGAGAGCGCCGAGGTGGACACCGTCCTACGACCCGCCGACGTCGTGCGGATCGACCTCTGCGCGCCGACGACGCCGGACGCGCGCCTCGCCGCGCTGCTGCCCGCCGCGCGCGGATTCGTGTACTGCGTCTCGCTCACCGGCGTGACCGGCGCGCGCAGCGGCCTATCGGAGGAGGCCCGCCCGCTGGTGGAGCGCGTACGGCGCCACACGTCGCTGCCGCTCGTGGTCGGCTTCGGGATCAGCCGGCCCGAGCACGTGCGGGCGCTCCGCGGCGCGGCCGACGGGGCCATCGTCGCGAGC
>VGOU01000050.1 GCA_016875795.1 Chloroflexota bacterium | reverse complement strand
CGGTTGCACGAGGTCGCGATGACGTTCGACCCCGAGCCGGGGCTCACGCTCGCGGGGACGCTCTGCCTGCCCGAGGACGCCTCCGCGCGGCGCCGCGTGCCGGCCATCGCGCTCTTCGGCGGCACCGGCGGCGATACGCGCGACGGCGACATGGCGCCCGAGCGCACGCCGTACGTGAGGGATCCGCCCAAGCGCGGGCTGCAGCGACGGATCGCGCACGACCTGGCCATGCACGGCATCGCGACGCTGCGCTTCGACAAACGGGGCTGCGGCGAGAGCGGCGGGCGCGCGGACCTCTCGGACTACGAGACCGACCTCGTCGACAACGTCGCCGCGGTCCGCTGGCTCCGCGAGCGCGCCGAGATCGACAGCGGGCGCGTGGGCGCGTGCGGCCACAGCGCGGGGGCGTTCAACGCGTGCATGGTCGCCCGCGAGCTCCCCGACATCGCGTGCGCCGGGCTCCTCGGGGCGCTCTCGAGCGCGATCGAGGATCTCGTGCGCTGGAACTGGGCCCGCGTCCGCGAGCGCTGGGGCTCCTTCAGCGGCGAGCAGCGCGCGTGGCTGCGCGCGAACCGGCCGCGCGAGGTCGTCGGGGCGTTCCGCGAGGAGGAGTTCATCGCGGCCGCGCGGCGCGGCGATCGGACGGTCCGCCTCGAGGCCGAGGACGTGGCCGTCGAGGTCGACCTCGTGCGCTTCCGGCAGGACATGGAGCGTCCCGTCGTGCACGAGCTCCGGAACGTCCGCTGCCCCGCGCTCGTCCTGCACGGCGGCGACGACATGAACGTCCGGGTGGAGGACGCGCTCGTCACCTACCGCGCGCTGCGCGATGCCGGGAACCGCGACGTGGATCTCGTCATCATTCCGGCCGTGGACCACAGCTTCCAGCCCGTCGTAGGGGATCCGGTCGCGCGGATCTGGGACCGGGTGACGCTCGCGACGTTCGGGCGACCGGTGTCACCCCTCGCGCTCCGGACGATCTCGGGCTGGGCGGCGCGCGTGCTCGACGCGACGGTGCCGCCGCGGGAGAGCGCGTGAGCGGTACGGCCCTCCGCGTCGTCGAGGAGATCGACGGCATCAAGATCCTGCCGACGATCGCCGGGGCGCCGGGGGTCGACACCCTCGAAGGCCGGATCGGCCCGCTGCTGAACGCCGCGCGCGGCGGCTGCCACTACATCGAGGTCCCCGCCGGCGCGTTCCTCGTAGACCACCCGCACCCGACGGAGAGCCTCATCTACACCGTGCGCGGCGAGTGGGTGCTGTGCTCGCGCGGGCGGCGGTGGCACATGCGCGCGGGGTCGCTCTTCTGGTTCGGCGACGAGGTGCCGACCGGCTACGAGAATCCCTTCCACGCCCCGGCGTACCTGCTCGTCTTCAAGACGGAGCCGCGGACGCCGGGACACGACGCGGGCCGGCTCGAGCACATCGAAGGCATCCGCCGGGAGATCGAGGCCGACCACGCGGCGGGCGAGCCGTTCACCTTCGCCGAGCTACCGGCCGCCCATCCCGCGCGCGCGTTCGCGCGCGGGATGGGGGCCCGCGTGTGACGCCGCCAGCGGACCACGGCGCCCACGACCACGGCGCCCACGACCACCACGACGGCCACGACCACGATCGCGGCCACGCCGACCACGGGCACGCCCACCACGACCACCCGCACAAGGGGGCCCGGGGCCTGCGCGGCCTCGTGCGCTCGTTCTTCAGCGGGCGCTCCCACGACGCCGAGGACATGTCGGACCGCGCGCTCGAGACGAGCGAGCGGGGCATCCAGGCGCTCAAGATCTCCCTCGCGGGGCTCGGTGCGACCGCCGCGTTCCAGCTCCTCATCGTGCTCGCCAGCGGCTCGGTCGCGCTCTTCGCCGACGCGATCCACAACTTCTCGGACGCGCTCACCGCGGTGCCGCTCTGGATCGCGTTCTCGCTCGGCCGGCGCGCCGCGAACCGGCGCTACACCTACGGCTACGGCCGCGCGGAGGATCTCGCCGGTGTCGTGATCGTCGCGATGATCGCCCTCTCGACGGCCGTCGCGGGGCTCGAGTCGGTGCGGCGGCTGCTCGATCCGCAGCCGATCCAGCACCTCGGCTGGGTCGTCCTCGCGGGGATCGTCGGGTTCCTCGGCAACGAGGCGGTCGCGCTCTACCGCATCAGGGTCGGCAACGAGATCGGGTCGGCCGCGCTCGTCGCCGACGGGCACCACGCCCGCGCGGACGGCCTGACGTCGCTCGGCGTCGTCGCCGGCGGCGTGGGCGTGATGCTCGGCCAGCCCCTCGCCGACCCGATCGTCGGCCTGCTCATCACGGTCGGCATCCTCCTCGTCCTGCGCGACGCGGGGCGGCGGATGCTCCACCGGCTCATGGACGCCGTCGAGCCGGAGGTCACCGCGTCGGTGGAGCGCGCCGTCGCGGCGACGCCTGGGGTCGTGGATGACCCCGAGGTGCGGATCCGCTGGGTCGGCCACCAGCTGTGGGCCGATGTCCGGCTGACGGTGGACGCCGACCGGTCCGTCGGCGAGGCCCACGCGGTCGCGGAGGACGCGCGCCACCGACTGCTCCACGACGTGCCGCGTCTCGCGCAGGTGAACGTGCACGTCGATCCGTGCACGCACGCCGGCATCGACCACCACTCCGACACGGCGCACCACCGCTTCGCTGATCTCGGTCGGCCGCGGCGGACCAGGGCCGTGAGGGTATGAGGGACGACGATGCCTGAGGGTGGCGTGGCCCTCATGCTCGGGATGCTCGTCCTCGGCTTCCGTCACGGCTTCGACTGGGACCACATCGCCGCGATCACCGACATCACGAGCACGACGAGGGCGAGCCACGCCGACGTGGACGTCCCGCCCGGCGCCCCGGTCGATGCCCGGGGCCATGACGAGCACGTCACCGCGCACGACCACTCGCACGACGACGCCGGCGCCATCCACGCGCTCATCGGCTCCCGCTTCGCGCACGAGCAGCGCCACGCGCTCGGGCTCGCCACTCTGTACGCGCTCGGCCACGCGTCGATGGTCGTCGCGCTCGGCGTGCTCGCGCTCCTGTTCGCGGCGATCCTCCCGGAGTGGGTCGACCCGATCCTCGAGAAGGTCGTCGGCGTGACGCTCGTACTGCTCGGGGTCTGGGTCCTGTTCTCCGTCGTCCAGACCCTGCGCGGGAAGGGGGATGTCCGCCTCCGCAGCCGCTGGATGGTGGTCTTCGACCTCGTCCGCTACGGATGGGGCGCGCTGCAGGCGCGCATCCACGGCCACGCGCACCAGCCGTCGGCCCATGCGACGCAGTACGGCCCGCGGACCGCGTTCGGTGTCGGCGTGATCCACGGCGTCGGCGCGGAGACCGGCTCGCAGGCGCTCCTGCTCGCCGGCGTCGCCGGCGCGGCGAGCGACCCTGGGACCGGTGTCGTGATCCTCGTCGCATTCACCGTCGGGCTGCTCCTCTCCAACACCCTGGTCGCGTTCGTGTCGGCCACCGGCTTCATCGGAGCCCAGCGGTTGCGGCTGATGTACCTGGCGCTCGGTCTCATCGTCGGCGTGGCCAGCCTGTGGATCGGCATCCTGTTCGTGCTCGGGCTAGGCGCGGCGCTGCCGGACCTCCAGCAGATGCTGTTCGGCGAGGGCGGCGGATCTCCGTAGCCTGAGCGGGATGCGCCGGCTGCTCGCGGTCGCGTTCGCGGCGATCCTCCTCGCGGGGTGCGGCGACGCGAACACGGGCGCCGCCGGCACGGTCGTCGACGCGCACGTCGTCCGCGTCCTGCAGACGGGCGAGCGCGGCGTCCCCGGCGTCGAGCGCGGCCAGCTCTTCCAGCGCCTCGAGGCCGAGCTCGACTCGAGCCTCTACAGAGGCGAGCGGGTGACGCTCGAGTGGGGCGGCCGGCGCGCGCTCACCCCCGCCGGCCTGCTGAAGGAGGGCGACCGCGTCCTGCTCGCGCTCTCGCGCGAGGGGACTCAGCGCACGTACACGATCGCCGAGGTCGTCCGGGTGCCGTCGCTCATCCCGTATGCGCTGCTCCTCGTCATCGTGCTCCTCGGGATCGCGCGGCTCGCGGGCGCCGCGGCGCTCGGCGGCCTCGCCGCGAGCATCGCGGTGTTCCTCCTCGCCATCGTCCCGGCGATCCAGCGCGGCGAGGACCCGCTCGTCGCCACGGCCGTCGGCTCCGTCGCCGTGCTCGCGGCGTCGGTCTTCGTCGTGCACGGGTTCGGCCGCAAGAGCGTCGCCGCGCTCGGCGGGACGCTCGTCGGCCTCGTCATCGTCGGGGGGCTCGGCGCGCTCGTCCTCGGCGCCGCGCGCATGAGCGGCTTCACGGACGAGGACACGATCTACCTCGCCGTCGCGACCGGGGACCGGCTCGACGTCGCCCGGCTCGCGCTCGCGGGACTCATCGTCGGGTCGCTCGGTGCGCTCGTCGACATGGCCGTCGGCCAGTCATCGACGACGTTCGAGCTCGCGTCGGTCGACCCGGAGCTGCGCGGGCGCGCGCTCTACCTCTCGGCGCTGCGCGTCGGCCGCGACCACATCGGCTCGCTCATCAACACGCTCGCGCTCGCGTACTTCGGCGGTGCGCTCCCGCTCATCGTCCTGCTCTCGCTCGGCTACCAGCCGCTCTCGGTCGCGCTGAACAGCGAGGGCATGGTCCTCAGCGTCGTCACGGTCATCGTCGCGAGCATCGGGCTCGTGGCCTGCGTCCCCGTGACGACCGCGTTCGCCGTCACGCTCGCGGAGGACCGCCGCTAGCTCGCGCTCCGGCAGGCGGCGCAGAGGCCGTAGAGGTCGAGCCGCGCGTGATCCACCGCGAAGCCGTGCCGCTCGCGCACGCCCCGGACCATCGACGCGACCACGCTCTCATCCGCATCCCGCACGCGCTGGCACGACGTGCAGACCAGATGATGGTGGTGCTCGGGCGAGCAGGCGACGTACACGTAGACGTGGCCGGGCCGCTCGAGGCGCCGCGCCATGCCGCTCTCGACCTGCGCCTCGAGGGCGCGGTACACGGTGGCCAGGCCGAGCCGCGGGTGGCGCCTGCGCAGGCGCTCGTGTAGCTCCTGCGCCGATATGGCCGCGCCGGCGTCCGCGAGGGCCTGGGCGACGACGAGGCGCTGGCTCGTCAGGCGGCGCCCTCGGGACGTGATGCGCGATTCGAGCGCCTTCGCGCGCCGCTGCACGCGCACCAGCATACGAGGCCCGCCTACTTGACAACGGTTCTCATAATGGGAGTGAAGATTATTCTCATCAGGGAGGCCTCAATGCGTCTGCTCTTCGTGCTCATCCTCGTCGGGTCCCTCGCCGGGACCGCGTGCGCCGGCGTCGGCTCGACTCCCGGTGGCGGGCTCAAGGTCGTCACGACCACCACGATCCTCGCGGACCTCGTGAAGAACGTCGGCGGCGACCGCGTGTCGGTGACGTCGATCGCCCCGGCGGGCGCCCACGTGGAGGAGTACAGCCCGAAGCCGGAGGACGCGCGGAAGGTGGCGGACGCGTCGGTGATCGTGGTGAACGGTCTCCACCTCGACGAGTGGGTGGAGGACCTGCTGAAGAACAAGAGGCCCGGTGCCGTCGTCGTCACGGTGACCGACGGCCTCGCGGCCATCGACGACAACCCGCACATGTGGTTCGACGCGGAGCTCGCGCGCAAGTACGTCGAGCGGATCCGCGACGGGCTCATCCAGGCCGACGCCGCGGGGAGGGACGCGTACGGGCGCGCCGCCGCGGCGTACGACGCGGAGCTCGTAAAGCTCCACGACGAGCTGAAGAGGAAGGTGGCGGAGGTCCCCGCGCCGCGGAGGAAGCTCGTGACCTCCCACGACGCCTGGCCGTACTTCGCGAAGGCGTACGGCTTCGAGATCGTGGGCTTCGTGCAGCCCGAAGGCGACAAGGACCCGTCGCCGTCCGAGCTCGCGGCGCTCGTCGAGAAGGTGAAGAGGGCGAGCGTCCCGGCCGTGTTCGTCGAGTCGCAGGCCTCCCCGAAGCTGAGCGAGGCGCTCGCCAAGGAGGCCGGCGTGCGCAACGTCGTGGCCGACATCCCCACCGACAGCCTGAACGAGAAGCCCGCCGACACCTACATCGGCCTCATGCGCACCGTGATGGAGCGGATCGTCGCTGCCCTGAGGTGACCGTCGCCCCGCCCGCGTCATATCGTCGCGCTGCCGTGCCCGAAGCAGCGATACAGCTGAAGCGCGTGGCCGCGGGCTACGACGGCACGCTCGCGATCGACGCCGTCGACCTCGAGGTCCGGAGCGGCGAGATGGTCGCGCTCGTCGGGGCGAACGGGTCGGGAAAGTCCACGCTCCTGAAGACGATCGTCGGGCTGCTGCGGCCGCGGCACGGCGAGGTCCGCGTGCTCGGCGGGGAGCCGCAGGCCGCGCGCCCAAGGATGTCGTACCTCCCGCAGCAGGAGCACGTCCGCTGGGACTTCCCGCTCACCGTCGAGAGCGTCGTGCTCATGGGGCGCATCGGACGCCTCGGCCTTGGCCGCCCGCCCCGTCCGGCGGACCGCCGTGACGCCGCGGCCGCTCTCGCCCGCGTCGACGCCGAGTACCTGCGCCGGCGCCCGGTCACGGACCTCTCCGGCGGCGAGCGCCAGCGCGTGCTGCTCGCACGGGCGCTCTTCGCGGATCCGGAGATCCTCCTGCTCGACGAGCCCGCCACGGGCGTGGACCCGACCACCGAGGAGCAGCTCATGGCGGTGCTCGAGGAAGAGACCGCGCGCGGCCGGACCGTGCTCGTGGCCACGCACGACCTGGCGAGCGTCATGGCCCACTTCGCGCGCGTCGTGTGCATGAACCGCGGCATCGTCGCCCAGGGCGACGTCTCGATCCTGCGCGACGACGCGGTGCTCCGCGCCACGTACGGCGGCCACCGCGTGGAGCCGAACCTCATGGCTGACGAGCACCATGCCTGAGCTGCTCGAGCCGCTGGCCTACGGGTTCGTCCAGCGCGCGCTCGTCGCCGCGGTGCTCGTCTGCATCGTCTGCGCCTGCGTCGGCGTGTTCGTGGTGCTCCGGGGTCTCGCCTTCCTCGGCGACGCCGTCGCGCACATCGCGTTCCCCGGCGTCGTCGTGGCCCAGCTCGCGAAGGCCGACCTCGTCATCGGCGGATCGATCGCCGCCGTGGCCGGCGCGCTCGCCATCGGCCTCGCCGGGCGGCGATCGAGCCTGCGCGAGGACACCCTCATCGGGGTCGTCTTCTCCGGCATGTTCGCGCTCGGTGTCGTCCTCTTCAGCTCGATCCGCTCCTACACGGGCGACCTGCTCGGCGTGCTCCTCGGCGACGTGCTCGGCGTCTCGAGCGAGCAGCTCTGGCTCGGGGCGGGGACGGTCGCGCTCGTCGTCGGGGTCCTCTTCCTCGTGTGGAAGGAGATCGTCTTCGTGAGCTTCGACCCCACGGGCGCCGCCGCGGCGGGGCTGCCGGTCGCGCGCTACGACGCGCTCCTCCTCGTGCTCATCGGCCTGTCGATCGCGATCTCGATCCAGATCGTCGGGGTCATCCTCGTCGTCGCCCTCCTGGTGACGCCCGCGGCGACCGCACGGCTCCTCGCGCGGAAGATCCGCCACATGCTGTACCTCGCCGTCGCGCTCGCCGTGGCCTGCTCCGTCGCCGGCATCTTCCTGTCCTACTGGCTGAACACGGCCTCAGGGGGCACGATCGTGCTCGTCGCGACGGCCATGTTCATGCTCGTGTGGGCCGTCCGCGCGCTCGCGCGCGAATAGCGGGGCGGCCCCGTCCCCTCGATCAGCGGAACACGGCGTGGATGGTCGCGGCGTAGCCGTAGCCGAGCGCGATCGTCGCGGGCAGGGTGAGCACCCACGACATCGCGATCTCGCTCACGATCCCCCAGCGGACGGCCGTCCAGCGCCGGGCGAGCCCCGTTCCGACGATCGCCGACGTGATCGTGTGCGTCGTGCTCACCGGGATGCCGCGCTCCGAGGCGAGCCAGAGGACGGTGGCGGCCGACATCTCAGCGGCGAAGCCCTGTTCCGTCGAGAGGCCGGTGACGCGCATGCCGAGCGTGCGGATGATCCGCCAGCCCCCGGCGGCGACGCCGAGCGCGGCGGTGGTGGCGATGCTGAGGATGACCCAGAGCGGGACCTCGGTGATGCGCGCGCCGGTGTAGACGGCGATGGCGATCGTGAGCACGCCCATCGGCTTCTGCGCGTCGTTCCGGCCGTGGCTGAACGCCATGTAGACCGACGAGAGGCGCTGCAGGTTCCGGAACAGTCCGGTGGCGCGCGAGCGCGGCATGCCCTGGAAGACGTAGTAGATGAACACGATGACGGCGAGCCCGCCGAGCGCGCCGAGGGTGGGGGAGACGACGATGGCCGCGAGGACCGGCAGCACGCTGCTCCAGTTCACCGCGCCGGCGCCGGCGGCGAAGAGGCCGACGCCCACCATCCCCCCGATGAGGCCGTGCGTCTCGCTCACGGGGATGCCGCGGCGGTACGTGATGAGGCTCCACGTCATCGCGCCGAGCAGCGCCGCGACCACGGCCGTCTGCGTCAGGAGCTCGGGCGCGACGATCCCGCGGCCGATGGTGAGCGCGACCGCGGTGCCGGTGAGCGCCCCGAGGAGCTCGAACACCGCGCCGACGATGACGGCCTGCGTGGGGGTGAAGGCGCGCGTGCCGACGCTCGTCGCGATCGCGTTCGCCGCGTCGGTGAACCCGCCGATGAAGGCGTACGTGTAGGAGAGGATCACGCCGAGCGCGAAGACGCCGAGAGCGGCATCCACGGCCGGCTACCCGTGCTTCAGCGCGACGTTGTGCATGACGACGGCGACGTGCTCGGCCTTGTCCGTGGCCGTCTCGAGCACCTGGTACAGGTCGGACAGCCGCGTCGCGCGGATGACCCCCGGCACGTCGGTGACCCCGTCGTACACGCCGGCGATCGCGTCGGAGAAGAGGTCGTCGCCCTCGTTCTCGAGCCGGTGGATCTCCTGCGTCGTCTTCTCGAGCTCCGCGGGCTTGCGGCTCGGCCCGAGCATGCGGACGCCTTTCGCGATCTCTTCCGCCTGGTCGAGCAGCACGCGCGCGAGCTTGCGCGCGAGCGGAGGCGTCTCGGCGAGCCGGTAGAGGCGCACCCTGCGGCCGGCCTCCTCGGTCCAGTCGACCACGTCGTCCAGGGCCGAGGCGAGCTCGCTGATGTCCTCGCGGTCGAGCGGCGTGACGAACGAGACATTCAGCGCCGCGAAGATCTCGTGGGTGTTCTCGTCGGCGCTGTGCTCGACGTCCTTCAGCCTGCGCGAGACGCGCTCGATGTCCGCGCCGGGCTCGAGCAGCTGCGCCAGGAGACGCGCTCCCTCGAGGTTCAGGTCGGCGCTGCGCTGGAACATGTCGAAGTACTTGGCCGCGCGCGGGATGAGGCTCAGCTCAGGCATGTCCGCTCCTTTCGATGCGACCGTTCCGTCGGAATGCGGACCCCATGAAAAAAGGCCATGCCAGCGGCACGGCCTCCACACGCTCCATACCCGCCGCAGCGGGAGGGACCCTCACGAGGGCCCGACCTTCGACATCACGTGAGGGCGATGCTAATCGGATCGGATCGCCGCGGGCCGGCCGCCTACACTGGACGCAGTCCCGCCGAGAGGAGCCCCCGTGCCTCAGATCACCCCCGACACCACGATCGCGGACGTCGTCGAGCGCTGGCCCGACGCCGCCCGCATCTTCGCCGCCTACGGGCTGTCCTGCGCCTCGTGCTCGATCTCCAAGGGTGAGACGATCGCGCAGGCCGTCGGCGGCCACGGCCGCGGGCGCCTCGAGATCGACACCGTCATGCGCCAGCTGAACGAGCTCGCCGCGACGGGCAAGCTGCCGGCCGACCTGCCGGAGCGCCCGCCGGCCCCCTCGGGCGGCCCGAAGGGCGTGGCGCAGCAGGCCGGGGTGAAGCACGTCATCGCGGTCATGTCGGGCAAGGGCGGCGTGGGGAAGTCGCTCGTCGCCGGACTGCTCGCCGTCGGCCTCTCGCGCCGCGGGATGAAGGTCGGCGTCCTCGACGGCGACATCACCGGCCCGTCGATCCCGCGCATGTTCGGCGTGCGGGAGAAGCCGGGCGTCGTACACGGCACCCAGACCCTCGCCCCGCCGCGGTCGCGCACCGGGATCCCGATCATGTCCATGAACCTCATCCTCCCGAGCGAAGAGGAGGCGGTCATCTGGCGCGGCCCGATGGTCTCGGGCGCGATCCGCCAGTTCTTCAGCGACGTCGCGTGGGGCGAGCTCGACTTCCTCATCGTCGACCTCCCGCCGGGCACGAGCGACGCGCCTCTCACCGTCATGCAGGCGCTGCCCGTCGACGGCGTGGTGCTCGTGACGACGCCGCAGGCGCTCGCGACGATGGTCGTCACGAAGGCCGTGCGTCTCGTGAAGCAGCTCGGCGGCGACATCCTCGGCGTCGTCGAGAACATGAGCTACGTCACCGCGCCTGACGGCTCGCGCCTCGAGGTGTTCGGCCCGTCGCAGGGCCTGAAGCTCGTCATCGCGTCGAACGCGCCGCTCCTCGCGAAGATGCCGATCGACCCGCGCATCGCCGAGCTCGCCGACAACGGCGGGATCGAGGGCTACGACGCTCCGGAGTTCGACGAGCTCATCACGAACTTCCTCGCGGTCGCGCCGGCGGCTCCGGCGGAGCCGGTCGGCGCCGGTCACGGCCACTCGCACTAGGCCGACTTGGTCCCGGCGCGCGCGATAGCGCTCGCCCGCGCGAACGCGGGCGCGATCTGGCTCCTCGGCGCGACGACGGTCGCGAACGTCCTCGCGTACGGGTACCAGGTCATCATGGCCCGCCTCCTCCGCCCGGAGGACTACGCGATCCTCACCGCCTTCTTCGCCGTCCTCATCCTCGAGCAGCTCGGCGGCCAGGTGATCCAGTCCGCGACGGCCAAGCTCGTCGCGCAGTACCGGGCGCGGGACGAGGAGCCCGCCCTGCACGTGTTCGTACGGCGCTGGCTGCGCCGGATCCTCCTGCTCGGCGGCGCGCCGGCGGCGGCCGTCGTCGCGCTCTCCTTCCTCGTGCGCGTGGAGCCGCTCTCGCCGTTCGCCGTCGGCACGCTCGGGGCCACGCTCTTCCTCGCGATCCTCCTCACGTTCACGCTCGGCCTGCTCCAGGGCCTCGCGCGGTTCTTCTGGTTCGGCACGCTCTTCATCGTCATCGCGCTCACGCGGCTCGCCGTCGGCGTCGGCCTCGTGCTGTGGCTGACGAGCTCGCCCGTGCCCGCCGGCCCGCCGGTGAACGGCGCGTTCCTCGGAGCGGCCTTCGCGCTGCTCGTGGGGGCCGTGGGCGCGCTCATCCCGCTCGCGCCGCTGCTCGGCTCCGCGCGGGGCGCCGTCCACGAGGTCGACCTGGGGAAAGCCGAGACGCGCTTCTTCCTCCTCGCGGCGGTGATCTTCTTCGGCTACGCCTCGCTCACCTTCGTCGACGGCCTCATCGCGCCGTGGCGCATCCCGGCGGAGGCCGGCGCGTACGCGGCCGCGATCACGATGGGGAAGATCGTCCTGTTCGCGCCCATCGCCGTCGGCCTCATCCTGCTCGAGCGGACGAGCCGCGCCGACGCGCTCGGCCACGATCCGGACAAGTACCTGTGGGCCGCGCTCGCGTTCGTCCTCGTCACGAGCGGCATCGTCGCGCTCGCGTACCTCGTCGCGCCGGAGGCCCTCACCGACCTCGTCGTCGGCCCGCAGTACCCGCTCACGAGGTCGATCCTCGGTCTGTACGGCCTCGCGGCCCTGTCGAACGCGCTCCTCTCGCTGTGGGTCTCGTACTTCGTCGGGCGCGGGCGCATGGTCATCGGCCCGCTGCTCGCCCTCGCTGTCGTCGCGGAGATCATCCTCCTCCTCACCGTGGCGCGCGACGCGCTCTCCATGGCGCGCATCGTCCTCGGCGTCTCCGTGGCCATGCAGGCCGCGGCGGTGGCGATCTACCTCGCCGAACGGTTGCGGCGCGCTAGCCTCCGCCGCTAGATGACCGGCGCGCTCGCCTCGACGGCGCTCATGTCCGTCGGAGCGGCCGCGGTCACGCTCGGCGCGCACCCGCTCGTGCCCTTCGCCTCGTTCGCCGCCGCGCTCGCGGCGCTCGTCGCCCTGCCGGGCCGCGGCATCGCGGCAGGCGA
>VGOU01000049.1 GCA_016875795.1 Chloroflexota bacterium | reverse complement strand
GAGATGGTGCTGCAGGCGACGGATCTCGTCGCGGGCTATCCCGGCCGCATCGTCGCCACGGTCGCGGGGCTGCGTCTGGGCCGCGGCGCGCGCGTCGCGGTGGTCGGACCCAACGGCGCCGGCAAGACCACGCTCGTGCGCACGCTCATCGGCCGGATCCCGGCGCTCGACGGCTACGTCTCGAGCGCGCCG
This sequence comes from Chloroflexota bacterium, assembly GCA_016875795.1. Classification (GTDB taxonomy): domain Bacteria; phylum Chloroflexota; class Limnocylindria; order P2-11E; family P2-11E; genus JACPOT01. The sequence goes on along the minus strand of VGOU01000049.1, from coordinate 11,973 downwards.
ACCGCGCGCGTCGGCTATCTCGCGCAGGCGCAGCACGACCTCGGCTCGGGCTCCGTCCTCGACGCGCTGCGCGCGGCCACCGGCATGCCCGAACAGGCTGCGCGCGACCTCCTCGCGCGCTTCCTCTTCCGCGGCGAGGACGTCTTCAAGGACGTCGCGGTCCTCTCCGGCGGCGAGCGCTCCCGCCTCGCGCTCGCCCGGCTCGGCGCGCGCGAGGCGAACCTCCTCGTCCTCGACGAGCCGACGAACCACCTCGACGTCGCCGCGCGCGAGGCCCTCGAGGCCGTCCTCCTCGACTATGACGGAGCGATCCTCTTCGTCTCGCACGACCGCTACCTCATCGACAAGCTCGCGACCGAGGTGTGGCTCGTCGAGGGCGGCACGCTCGAGCGCCACCAGGGCAACTGGAGCTCGCTCCAGTCGCTACGGGCGGCCGAGGCGGCCGCCGCGAACCGTCGTCGCGAGAAGAGCGTGCTGGCGTGGGAGGGCCGTCGCCAGGACGAAGGCCCGGGTCGTCACCCGCAGGCCCGACCCGCCATGGCTCTTCGAGCGACGACGGTGAGAAGGCGGCCCAGCCGAGGGAGCGCTCGTGACGTCGCCGCGCTCGAGGCGCGGATCAAGGAGATGGAGGAGCGCATCAAGGCGCTCGAGCAGCGCCTCGCCGACGTCGCGAGCAGCGGGAACTACATGGAGACGCGGCGCGTCGGCGAGGAGCACGCCAGCCTCGAGGAGGCGCTGCGCGCCCTGTACGACGAGTGGGCGGCGAAGAGCGAGTGACCGCGTACGCCATCGGGCTCACCGGGCCCATCGGTGCGGGGAAGAGCACCGTCGCGCAGATGCTGCGCGAGCTCGGCGCGAAGGTCATCGACGCCGACGCGATCGTCCGTCAGGAGCAGAGCCGCGGGACGGTGGGCTACAGCGCGATCGTCCAGCAGTTCGGCACGCAGGTGCTCGGCGAGGACCGGGAGATCGACCGCGCGAAGCTCGCCGCGGAGGTCTTCGCCGATCCGGCGAAGCTGCAGCAGCTCGAGCGGATCATCCACCCGCGCGTCGTCGCGCGCGTCCTCGAGGCGCGGTCGATGCTGCCCGAGGACGCGATCCTCGTCGTCGAGGCGATCAAGCTGCTCGACTCGCCACTGCGCGGCACGTACGACGAGATCTGGGTCGTGCTCGCCCCGAGCGAGGTCATGTTCGAGCGGCTGCGCGAGCGGGGGATGGCGCGGGCCGAGGCGGAGGCGCGCCTGCGGCACCAGCGCAGCGATGAGGAATTCCGGAGCGCGGCGACGGTCGTCATCGAGAACGGCGCGGACCGCGAGGCGACCCGGACGCAGGTCCGGACCGCCTTCGAAGCGGCGCGCGCAATGGCCGAGCGAGGACGAGAGCGGCGGCCGTAGGCCTGAGGCTGGACGCGCTCGGGGATCGGGGACCTGAACTGCTGGAAGACGGTCTGGAAGGTCGCGCCGGTCGTCGTGACGACGCGGTCGTCCTGCGGCGCGCGCAGCAGGAGCCGGAGCGTGCTCCCCGCGGCCTGGATGTACGCGATGCGCTCCGCGAGCGCGGCGTCCACGCGGATGGTGTAGACGGTCGCCGTCCGCGAGAGGATCCGCATCGGGCCGAGGATGACCTTGGCGACGGTGTCCTGCGTCGTGCGCTGGGTCGCCGGGTTCGCGCCGGCCTGCTGCGCGAGCCGCACCGCCGGGTCGAAGCTGAAGACGTACATGATGTCCACGGTGTCGCCCGGGACCGGGATGCCGCCGACGGCGAAGTTGTCCGGGACGGTGATGGTCATGACCCGGTAGTTCGGCGAGCCCGGCTGGAGCTGCCCGCCGATCGCGAACACGGTGAACGCGCGCTCGGTCGCGGCGAACTTCGTCGGGAGGAGCGGCTCGTTGACGGTGACGCTCGCGACGAGGACCCGGCCGAGGGCCTCCTTCGGGTCCTTCGGCGCGGTCGGCGGCGCGGCGTCGACGGCGATGCGGGCGACCTTCACGTCGGCGGCGGTGAGCGCGGCGCGCGCCGGCAGCTCGCGCGCGGCGACGAGGACCTCGACCTTCGGCTCCTCGGGCGCGGGTGCCGCGGTCTGAGCGCTCGACGCCTAGAAGAAGGTGGCCGCCCCTGCCCCCAGGGCGAGCAGCACGCCCAGGATCGGGATGATGCGCGCGCGGCGTCTCGGGTCCATGCGCGGATGCCCCTCCTCAGCTCGGCCGGGAAGATCTGGAGTCTAGTTGATCACCACGTTCACGCGACCGGGTAGCCGCAGCCACCGCGACTGGGAGCCGGACGCCCTGGTCGTGTCGTCCGGCAGGAACGTGTCGAGCAGCGGCATGAAGACCCGCTGGTGGTGCCACGCGGTGACCTCCATGTAGTGGCCCCGGCGCGAGCCGCTCGACGTCACCCCGCTCGGGATCGTGTAGCAGATCGTGAAGTCCCCGCGCTTCAACGCCGGCGTGGGCGTCTGGTCGAAGCAGCCCGAGGCGACGGTGCCCGCCGCCCACGACGATCCGGCGTCGAAGTTGTCGTTCGAGCCGCCGAGGCTCGAGGGGATGTTCAGGATCCCCGGCCGGCGATGATCCGCTCGGCGACGCCGTTCTGGCGTGACGTGCTGTTCGTGGCCTGGTGGCGCTCGCGCCGTACACGTAGATCGACCCCCACCGCGCGCCCTCGCGCACGGCGTTGTTGACCGTGATGTACGCCGCGAAGATGAGCCCGAACTGCATGATCCCCATGAGGATGCACATGAGGATCGGCAGCGGCAGGGTGAACTCGACTTGGTTCCGGCCCCCGTCGTCGGACATGAAGCGCCGGCGTCGTCCCATGCCCCTCCCTGATCCTCGCCGGTGACTCAACGGAGCCAAGGACAGCCGCGTTCCGGCACTAGGATGGAGAGGGTCGGCGCATGGGGCGCCGGACCGAACGCCCGTTCTAGGATGTGACGGTGGACCCCACGGAAGTCCTGGACCTGCCCCTCGACCGTCCTGCCGGCGAAGCCGACTTCCGGCTGGAGCTCCCTTGGCCGCTCGCCGGTGACCAGGAGAAGGCCTCGAGCGCGCTCGCCGCGGGCGTGCGCGAAGGCCGGCGCGACCAGGTGCTCCTCGGAGTGACGGGGTCGGGGAAGACGGTGACGATGGCGAAGGTCATCGCCGAGGCGCGCCGTCCGGCGCTCGTCATGGCGCACAACAAGACGCTCGCGGCGCAGCTGTACGGGGAGTTCCGCGAGTTCTTCCCGAACAACGCCGTGCACTACTTCGTCTCGTATTACGACTACTACCAGCCCGAGGCGTACATCCCGCGGAGCGACACGTACATCGAGAAGGATTCGTCTCGGAACGACGAGATCGACAAGATGCGGCACGCCGCGACGCGGTCGCTCTTCGAGCGGCGCGACGTCATCATCGTCGCCTCGGTCTCGTGCATCTACGGCCTCGGCGCGCCCGTCGACTACGGCGCCGTCACGGTCCGGCTCCGACGGGGTGAGCGCGAGCGACGCGACAAGGTGCTGCGGCACCTCGTGGACATCCAGTACGAGCGCAACGACACCGCGTTCACCCGCGGGATCTTCCGCGTGCGCGGCGACTCGCTCGAGGTGTACCCGGCGTACGAGGACCTCGCCGTCCGCGTGGAGTTCTTCGGCGACGAGATCGAGCGGATCACCGAGCTCGATCCGCTCACGGGCGAGGTGCTCGCCGAGCGCGACAAGGTGGACATCTATCCCGCGCGCCACTTCGTGACGCCGCGCGAGAAGCTCGTCGAGGCCATCAAGGACATCGAGGCCGAGCTCGGGGGGCGCGTCGCCGAGCTCGAGGGCCAGGGCCGCCTCCTCGAGGCGCAGCGGCTGCGCCAGCGCACGAACTTCGACATCGAGATGCTCCGCGAGACGGGCACGTGCCACGGCATCGAGAACTACTCCCGGCACCTCGCGCGCCGCCCGGCGGGGAGCCGCCCGTGGACGCTCCTCGACTACTTCCCGCCGGACCTCCTCGCGTTCATCGACGAGTCGCACATGACCATCCCGCAGGTGCGCGGCATGTACGGCGGGGACCGCTCACGCAAGGAGATCCTCGTCGAGTACGGCTTCCGGCTGCCGAGCGCGCTCGACAACCGGCCGCTGCGCTTCGACGAGTTCGAGGAGCGGCTCGGCCAGACGGTCTACGTGTCCGCGACCCCGGGCCCGTACGAGGAGGGCAAGGTGGGCGGCCGCGCGCGGTTCGTGGAGCAGATCATCCGCCCGACGGGGCTCATCGACCCGGTCATCCACGTCCGCAGGACCGCGGGTCAGATCGACGACCTCCTCGGCGAGATCCAGGCGCGGGTCGCGAAGGACCAGCGCGCGCTCGTGACGACGCTCACGAAGAAGATGGCCGAGGACCTCGCCGACCACGTCCGCGAGATGGGCGTGAAGGTGATGTGGCTGCACTCCGAGGTCGAGACGCTCGAGCGGATCGAGATCCTGCGCGACCTCCGTCTCGGCGTGTACGACGTCATCGTCGGCGTGAACCTGCTGCGCGAGGGCATCGACCTCCCCGAGGTGACGCTCGTCGCGATCCTCGACGCCGACAAGGAGGGGTACCTGCGGTCGAAGGGGTCGCTCATCCAGGTCATCGGCCGCGCGGCGCGGCACGTCGAGGGCACCGTGATCATGTACGCCGACCGGATGACCGACTCGATGAAGCAGGCGATCGAGGAGACCGACTACCGGCGCACGGCGCAGCTCGCCTGGAACGAACAGCACGGCATCGAGCCGCAGAGCATCGTGAAGGCGATCAGGGACATCGGCATCCGGCTTCGCGCGGTCGCCGAGGAGGGGGAGCACCGCGAGCAGACGGTGTTCCGCGCGAAGGACATGCCGCGCGACGAGCTGGTACGGCTCGTGAAGGACCTCGAGACGCAGATGAAGCAGGCGGCGCGCGACCTCGACTTCGAGCGGGCGGCGATGCTGCGCGACGAGATCGTCGAGCTGCGCGGCCTGCTCGTGCTCGGGCAGGCCTCGCCGGAGCTGCGCACGCTCGAGCAGATGGCCGGCTCGGCGGACGCCGCGGCGCGGACGAAGCGCGTCGTCCGCGGGAGGAGGGACAGGCGGTGACGATGGCAGGCATCCTCGCTCCGATCGCGATCCTCGGGACGATCGCGCCCCTCCTGCCCCCACCCGAGGGGTACTTCCGCCGGGGCGCGGACGCGCTCGTCGTGCGCGAGCTCCGGCAGGCCGCGTGAGCGGCGAGGCCGCCGGCGCCCCGACGCACATCTACGTCAAGGGCGCGCGCGAGCACAACCTCAAGGGCATCGACGTCCGGATCCCACGGGACCGGCTCGTCGTCATCACCGGGCTCTCGGGCTCCGGCAAGTCGTCGCTCGCGTTCGACACGATCTACGCCGAGGGCCAGCGCCGCTACGTCGAGTCGCTGTCGGCGTACGCGCGGCAGTTCCTCGGCCAGATGGAGAAGCCGGACGTCGAGCTCATCGAGGGGCTCTCGCCCGCCGTCTCGATCGACCAGAAGGGGACGACGCGGAACCCGCGGTCCACCGTCGGCACGGTCACCGAGATCTACGACCACCTCCGCCTGCTCTTCGCGCGCGTCGGGGTGCCGCACTGCCCGGCGCACCGCATCCCGATCGTCTTGCAGACGCCGCAGGAGATCGTCGACCAGATCGCCGCGTACCCCGAGGGCACGCGGCTGCTCGTCCTCGCGCCGCTCGTTCGGGATCGCAAGGGCGAGCACCAGCAGCTCTTCGCGACGGCGCGGCGCGCCGGCTTCGCGCGCGTGCGAGTGGACGGCGTCGTCCACGACCTGTCGGACGAGCTCTCCCCCGACAAGATGAAGAAGCACTCGGTCGAGGTCGTCGTCGACCGCTTCGTCGTCCCCCCGGCGGCGCAGGCCGAGGAGGAGCGGCCGCGCCTCGCGGACTCGGTGGAGACGGCGCTCCGCCTGGGCGAGGGCCTCGTCCTCATCGCGCCGGCCGACGAGAAGAAGACGGCCGTCCAAGGTCGCCTCTTCTCGCAGCGTCTCGCCTGCCCGCACGGCGACTTCTCCATCGGCGAGATCGAGCCGCGCACGTTCTCCTTCAACTCGCCGCACGGCGCGTGTCCCGCGTGCACCGGGCTCGGCACGCGCCTGGAGCCCGATCCCGACCTCATCCTCGCGAACCCCGACCTCTCCATCCGCCAGGGCGCGATCCTCCCCTGGGCGAAGAGCGGCGGGATGGCCCAGTTCCGCCTCGCCGCGCTCACCGGCCTCGCGCGCAAGGTCGGCTTCTCGCTCGACACGCCCGTCCGCGACCTCCCGAAGAAGGCGGTCGACGCGATCCTGCGCGGCACCGACGACCCGCTGAAGCTCTCGTACGAGGACCGCAAGGGCCAGCGCCGCTCGTACGACGTGGAGTGGGAGGGCGTCATCCCGCGCCTCGAGCGCGATCACCGCGAGACGACGAGCGAGCACATCCGTGAGGACATCGAGCGCTACATGAGCGAGCGGCCGTGCCCGGTGTGCAAGGGCCGGCGCCTCCGGCCCGAGACGCTCGCCGTCCTCATCGGCGAGCGGAGCATCGTCGACGTGACCTCGATGACGGTCCTCGAGGCGGTGGAGTGGGCGAACGCGCTCGAGCGCGAGCGCGGCCCGCTCGGCGGCCGCGAGCGGAAGATCGCGCGGCAGGTCCTGAAGGAGATCCGCCAGCGGCTCGGCTTCCTCGTGGACGTCGGGCTCGACTACCTCACGCTCGACCGCGCCGCGACGACGCTCTCCGGCGGCGAGGCGCAGCGCATCCGCCTCGCGACGCAGATCGGCTCGGGCCTCATGGGCGTCCTGTACATCCTCGACGAGCCCTCGATCGGCCTCCACCAGCGCGACAACGCGAAGCTCATCCGCACGCTGCTCGGCATGCGGGACCTCGGGAACACCGTGATCGTCGTCGAGCACGACGAGGAGACGATCCGCACCGCCGACTGGATCATCGACATCGGCCCGGGCGCCGGCGAGCACGGCGGACGGATCGTCGCCGAGGGCCCGCTCGACGACATCCTCGCGGAGGAGCGCTCCATCACCGGCGCCTACCTCTCCGGGCGGCGGCGGATCCAGCTCCCCGCCGCGCGGCGCGCGCCGCGCCGCGAGGCGATCGTCGTGAAGGGCGCGCGCGAGCACAACCTGAAGGACATCGACGTGCGCATCCCGCTCGGCGTCTTCGTCGCCATCACCGGCGTGTCGGGATCGGGGAAGAGCACGCTCGTGAACGAGATCCTGTACCGCCGGCTCGCGCAGGTCCTGTACAAGGCGAAGGATCGGCCCGGCGCGCACCAGAAGGTCGAAGGCATCCAGCACATCGACAAGGTCATCGACATCGACCAGTCGCCGATCGGCCGCACCCCGCGCTCGAACCCGGCCACGTACACCGGCCTGTTCGCGCCGATCCGCGAGCTCTTCGCGCAGGTCCCCGAGTCGCGGCTGCGCGGCTACACGCCGGGCCGCTTCTCGTTCAACGTGCGCGGCGGCCGCTGCGAGGCCTGCCAGGGCGACGGCGTCATCAAGATCGAGATGCAGTTCCTCCCGGACGTGTACGTGCACTGCGAGGTCTGCAAGGGCCGGCGCTACAACCGGGAGACGCTCGAGATCCACTACAAGGGGAAGAGCGTCGCGGACGTCCTCGAGATGACCGTCGAGGACGCCCTCGCGTTCTTCGGGAACGTGCCGGCGGTCGCGGGGAAGCTGTCGACCCTGAACGACGTCGGGCTCGGCTACATCCACCTCGGCCAGTCGGCGACGACGCTCTCGGGCGGCGAGGCGCAGCGCGTGAAGCTCGCGACGGAGCTCTCGCGCCGCGCGACCGGCAGGACGCTGTACATCCTCGACGAGCCGACCACGGGCCTGCACTTCGCCGACGTGGAGAAGCTGCTCGAGGTCCTCCACCGCCTCGTGGACAACGGGAATTCCGTCGTCGTCATCGAGCACAACCTCGACGTCGTCAAGACGGCCGACCACGTCATCGATCTCGGCCCCGAGGGTGGGAAGGCCGGCGGCGAGATCATCGCCGAGGGCACGCCCGAGGAGGTCGCGAAGGTCCGCAAGAGCCACACCGGCCAGTTCCTCCGGCAGCTCCTCAGCGAGGGACGCCTCTCCGCCGTCCGCCGCGACCTCGCCGGCGTCGCCTCGTGAACCCGGTCGACCTGCTCGTCGTCGCGATCCTCGCGCTCGCCGTCGTCGGCGGGGTCCGGGCGGGCTTCATCGCGACGCTGTACGGCCTCGTCACGTGGCTCCTCTCCCTGCTCCTCGCGTTCGCGTTCCTCGGCGCGGCGTCCAAGGCGGTGGTCGACCTGACCGGCATGGCCGCGCCCGCGGCGCGCGCGGTCGGCTTCGTCGCCGTCCTGCTCGTCGCCGAGGGCCTCTTCGCGCTCGGTGGCCGCTTCGCGATCTGGCCGCTCGTGCGCGTCGTCCACGCGAGCGCGGCGGGTCGCGTCGTCGACCGCGTGCTCGGGGTCGTGCCGTCCGTGCTGCGGGCCCTCGTCGTGACGGCGATCGGCCTCGCCGCGCTCATCGTGCTGCCGGTCGGGAACGACGTGCGCAACGCGATCGACGGATCGCGCCTCGGGCGCGCGCTCGTCTCGGGCGTCGCCGCGGCGCAGCCGTACCTGGGGCAGCTCCTCGGCGGCGACGCCGGATCGCTGTTCGTGACGAAGATCCAGGCGGACGGCCGGCAGGAGCTCGACCTGCCGCGGGACCTCGCGCTCCAGCCCGACCCGCAGGCCGAGGCGCAGATGCTCGCGCTGCTGAACGAGGAGCGCGCTGCGGCCGGGCTCCGGCCGCTCACCCTCGATCCGCGTCTCGTCCCGGTCGCCCGGGCGCACTCGGAGGAGATGTTCCGGCTGCGCTACTTCGGCCATCAGTCGCCGCAGACGGGCTCGCCGTTCGACCGCCTCCAGTGGGCCGGGATCCGCTACTCGCGCGCGGGGGAGAACCTCGCGTACGCCCAGTCCGTCGCCGTTGCGCACCGTGGACTGATGGCGAGCGAGGGGCACCGCGAGAACATCCTCCGCCCCGAGTTCACCCGCATCGGGATCGGCGTCATCAGCGCCGGACCGTACGGGCGGATGTTCACGCAGGTCTTCCTCACGCCGCCGTGACCGAAGAGGCGGACTTACCCGTTCCTTAGGGAGAGGTCCCTAGACTCGCCGGGTGGGGATGTTGTGGGCGCTCCGCCCGTGGGCCCTGACCTTCGTCATCGGCGCGCTCGCCGGGTTCGTCTTCTTCGCTCTCGGCGGCGGGCTCCTCCAGGAGAAGGCCGTCTTCGGCGTCCGCGAGAGCACCGAGGCCCGCCGTTACATGCTCAGCCTCCTACAGAACGAGCCGGACAGCCTCATCGCGCTCTCGCCGAAGACGGACGTCGTGAGCCGCGCGATGCAGTTCGCACAGGCGAAGGAGGCCGAGGGTTCGATCACGCCGATCTCGCTCACCTGGCTTGGCGGCCGGCAGCAGGGCGCGATGAGCGTCCACATGTACGCCATCGAGATCCGCGCGGCGAACGGCCAGCGGCGGTTCTTCCCGCTGGCGCTCACCCTCGTCCAGGGCAAGGTCGTGCGCCGCGAATGAGCAAGGCCACGGCGGTCCTGGGCATCGTGGTCTTCCTCTTCGGCGCGGTCGCGGGCGCGTTCCTGGCGCAGATCGCGAACCCGCCGCCGCCCGAGAGCCCCTGGCGCGCGCTGCCGCCCGTCGAGGAGCCGACGGCGTCGGCGCAGATCGTCCAGCTCCTCATCGTGAACGACGCGAAGGCGCTGTCGCGCTCGATGGACGCCACCCTCCTGCAGCGCCTCGCGAGCTCGATCGAGCCTCTCGTGGACATCGATGAGGCCCGCTTCACCGGGGCCACCGAGAGGCAGGGGGATATCCTCAGCGCGTACGTCGCCGGTGGACGCGCGCAGACCGGCGAGCAGCTCATCGTCGGACTCGTCTTTCGGATGCGCGACGGGAAGGTCGTAGGTGTGAATTGAGCAGCCACCAGCCCCTCGGGATATCCAAGAGCGTCACCGCGTCGGCGGCGTCGCCAGGGTCGGCCGGGGTCGCCCAGATGGACAGGATGCTCGACCACGGGGCGTTCATCTGGGAGCGGAACAGGCGCCGGCTCCTCGTCCTGCTGATCATCCTGACGCTCGCGGTCGTCGCGTTCGGCGTCCGCGGGATCATCGAGGGGCTCGTCGGGCTCATCGCGTCGGCGCCCTCGATGCTCGTCCTCCTCCTCTTCTACGCGTTCGCGATGATCGCGCAGTTCGGCGTCCTCATGTGGTTCCTCTCGCGCCCGCGCACGTACACCGTGACGCCCGACAGCCCGCAGATCGGCCTCTCCTTCAACAACTACCGCGGGCAGCCGGACCTCCTCGAGCACGCGAAGAGCACCGTGCGCATCCTCCAGGGCGTCCACAAGTTCCGCGATATGGGCGGCGACCCGCCCAAGGGCATGCTCCTCGCGGGCGCCCCCGGCACGGGCAAGTCGTTCCTCGCGGCGATCATCGCCGCGGAGGCCGACCTGCCGTTCATCTACGTCGACGCGTCGTCCATGACCTCCATGTGGTTCGGCATGGACGCCCTCATCGTCATCTCGCTCTTCAGCAAGGCGCGCAAGCTCGCGCGCAAGTACGCGAAGCCGGGGCACCCCGGCGCGACGATCCTGTTCATCGACGAGCTCGACTCCATCGGCATGTCGCGCGGCGGCGTCCAGGGCGGGCAGATGCAGGGCGGCATGGGCCCGATGGGCATGATGGGCATGCGCGGCTTCGCCCTGAACACGATGCTCAACCAGATGGACTCGCTCGGCCAGTTCACCGAGGACCGCTGGAAGCACAAGCTCGGGCGCTGGCTCGGCATCATCCGCGGCCCCGTCCCGCCGAAGCCGGTCGTCTTCGTCATCGGCGCCACGAACCGCCCCGACGTACTCGACGCGGCGCTCACGCGCCCGGGCCGCCTCGACCGCAAGCTGAACGTGTACGTGCCGGACGGAGAGGGCCGACGCGAGATCATCGACCTGTACCTGAACCAGAAGGCGCACGACACGAACATCAACATCGACCTCATGGTCCAGGACTCGGTCGGCTGGACCCCCGTCGAGATCAAGACGATCATCAACGAGGCGCTCATCGTCGCGCACGACAACGGCCGCGATCGACTCACGTACAAGGACTGGCTCGCCGCGCGCGACATGCGGCAGCTCGGGCTGAAGCAGCCGATCACGAAGATGACGCCCGCCGACAAGCGCGCGATCGCGTACCACGAGGCCGGCCACGCCGTCGCAGCTCACTACGTCCGCAGCGACCACCGCATCCTGAAGGCGTCGATCATCCGGATGGGCGACTCCCTCGGCGTCGTCCAGCGATCCGACCGCGAGGAGCGCTACACGCGCACGGCGACCGAGATCGAGTCGGACATCATGATCGCGCTCGGCTCGCGCGCGGTCGAGGAGGAGTTCCTCGGCATCAAGATGACCGGCGCCGACTCCGACATGCAGACCGCGACATGGATGGCCATGTCGTACTGCGGGCAGCACGGGATGGGCCCGAGCCTGCTCGCCGTGCCGTCGACGAACGCCCTCGGCGGGGTGCCGGAGCCGCTCATGCGCGTCGCCGACGGCATGCTCGACCAGCTGTACGCCGAGGCCCGTCGCCTCGTCCGAGAGAAGGCGCCCGCGATCCATGCGGTCGCCCGGGCGCTCCTCGACAAGGGCGAGCTCATCGGCGAGGAGCTCGACGAGATCTTCGCCGCCGTCGAGGAGGCGCACCCCGAGATCAAGCCGCTGTTCGAGCGCAAGCCGCTCGAGCTGAAGAAGCCGTTCGACGACCAGCCGTGGCGGAAGACCGAGACCGTCGCCCTGCCCGAGCCGGCCGCGCCCGCGGCGTCGACGTCGCCGAACGGCGCGACGTGGTGGAGGGGCTGACCTCGTAGACCCGCGGGGCTAGCGGCGTGAGCTACCGCGGCGGCGTCCGCGCCGCCCTTCGCCGTCGCGGTG
>VGOU01000048.1 GCA_016875795.1 Chloroflexota bacterium | reverse complement strand
GGCCGGCCCCGCCATCTCCCCGGCGGTCGCCGGTGGCACCTGCTGGCCCGCGACGGCGCTCCGCTGCCCGCCAGCGGCCGGCCTGCCGTCCATCGTGTCGCCTTAGGAGTGAGCAGGAGCCTTACCCGCGGGCGGGCGCTGCGTTACGGGGATCTGCCAGGTCGTCTGCGGCTTCCGCGCGATGGCGGTCGCCCGCCGGAGAGGCGTACCGGCGGCCGCGCGCCCGTTCAGGTCGCCGGTCCAGGCTGCACGCCGCTCGCCCTCAGGCGCGTTCGATCTCGATCTCCACCGCGCGCCCGTTCAGGTCGCCGGTCCAGCGGTGTCCACGGCCGGTGACGCCCGGCCGCACCGAGGTCGCGAGCGTCTCGGACGCGACGAGCTCGCCGTGGCGGGCGAGCGCGCTCTCGATCTCGGTGGCGCCGTACCGGAGGACGATGCGGTCGCTGATCGCGAGGTCGGCCTCCTTGCGCATCTCGTTCACCCGGCGGATGAGCTCGCGCGCGAGCCCCTCGAGCTCGAGCTCCGCGGTGATCCGCGTGTCGAGCGCGACGACGAGCCCCGAGTCCCGCCCGACCGCGTGGCCCGGCGTCCCCTCGTGCGAGACGAGCACCTCGTCGGCCCCGAGGGTGTGCCCTTCCACGAGGTAGCCGCCGCCCTTCCGCTCGTAGCGGCCCTCCGCGAGCGCGGCGCGGACCTTGGGGAGCTCCTTCCCCAGCTTGGGCCCGAGCACCTTCAGGTCCGGCTTCACGACCTCGCGGACGAGGTCCCCGGCGTCCTCGCGGAGCTCGAGCAGCTTCACGTTCAGCTCCTCCCGCACGATCTCGGCGAGCTCCTCCTGGCCGTCGAGGAGCTCCCGGTCGTGGTCCGTCCGGTCGAACGCGGCGACGAGCCGCGCCAGCGGCATGCGCGTCTTCAGGCTCGCCGTCTGCCGCGCGGAGTGGCCGAGCGTGACCACCCGGCGCGCCGCGTCCATCCCGCGCTCGAGATCGTCGGCGATGAGGTCCTCGTCCGCCTCGGGGTACGGGGTGTGGTGCACGGACGCCGCCGCTCCCGCGACCACGCGCCGGACGAGGCGCTGGTACAGCGCGTCGGCGAACAGCGGCATCACCGGCGCCATCACGCGTGTCAGCGTGATGAGCGCCTCATACAGCGTCTGCTGGGCGGCGAGCGTGCTCCGTGTGTCGCGCGTGCCCCAGAAGCGCGGCCGCGACCGTCGCACGTACCACTGCGAGAGGTCCTCGACGAACGACTCGACGCGGAGCGTCAGGGTGCGGACGTCCCACTGCTCGAGGCCGTACCGCGAGTCGCGGACGAGGCGGTGGAGCACCGAGAGCAGCCACCGGTCCATGAGGGGGCGCTCCTGCGGCCGCACGCGCTCCGCCTCGGGGTCGAACCCGTTCAGCTCCGCGTACGTGACGAAGAAGGAGTAGGTGTTCCAGAGGACGAGGAGGCGGCGCTTGATGTCGTCGAGCGCCTTCAGGCTGAACAGCATCACCTCGTCGGCGCGCTGCCGGCTCACGGTCCAGCGGATCGCGTCGGCGCCGACCTTCTCCATCACCTCCGTGAGAAGGACGACGTTCTCGCCGGTCTTGTGGAACTCCCCGCCGCTCTCGTCGAGCATCGGCTCGAAGGTCTGGACGACCCGGTACGGCGGCTCGTCGCGCAGCGCCACGGCGAAGAAGAGGAGCGAGTAGAACCACAGGCGGACCTGCTCCACCATCTCGACGACGTAGTCGGCGGGGAACCACTTCGCCCAGTGGGCGCGGTCGGTCTGCCAGCGCAGCGTCGAGAACGGTACGACGCCGGCGTCGAGCCAGCAGTCCCCGACCTCCTTCACGCGGACCGAGTCGGCGCCGCACGTGGGGCAGCCGACGACGACCTCGTCGATCCACGGCCGGTGGAGCTCCTCGAGCTGGTCAAGCCCGCTCTTCGCCAGACGCCGCAGCTCGTCCTGGCTCCCCACGACGAAGGAGTGCCGCTCGGCGCACGTGTAGAACGGGAGCGGGAGCCCCCAGTAGCGCTTCCGGCTGATGTTCCAGTCGCCCATGTTCTGGAGCCAGTTCTCCATGCGCCGGCCGGCATGCTCGGGGACCCAGCGCGCCTTCCGCGCCGCCTCGATCATCTTCGGCCGCAGCTCCGCCATCGAGATGAACCACTCGTCGTCCACGCGGAAGACGAGCTCCTCGTGGCAGCGCCAGCACTCGGGGTAGCGGTGCGTGTACTGGGCGGCGCGGAACAGCAGCCCGCGGGCCTTCAGGTCGTCGGCGATCCCCTGCGCCACGTCGCGCGCGTCCTTGCCCTCGAGCCAGCCGTATCCGGGCTTGAAGCGGGCCATGTCGTCGATCGGGACGAGCGCCGGCAGGCCGTGGACCTTCGAGAGACCGAAGTCCTCCTCACCGCAGCCGGGCGCGATGTGCACGATCCCCGTGCCCTCGGCCTCGCCCACCTCGTCCCACTCGATCACCTTGTGGCCGGGGAGCGCGTCGCTCACCGCGGCGAGCTGCCCGTCGAACGGACCGCTGAAGCGCAGCCCGACGAGCGCGCGCCCCTTCACGGTCTCGAGGACGCTCGCGTCGTGCCACTTCGCCTGCTCGTACACGGTCTTGCCGGCGATGACGACCTCGTCGCCGACCTTCGCGCGGACGTAGTCGAGGTCCGGATGCACGGCGAGCGCGACGTTCGCCGGAAGGGTCCACGGCGTGGTCGTCCAGACGAGGAACGACTCCTTCTCGCGCCCCTCGACCGGGAACCGCACGTACACGCTGAGGTGCGTCATCTCGCGGTAGCCGAGCGCGAGCTCGTGCTGCGAGATCGCCGTCCCGCACCGCGCGCACCAGGGCATCGAGCGGTGGCCCTTGTACAGCCAGCCCTTCTCGTGGCAGAGCTTCAGGACCTCCCAGATGTGGCTGATGTTGTCGTCCGTGTACGTGAAGTAGGAGTCGCTCCAGTCCATCCACTGGCCCATGCGCGCCGACTGCTTCGCGAACGCCGCGGCCGAGCGGTCGACGCGGGCGCGGCAGGCGCGGCTGAACTTGTCCACGCCGTAGCGCTCGATGTCGCGCTTGTTGCCGAGCCCGAGCTCGCGCTCCACGCCCACCTCGACCCACAGGCCGTGGCAGTCGAACCCGTTCTGGTAGCGCTGGTCGAAGCCCTCCATGGCCTTGAACCGCTGGAAGACGTCCTTGTACGTGCGCGCCCACGCGTGGTGGATGCCCATCGCCTCGGCGTTCGCGGTGATGGGGCCGTCGATGAAGGAGAAGGTAGGATTCCCGGCGTTCTTCTCGCGGAGCGCGTCGAAGCTGCGCTCGCGCTCCCACATGTCGAGCACCTCGTGCTCGAGCTCGGGCAGGTCGAACGTCGAGCCCGCCGCGTCGAACCGCGTCCGCTTCCCCGTCACCGCCATCCGCCGCCTCTCCTTCAAATACGAAAGCCGTCCCGCTCACGGGACGGCTCTTGGCCGCGGTACCACCCGAGTTGCCGGCGACGCCGGCCGCTCACTTCTGCTCGTTGGAAACCCAGTGCCGCTGGGGCCGCGTCTACTCGGCCATGTCCGGCCTTTCTCGCGGGCATCGGGGTGGATCGCCCCTCAGGCGCCTCTCGTCGCCCAGTGTACCCGCCGCGGCCCCCATTCCGCCCGTTTCCCGGCCATCTCGGCGGGATCGACATATGCGGCTGTATTATATATATATATATGCGCGCGATATGTGGGAGGTGCACACGTGAGCGCGGTCCGGGCCGCGAAGCGACCGTCCGCGGGCCTCGAGGCGACCCCGCCCGACGCAGGCGCCCTCGGTGCCGTCATGGCGAAGGCGTTCGAGAAGGAGCCCGAGGGAGCGCTCCTCCTCGTCGATCTCGACAACCTCCACCAGGTCAACGTGCAGGCCGGCCGCGGCGCCGGGGACAGCGTGATCCGCGCGGCCGTGGCGGTCGTCGCCAGGTGGGCCGAGACCGCCGGGTGGCGCGCCGGCCGGGTCGGCGGTGACGAGTTCGCTCTGTTCGCGCCGGGCATGGCGCTGGAGGCGGCCTTCCTGCGCGCGGAGAAGCTCCGGCAGGAGCTGAACGCCGCGATGGCGAAAGAGGCGCCGAAGGGCCTGAAGGTGACGGCGAGCATCGGCGTGGCGGCCGCGCCCCGCGACGCGAAGACATCGTCCGAGCTGATGAAGAAGGCCGACCTCGCCCTCTACGCCGCGAAGGACCAGGGGTCCGACACCGTCGCCCTCGCGCCGGGCGACGAGATGGTGCTGAAGTCGTCCTACTACACGGCAGCTCAGCTCGGGCGGCTGAAGTCGCTCGCCGAGCGGCAGAAGAAGAAGGAGTCGGTCCTCCTCCGCGAGGCGCTCGACGACCTGCTGCGCAAGTACGATCGGTCGTAGTGGCGGGCGAGCTCACGGAGGCCATGCGGCGCGAGGTCGACGACCTCGCGCGGCGGTTCGGCGAGCCGCTGCGCATCGACGCCACGATCCCCGACGGCTTCGGCGACCCGATCCGCCGGCCCGACCGCGTCGGCGAGGTGTGCATGGTCATCCGGCGTCCGAACGGCAGGCTCCTCGTGTCGACGAAGACCTTCTATCCCCCCGGCGCGTACCGCCTCCCGACCGGCGGCATCGACGCCGGCGAGCGCATCGAGACGGCGCTGCTGCGCGAGGCGCACGAAGAGACCGGGCTCACGATCGCCGTCCAGCGCTTCCTCGCGGCGATCTCGTACCGCACTGCGCGCGGCGAGACCGTCTTCCACACGTTCGCGTTCCTCCTCGACGAGCTCGGCGGCGCGCTCGGCTCGCTCGATCCGCACGAGGAGATCCTCGACCACCGCGAGGTCCGAGCGTCCGAGCTGAGCGCGCTCGCCGATCGTCTGGACGCTCTCGCGAGCGCGCGCAGCGACGAGATCGTCGGCGACTGGGCGGACTGGGGACGTTTCCGGGCGGTCGTGCACCGCGCCGTCGCGAAGGCGCTCGCGTAGTACGCCGAACGGCGTGTTGGCACCTGGGTCGACCGCCATTTCACTGCGGCGAGATGGAATGGGGGCGTTGGTCAACGCAAAGGTCCTTCGCGCCCGTGCGGTGATCCGTGCGGCCGGCGCGGCCTTGATGCCTCTCGCCCGCGGGAATGAGCTGCTTCTCGGAGCGAGCGTTGTGGGGCTGGGACCGCTTGCGATGTCCCTGGCTCGGGCTGCCGTGGTACCGGTGCGACGACGCCAAGCACCGATCACGGCGCTCATCGCACTGGCGATCGTCTTCGTGCCGCTCCTGCCGGTGCGATCCGCGTCAATGGACTCGTCCGGGTCGCCAACGTGATCGTGGACGCCGGTGTCGCTCGCGGTGCCGAGCTGTACGTCGCGCAGGAGATGTTCGGCGCCGGCCCGGAGCTCGTCATCGTTCCGGATGTCGGCGACGAGATCCGTGTGCGTCTCGAGCGCGACTCGCACCTCGCGATCGTGGATGACAAGCCGGGTCCCAAGCTCGGACATCCGGTGCGCTACGTGCTCGTGGACGACCGCGGCGTCTTCCGGACGATCGACCATGAGTGGCTGCCGACGGTGAGCGGTGTCCACTGTGGGATCGACGCTCGCTGGGATGTGCGCGGGCACCGCGTCTACGGCCCGACGGACGTCGAGGAGCCGTTCCCCCGGGTGCGCCTCGCCGGCGCCGTCCCCGCACCCGCCCAGGCCGCCGCGGCTGAGAGGAAGATCGCGCTCGTCATCGATGGTGGGCACCGTCAGCACGAGTGGAGGGACCCGTTCGCACGCAAGCTCGACGAGGACTCGCGCGCGGTCGCGAGCGCTCTCGAGGACCTCGGTCATGACGTCCGGCGATCCGGCGGCTACCGCGGGAGCGTCGTGCCCGCAGCCCGCGTCGAGGATGTGAGGCGGGAGCTCGCGCGGATCGCCGGACAGGTGTCGGCGGGCGACGAAGTCATCCTCTTCCCGAACCGGCATGGCACTCGTGCGGGCGAGTTCGTGCTCCAGGCACGCGAGGGCGGCCACGAGCTCTTGGCATGTGCCGACCTGGCGAGGTCACTGGACGGGATCCCCGCTGCCGTACCCGTCCGCATCCTCGTCGATGCGTGCTTCTCCGGCACGGCGGTCGAGCATCTGTCGCGGCGCAACAGCACGATCGTCTCTACTGCCAAGGACGCGACCCGGGAGGCTCCCGGAGGGCTGGACGGGCGGCCGACCTTCACCGCCGCGTTCGGCGCGGCGGCAAGGGACAAGGCCACGGACCTCGATGGAGATGGCAGGGTCAGCGTGGACGAGACTTTCGCGGTCGCATCTCGCGCGTTCAGGCCGCTGGGATCCAGGCTCGTCACGACAGGTGGCGCGCCACGCGTCCCGGGCGCCGAGACCACGACCACCGCCGGGACCGGGCCGCCGGCGTCGGTGCCGCAACCCCCGCTCCGGCCCGATCCGTCATCGCGCTCTCGCCGAGGACACAGCTCCGCGAACTGGACGAGCTGTTGACGGCCGACCATGCCAAGCAGCATGGTGAGCAGCCCACATCGATGACATGCCGCCACGGGCCCGCAGGCCGTGCCGCCACGGCCGGAGACACCGCCTGCGAAGGTGGCCCCGCCTTCGCCGACCCTCGCGGTGGTCTCGCTGCCACCAACGGCCGCGCCCCTTCGGTTCGTCGCGGGCGTGCCACCGCAGGCAACGGTCGGTCGGCCGGATCAGTACTCGTTCTGCGGTCCCACGCCGTCGACGGCGACCTCTGCCCGCGGTCCATTCCCGCAAACGACGGATCCGACGGGCGGATCGCCCCCTTACCACTTCCAGCTCGGCTCGGGCGTGGGCTTCCCGCCGATCGGGATGAGCATCGGGAAGGACGGCCTGCTCACCGGGACCCCCGCCTCTCCCGGGACCTACACGTTCGAGGTGTGCGCGGTGGACCTCTCGGCAACGCAGGTACGCCAGCGCGCGACCATCGCCGTGCGGCCTCCAGTCGCTGTTGCGACAGCGGCCCCGACGCCGGTGCCCACGGCGGCCCTTACGCGCACCCCCACTCCACCGACCATCGGCGCGCTCGCCTCAAAGACGTGTACGCCATCAACGGGTGGGTACTACCGCATCACGCGGAGCGGGACGGTCAGCGGTCCGGTCGGGTCCCGAGTCGCTCTCGCGAGCTCGAACATGACCTGCCCTGGCTGGACACCGTCCGGTCCCGACTGTCGACGGACGTCGGACTCTCAGCCCGAACCGATCTCGTGGACTGCTACGACGTCCGGCCTGCTCCTGGGCGACATCAACCACCCCGACCTGTGGTCCGAAGGACCGGGCACGACTCGTCAAGCAGTGAACATCCGCTGCCCGTAGCGCGCGCGTCGGAGATCACTCCTCGCGCAGCTTCAGGAGCCGCACCGCGACCACGAACCCCGCGAGTCCCCAGAGGACGAGCCCGAGCAGCTGCGCGCGGACGTCCCACAGCGACGCGCCCTGCGCGGAGATCTCCCGCAGCGCGTCGTTGAACAGCGTCAGCGGCAGGTAGCCGGTGATCGGCTCGATCACGTCGGGCGCCGTCTCCTTGGGGAAGAGGACGCCGGACAGGAAGAACTGCGGCAGCGTGATGAGGTTCGCGACGGGCGGCACCTGGTTCTCCGTGCGCGCCCAGCCCGCGATGGCGAAGCCCTGCATGAGGAACGCGACCGCGCCCGCGATGGCGACGACGAGGAGGTCGGCCAGGCTCCCCACGACGCGCACCTCGAAGAGGAGGAACGCGAGCGCGAGCAGGATCCCCACCTGCGCCGCGGACAGCGCCAGGCGCAACAGGCTGTGCGCGGCGAGGAACCGCGTCGGCGAGAGGGGCGTTGCGAAGATCCGCCGGATGACGCCGCGCTGGCGCTGGATGACGAGCGCGAACGCCACCGAGAAGATGTTCAGCTGCATGACGTTCAGGCCCAGGATCCCCGGGACGAGGAAGTCCACGTAGCGCAGGCGCACCCCGCTCACCCGCCGCTCGGACACGATGATCGCCGGCGGCGAGCCGCTCGCGGCGAGCGAGGCGCGCCCGACGACCTCCATGACGATGCTGCGCCCGACGCCGCTCTCCTGCGGCGCGGCCTGGTCCGCGTAGAGCTCGAGCGTCGCGGGCGAGCCCGGCGCGATGAGGAACCCGGCGGGGAGCACGAGGCCCATGTCCAGCTCCGAGCGCTGCAGGCGGCGGTCGAGCGCCGCCCGGTCGTCGACCCGCACGAGGCGCAGCGCCGAGACCTGCTGCAGCGCGCCCACGATCCGCTCCGCGTCCGGGCCGCCGGCCTCGTCGACGTAGCCGACCTCGATCCGGCCGAGCGCGCCGAAGTTCAGCGACCCGAAGATGAGCATGAAGAGGAACGGCATGAAGAACGTGAAGAAGAGCGCGCTGCGGTCGCGCACGTACGCGCGCAGGAGCGACCCGGTGAAGCGCAGCGTCTGGCGCATCAGCCCTCGCGCAGCTCGTGGCCGGTGCGGTCGAGGAAGACGTCCTCGAGGTCCGCCTGCTGCTGGATCACGGGCTTCGAGAAGCCGCGCGACAGCAGCGCGCCGATGAGCGCGCGCGGCGTGTCGAGCTCGAGGATCCGGCCCGCGTCCATGATCGCCACCCGGTCGCACAGGACCTCGGCCTCGTCCATGTAGTGCGTCGTGAGGAACACGGTCGTGCCGCGCTCGCGGATCCGCCGGACGAGGTCCCACAGGTTGCGGCGGGCCTGCGGGTCGAGCCCGGTGGTCGGCTCGTCGAGGAACAGCACCTTCGGGTCGTTCACGAGGGCCGTCGCGATGGAGAGCCGCTGCCGCTGGCCGCCCGAGAGCTTCTCGTTCCACTGGTCCGCGCGGTCGGCGAGATCCACCGTGGCGAGGACGGCACGCGCGTCGACCGTCCGGTCGTAGCACGTCGCGAACAGCTCGATGACCTCAGCCGCGGTGAGGTGCAGGGGGAACGCGCTCGACTGCAGCTGCGCACCGATGCGGTGCTTCACGCCGGCGGGATCGGCGCCGACGTCGATCCCGGCCACGTGCGCGGTCCCGCCGTCGGCGCGGCGCAGCCCCTCGAGGATCTCGACCGTCGTCGTCTTCCCCGCCCCGTTCGGCCCGAGGAGGCCGAAGATCTCGCCCTCCGCGACGTCGAACGAGATGCCGCGCACGGCCAGGATCGATCCGTACGACTTGCGCAGGTCACGGACGCTGACCATCGCCCCCACCGGGGCCAGCGTACGGGCGGCGGCTATCTGGTGACGAACGCCTTGTACGCGACGTCGTAGAGGTAGAGGCCGAACGGCAGCAGGAGGACGGCGGCCGCGACGATCCGCACGACGATCGGATGCGGCCGGCGCAGCCGCGTGTACGTCACGACGAGCGCGACCGCGACGGCGAGGTGGAGCGGCACCTGCGCGACCCAGTGCACGGGGTCCTCGCCGTCCACGAGGAGCGTGTACACGATCGCGGCCATGAGCGAGCCGACGGTCAGCCCGACGACCGCGAAGACGCCGGCGTTCCGGACCGGGTCGCGGAGCGCGAGGAGCATCCCGATCGCGAGGGCCACGAGGAGCGCCCCGAGCATCCGCTGGTACGGAAGGTGGTAGGGCGCGTAGAAGAACGCCGCCGGGAAGGCGAGCGAGACGGCGACCGGCGCGAGGAGCAGCAGGGCGCAGAGGATCCCGACCGCGCGCGCACCTCGGAGCGTCGAGCTATCGACGTGCACGGCACTACGCTAGGCCGAAGATGGCGACCCCTGCGCGCAGGCTCCCGCCGGCCGCCGAGGGATCCCCCGGATTCGCCGCGCTGCTGAGCGCGCTCCTGCCGGGCCTCGGCCAGATGTACCTGGGCCGCTGGAGGCGCGGGGTGCTGCTCCTCGCGCTGCCGGCCGCCGCCGCGCTCGCGTTCACCGCCGTCATCCTGTCCGGCGGATCGGTCACCTCGCTCGTGCTGCAGCAGGCGAAGCTGTTCGTGCTCCTCCTCGTCGGCGGCCTGTTCGCCTACCACGTCGTCGTGTCGGCCGACGCCTTCGCGGGGCCCCTGCGCGCGCCACGCGGGCGGCACGCCGTCGACTACGCGCTGCTCGCGGCGATCGTCCTCGGCCTCGTCGTCATGTACCACGGCGCGTACCGCTACTCGCTCGGCTGGGCGGACCTCGTGACGGCCGTCTTCGAGCCGCCGGCCGGCCGCACGATCGGCGCGGGGACGCCGCGGGCGGGCACGAGCACGGCGCCGGGGTGGTCGGGGCGCGACCGGCTGAACGTCCTCCTCCTCGGGATCGACACCCGCGAGGGCGCATCCGAGACCCAGAACACCGACGCGATCATCCTCCTCAGCCTCGAGCCCCGCGAGCGGACCGCGGTCATGCTGTCGATCCCCCGCGACACGCTCGTCGACATCCCCGGCGTCGGACGCGACAAGGTGAACGCGGCCTACGCGTACGCCGGCGACCCGCGGAAGGGCCCCGACCTCGCGCGGCGCACCGTCGAGGCGTTCCTCGGGATCCCCATCCACAGCTACGCGATCATCGACTTCGAGGCCTTCCGCCAGACGGTCTGGTCCGTCGGCGGCGTGCTCGTCGACGTGCGGCGGCCGCTCCGCGACGAGCGGTACCCCACGAACGACTTCGGCATCGAGCGCTTCGAGCTCCGCGCCGGCCCGCAGCTCATGGACGGCGACGACGCCCTGCGCTACGCGCGCTCCCGGCACGACAGCAACGACTTCTCCCGCGCGCGGCGCCAGCAGACCGTGGTCTTCGCGCTGCGCGAGCGGTTCGCGCTCGCCGGCCTCTTCCGCCTGCCGGGGATCGTCGAGCGGGTCGGCCCGCTCGTGCGGACGAACTTCGACCCCGGCAACATCCTGCCGCTCGCGCGGACGGTCCTCTCGCTCGACGCGAGCGAGATCACGAGCGACGTGCTCCTGCCCTGCAGCGGGGACCTACCGCCGCACTGCGAGCTGCGCGAGGAGAACGGCGAGAAGGGCTACTACCTCATCCCCGACGTGCCGAAGGTGCGGGCGCTCGTCGCGGACCTCTTCGCCGGCCGGAAGCCGGCCTCGGCGCGCTAGGAGCGGGGGTACACGGGCGTGACCCACGCCCGGTAGCGCTCGTGCTCGCCGCGCACGGCGCGGAAGTAGGCGTCCTTGACGATCCGCGTGATCGGCCCCACGCCGCCGTCGCCGACGGTGCGGTGGTCGATCGACGCGACGGGCGCGATCTGCGCGCCGGTGCCGCAGAGGAAGACCTCGTCGGCGATGTAGAGCTCCGTCCGGTCGATCCCGCGCACCTGCAGCGGGATGCCCTCGTCCAGCGCGATCGTCATGAGGCTCTGCCGGACGATGCCCTCGAGGATGTTGTCGGTCCCGGGCGGCGTGACGAGGACCCCGTCGCGCACCATGAAGAGGTTCTCGGCGCTGCCCTCGGACACCGAGCCGTCGGCGTTCAGGACGATGGCCTCGTCGAACCCCGCCTCCTGCGCCTCGGTCTTCGCGAGCGCCGCGTTCACGTACGCGCCCGTGATCTTGCTGCGCGCCGGGATGGCGTTGTCGTCGGTCCGGCGCCATGAGGACACGCCGCAGGAGAGCCCGCGGTCGATGTCGATGTACGTGCCGAACGGGACGGCGAACAGGACGAACGAGTCCTCGAGATCGTGCAGGCGCACGCCGATGAGCTCGCTGCTCTTGTAGGCGATCGGGCGCAGATAGCAGTCCTCGCGGAACCCCGACCGCCGGATGACCTCGAGCGCGATGCCGCAGAGGTCCTCCACCGAGTACGGGAGGGTGATGCGCATGAACTTGCACGAGCGGTGGAGGCGGCTGAAGTGCTCGCTCAGGTGGAGCGCGTAGAGCTGCCCGTGCCCGGCGTTCCAGTAGGCGCGGATACCCTCGAAGACGCCCGTCCCGTAGTTGAAGGCGTGCGTCATGACGCTGATCCTCGCGTCGGTGATCGGGACGTACCTGCCGTCCTGGAACGCCCACGCGGTCGCTCGGGCTGCGCCGCGGCGGAGCGCGGCGACCGGTCGCTCCAGCTCTCTCACCATCGCTTCCCGCATTGTGGCATGAGCCGCGCCAGCCGATTGCCGGCAGCTCGTGGGCGGGACTAGGATGCGCCGGTCTGACCGGGTCGCTGGTCAGGAAGCGCTGTTGCGGATCGTGGGAGGTCAGAGGGGAATGGCACACCGTTCGGTCGCACGCTCTCTCGTTGCCCTCGCGACTGCCGGGATCATCGCGGCCGCCTGCGGCGGCGGCGGCACGCAGCCGACCGCGGCGCCC
>VGOU01000047.1 GCA_016875795.1 Chloroflexota bacterium | reverse complement strand
GACGTCGCTCATCCCCGTGATCGGCGTCATCCGGCCCGGCGCGGCCGCGGCGCTCAGCGCGACGTCGCGGCGCGCGGTCGGCGTGCTCGCCACGCGGCTGACGGTGCGGTCCGGCGCGTACGTGCGGGCGATCCGGGACCTCGACCCGTTCGTCGACGTGTACCAGGCGGCGGCCCCGAAGCTCGTTCCGCTCGTCGAGGCCGGCGGCGCGCGCTCGGCGGAGGCGCGCGAGGCGGTCCGCGAGTACGTCGCGCCGATGCTCAGCGAGGGCGCCGTCGTCTCGCCCGGCGTCGACACGCTCCTCCTCGGCTGCACCCACTACCCGCTCGTGCGGTGGGCCATCGAGGAGGTCGCCGGCCCGGCGGTCCGCGTCGTCGACTCGGCGACGACCACGGCGCTCGCGGTGCGGGAGGTGCTCGAGTCGCACGGGCTCCGGGCGACCGGCGCGCGCCCCACGCACGAGGTGCACGCGACGGGGGACGGCGCGCGCTTCCGCGCGGTCGCGCGGGCGATGTTCACGGAGGACGTCCGCGTGGACGAGGCGGCGCTCGAGTGAACCTCGTCACCACGATCGCCGGCCTGCCGTTCGTCGGCAAGACGACGCTCCTCAACCTGCTCACCGGCCAGCGCGCCGCGACCGGCACGTTCGCGGGCGCGGAGGCGGAGACGAACGTCGGCGTCGCGAAGGTGCCCGACGACCGCCTCGACCGGCTCGTGCCGCTCTTCAAGCCGAAGAAGGTGACGTACGCGGAGATCACGTACCGGGACCTCGGCCTCGCGAAGGGCGGGGGAGAGGGGATCAGCGCGAAGAAGCTCGGCGACCTGCGGACGTCCGACGCGCTCCTGCACGTCGTGCGCGCGTTCCGCGACCCCACCGTGCCGCACCCCGAAGGGACCGTCGACCCGGTGCGCGACCTCGCGACGCTCGACCTGGAGCTCGTCGTCTCCGACCACTCCGTCGTCGAGCGGCGCATCGAGCGCATCGAGCCCGAGATCCGCGGCGCGCGCCCCGGCGGCGAGCGTGAGGCGAAGGAGCGCGAGCGCGAGCTCCTGCGGCGCTGCCTCGCCGCGCTCGACTCCGAGACACCTCTGCGCGAGCTCGACCTCGACGCCGAGGAGCAGAAGGTGCTGCGGGGCTACCGGTTCCTCACCCTCATGCCGCAGCTCGTCGTGGTGAACGTGGACGAGGCCGACGTGGCCGACGCCGAGAAGGTCCTCGCGCCGGTCCGGGCGGCGGCGTCGAAGCACCGGTCGACCGGCTTCGTCCACGTGTGCGCGAAGCTCGAAGCCGAGATCGCGGAGCTCTCCCCGGAGGAAGCGAAGGCGTTCCGCGAGGAAGCCGGGTTGCGCGAGCCCGCGCTCGACCGCGTCATCCGCGCGACGTACGAGCTGCTCGGTCTCGTCTCCTTCTTCACCGTCGGTCCCGACGAGTGCCGGTCCTGGACGGTGCGCGCGGGCGAGACGGCGCAGCGGGCTGCCGGCGCCATCCACTCGGATCTCGAGCGCGGCTTCATCCGCGCCGAGGTGATCGGGTGGGACGACCTCCTGCGCGCGGGCGGCGAGGCCGAGGCGAAGCGTCAGGGCCTGGTGCGGCTCGAGGGCCGCGCGTACCTCATCCGGGACGGCCAGGTCATGAACGTCCTCCACAGCGGGTAGCCGTGTTCCTCGCGATCGGACACGTCGCGCGCGACGAGTTCCCGGACGGCGCGCACCGCCTCGGCGGCACCGCGCTGTACGCGGCGGCGACGGCGGCGAAGCTCGGCGTTCCGACCGCGCTCGTCACTCGCGTTGGTCCGATGGAGCGGGACGAGCTCGCGCGTGCCTGCGCCGAGCTCGGGATCGACCTGCGCGCGCTCGACGCGCACGCCACCACGACCTTCGCGTTCCGCTGGGACGACCAGGGCCGGCGCATCCTGCGGCTGAAGGCGCGCGCGAAGGCCATCGCGCTGCGCGACGTCCCGCGGGACCTGCGGTCCGCCGACGCGCTCGTGTTCGGGTCGATCGCGCGCGAGCTGTCGGAGGACCTCCTCCTCGGGGAGGCCGCGCGCGTGTCGGTCCTCGCGGCGCAGGGGATGCTGCGCACCTGGGATGCCCACGGCGAGGTGCGGCCGGCGGCGTGGGACCGCGCGGAGGCGGACATCCGCGCGCTCTCGGCGGTCGTGTTGAGCGAAGAGGACGTCGCGGGCGACACTGCGCTCGTGGAACGGTGGTCGCGCGTGACGCCCGTCATCCTCACGCTCGCGGAGCGGGGCTGCCGCATGTACGTGGAGGGCGAGGCGCGCGGACGCTGCGACGCGTACCCGCCGCGGGAGGTCGTCGACACGACCGGGGCGGGGGACACGTTCGCCGCGGGGCTCGCGATCGCGCTCGGCGAAGGCCGCGCGCTCGAGGGCTCCTGCCGGTTCGCGAACGCCGTCGCGTCGTTCGGGCTCGAGGGCGCCGGCATCGGCGCGCTCGCGACCCGTGACGCGGTGGAGAGGCGGCTAGGCTAGGTCGCAGCGTGCGCTGTCCGGTCTGCGACCTCGAGGACCCCGACGGCATGAAGTTCTGCGGGAGCTGCGGCCGCCCGCTGCCCGAGCGCAGGACGAGCGGCGCGTCCGAGCGCAAGGTCGTCACCGCCCTCTTCTGCGACGTGAAGGGCTCGACCGCGCTCGCCGAGAAGATGGACCCCGAGGAGTGGACCGAGGTCATCGACGGGGCGTTCAAGGTGCTCACCCCGCCGATCTTCGACCACGAGCCGGTGGCCGATCTCGAGGTGAAGGGCCGCGAGGCGCGGACCGAAGCCTTCCGCGTGCGCGGTGTCGGCGCCGCGGTGCGCGGAAGGCTGCGCGCCGCGGCCGCGCCGCTCATCGGCCGCGACCGCGAGATGGCCGCGCTGCGGGACGCGCTCGCGGAGGTGCGGCGCGGCGGCGGGCGGATCGTGTCGATCGTCGGGGACGCCGGGCTCGGGAAGACGAGGCTCATCGACGAGCTCGGCGGCGAGCGAGAGTCGCGGCCGGTCGAGGGCCAGCGGTGGACCGAGGCGCGCGGGCAGTCGTAAGAGCAGACGCGGTCCTACGGTCTCATCCGCCAGCACCTGCTCGGCCTCTCAGGAGCCACGGACGCCGACCCGCCCGAGACGATCCGCTCGCGCGTCGGCGCGCTCCTCCCTCCCGACCGCCGCGCGGACGCCGCGGCGCAGCGGATCCCCGGCGTGTTCCTGGACGTCGTGCCGGCGGGTGCGGCCCCGGCGCCCGAGGGCCAGGAGCTCCGCGACCAGGTCCACGCCCTCACGCGCGAGATCGCGTCGAGCCTCGCGGCGTGTCAGGCGGCGTTCGTGTTCGACGACCTCCAATGGAGCGATCCGGCGTCGGCGGACCTGCTCGGCGAGATCTTCGACCTCCCGGCCAGGCGCCGGTGCTCTTCCTGCTCGCCTTCCGGCCCGACCGTCAGGCTCCCTCGTGGCGCATCAAGCAGAAGCTGGAGACCGACTACCCCCACCGCTACCCGGAGCTCGCGCTCGAGCCGCTCACGCCCGATGAGAGCGCGCGGCTGCTCGGCCACACGCTGCCCGGCGAAGGCCTGCCGGGAGGGCTGCGCGAGCGCATCCTCGCCGCACGGATCGATCGGCTCGAGGCGGGGCCGCGCGAGACCCCCCAGGCCGCGGCGGTCATCGGTCGGTCCTTCCTGCACCGCGTCCTCGCGGCCATCTCAGACGCCACCGACAAGCTCGACCGGCGGCTGCTCGCGCTGCAGCGCCTCGAGCTGGTGCGCGAGCACGCCCGCGAGCCCGAGCGCGAGCACGCGTTCCGCCATGCGCTGACGCAGGAGGCGGCGTACCGCTCGATCCTTCAGCGGAGGCGGCGCGAGCTGCACCAGCGTGCCGGCGAGGCGCTCGTGGCGCTGTTCGCCGAGCGCGCCGAGGAGCTCGCCGACCGGATCGGCCATCACTTCGCGGAGGCCGCGGATCCGCGCGCCGTCGCCTTCCTGAAGGCGGCCGGGGACCGCTCACAGCGGCCGCACGCGCTCGAGGACGCGCTCGCGCGCTACCGCCGCGCGCAGGTCGGCCTCTGGCGGGGCGACGAGGATGCCGGCGAGGCTCCCGGCCTCGGGTCGGCGGCGATCGCGCGGCGCATCGGGGACCGCGAGCAGCTCGCATTCGCCCTGAACTCACTCGGGCAGGGATACCGCGAGACGAACCGGCTCGCGGACGCCGAGCGCGTGCTGACGGAGTCGATCGCGCTCTTCCGTGAGACCGGGGACCGCCCGATGGAGGCGGACGGCCTCTGGGCGCGGGCGTGCGGCCTCCTCGCTCCGGGATACGTGAGCTACGAGCGCGGCTGCTGGGGGCTCGCGCTCGACCGCTGGGAGGAGCTCGTCGCGCGCGCCACGCCCGCGGGCTCCTGTTCGGCGCTCACGGGGCCGGGCTCCGACCTCGGGTACCTCGAGGCGCTCTGCGGCGAGCCGGAGCGCGGCATCGCGCGGATCGAGGCCATCGTCGAGCTCGCGAGCGAGCGCTTCGAGGATTGGCGCACGTGGCCCCTCGCGCGGCTCGGGCGCGCGCTGCTCCTGAACGGCGACATGGCGCGCGCGCGCGGCGCGCTCGACCGGGGCGCGGCGCGCGACCGGCGGCGCGGCAACCTGTACATGTCCGTCCTCCTCGCGCTCGGACAGGCGGAGCTCGCGCTCGCCGAGGGGCGCCCGGCCGACGCGCTGGCGCTCGCCCGAGCGAGGCGCTCGCTCGCATCCGAGCGAGGCCTGCGTCCGTTCGAGAAGGACCTCGACATGCTCGAGGGTGACGCGCTGCGCGCGCTGGGGGATCCGATCGCGGCCTTCGCGGCGCACACCCAGGTGCTGGACGCCTCGCGCGCGATGGGCTCGGTGGGGCTGCTCTGGCGCGTCCACGGGGGGCTCGCGCAGATCGCCGACGTGAGCGCGGACGCGAGCGGGGCGCGCAGCCAGCGGGCGGAGGCCGCGGCGGTCGTCGACCGGATCGCGGGGTCGCTCGCCGCCCGCGGTCTCGACGCGCGGTTCCGCGCGAGACCCGAGGCCCGCGCCGCCCTCGGCGAGGTCGTCAGCCGGTGACCCGGCGTGCGCTGCTCGTCGCGCTCGCGCATCCCGACGACGAGACCTTCGGGACGGGCGGCCTCATGGCGCGGGCGGTGGATGAGGGACACCGCGTGGTCATCGCCTGCGCGACCCGCGGCGAGGCCGGCGAGATCGCGGACCCGGCGCTCGCGACGCCCGAGACGCTCGGGCGGGTCCGGGAGGACGAGCTGCGCGGGGCCGCGGCCGTGCTCGGGGTGCGCGACGTGCGCTTCCTCGGCTTCCGGGACTCGGGCATGGCCGGCACAGCGGAGAACGGCCACCCGGACGCGCTCATCAACGCGCCCGCGGAGGAGGTGGTGCGCCGTCTCGTGCGCGAGATCCGTGACGTGCGGCCCGACGTGGTCGTGACGTTCGAGCCCGGCGGCATCTACGGGCATCCTGACCACATCGCCATCAGCGAGCGCGTGACCGCGGCCGTCGGCGCGGCGGCCGACCCCGGGCGCTGGCCAGAGGACGGGCGGCCGCACGCGGTGCGGCGCCTGTACTACGTGGCGATCCCGCGGAGCGCGCTCGTCGAGTGGCGCGGCCTCGCCCAGGCGCAGGGCGTCCAGTGGGGCTTCGGCGATCCAGGGCTGATCGAGAAAGCGTTCGCGGACGACGACATCGACGCCTCGGTCGACGTGTCGCCGTGGATCCAACGCAAGAAGGCCGCCGTCGCCGCGCACGCGACGCAGCTCGGCACGGTGGAGAAGATGCCCGAGGCGTTCCGGGACCGGTTGTACGCGCGGGAGTGGTTCGTGCTGGCGCGGGGCGACCGCGACGGGGAGCTGCTCGCCGGGCTCTAGGTCACGCCACTTGGTCGCGCAGCTGCAGCTCCTCGATCTTCACCTTCGCCTCCTTCGGCGCCTGGATCTCGAGGCGGCGCGACGCCTGCGAGAGGGCGAAGCAGATGACGAAGTAGATCACGGCGACGTAGAGGAAGACCTCGAGCGGGTTGAAGTATTGCGTGTAGATGACGCGGCCCTGGCGCACGAGCTCGAACACCCCGATCGTCGCGACGAGCGAGGTGTCCTTGATCACCGTGGTGAGCTGACCCACCATCGCGGGGACCATCAGGCGCAGCGCCTGCGGCAGGATGACGAAGCGCATCGCGTGGACGTAGGTCAGCCCGAGCGCCGACGCCGCCTCGGTCTGCCCGCGCGGCAGCGCTTGGATCCCCGCGCGGATGATCTCGGCGAGGACCGCCGAGGTGTACAGCGACAGCCCGAGGACGCCGGCCCAGAAGCGCGACAGCTCGAAGTCCTCGCCCGCGATCGGGGCCGCGATCGGGCGGAACAGGGCGGTGCCCTTGATCCCGAAGTACACGATGAGGAGCAGCACGGGCAGCGCGCGGATCGTCTCGATGTAGACGACGGCGGGCCAGCGCACCCACCGCCGCGCGGAGAGCCGCGCGAGCGCGAAGAGCAGGCCGACGGCGAATGAGAGCGCGACGGAGGCGATCGACAGCAGCAGCGTCTCGCGCAGGCCCTCGCCGAAGAAGCGGATGATGTTCGGGTCCACGAAGAGGTGCCAGGTGTCGCAGCGAACGCCGGGCGTGGCGCAGATCGCGGCACGGAGCGCTTCGAGCGGGTTCATCGGGCGATGAGCATCCGCTTCTCGAGCCAGTTCACGCCGAGGCTCGCGGGGATGGTGAGGACCAGGTAGAGCAGGACCACCGCGCCGAAGGCCTCTTCGGTGCGGAAGGTCCGCGACTCGACGATCTCGGCGGCCTGGAGGAGCTCGGCCACGCCGATCGTGGAGGCGAGCGAAGTGTTCTTGATGAGCGCGATGCCGATGTTGCCGAGGGGCGGGACGACCGAGCGGAACGTCTGCGGCAGCTGGACGTAGCGGAGCGTCTGCGCGTAGGAGAGACCGAGCGAGCGCGCCGCTTCGATCTGCCCGCGGTCGATGCCGAGGAGCCCGCCGCGGATGACCTCCGCGACGTAGGCGCCGTGGTAGAGGGCCATGCCCGCCGCCGCCGCGCGGAAGATCGCGACGAAGGTGTCGGTCGTCCAGAAGCGGAAGCCGAGCGCGCCGAGACCGAGGAACAGGAAGAAGAGCTGCACGAGCAGCGGCGTGTTGCGGAAGAACTCGACGTAGGCGACGCCGATCCAGCGCAGCGGCGGCAGCGGCGAGATCCGGAAGAGCGCGATGGCCGTACCGATGAGCAGGGCGCCCAGGGACCCGATGACCGAGAGCTGCGCCGTCAGCCACAGCCCGGTCAAGAAGAGCTCCGGGAACTCGACCACGATCGCGCCCGGCATCAGCCCTCCGGGATGCCGACGGGGGCCGGCATCACTGCCGACCCCCGTGCATCAACGCATCAACGTGGGTCGCGACCGCTAGTTGGAGCGACCCTTGTCGTGCGGGCCGTCCTTGAGGTCGCCGGAGACCGGCGTGATGTGCTTCTTGTAGATCTCCGCCCACCTGCCGCTGGCGATCATGTCGGCGATGACCTTGTTCAGGAACGGCACGAAGACGGTGCGGCCCTTGTTCACGCCGATGCCGTACGGCTCGTCGGAGAAGTAGTCGCCGACGATCTTCGTGTTCGGGTCCTGCTTCACCAGGCCGAACAGGATCGTCTCGTCGGTCGAGATGGCGTCCGCCTGGCCCTGCTGCAGCGCGATGAGGCACGGCGCGTACGAGTCGAGGAGCAGGAGCTTGGCGTCCTTGTTCTTGGCCGCGATGTTCTTCTCGCTCGTCGAGCCCTTGGCGGTGCACACCGTCTTGTCCTTGAGGTCGGCGACGCTCTTGATCGTGGCGTTGTCCTTCTTCACCATGACCTTCTGGCCGGTCCGGAAGTAGACCGTCGAGAAGTCGATCTCCTTCAGGCGCTCGTCGTTGATGGTGAAGGTCGCGGCGATGACGTCGGCCTTGTTGTCCTTCAGCGTCGGGATGCGCGTGGCCGAGACGACCGGGACGTATTCGATGAACTTGTCCGGGTCGGCCTTGGCCTCATTGCCGAAGATGGCGATGGCGAATTCGCGGACGATGTCGACGTCGAAGCCCTCGAACTTGCTCGTCGCGGGGTTCTTCAGGCCGAACGGGACGTTGTCCTCGCGCGTACCGACGCGGAGCTTGCCCTTCGTCTGGATCGAGTACTGGTACGACGCGAGCTCGAACTGCGGTTTGGTCGCCGCCGGCGTGGGCTGGCCGGTGGCCGGAGCCGGTGACGGTGCGCTGCCGGTGCCGCCGCACGCCGCCGCGAGGATGGCGGCCGCCGCGGTGAGGGCAGTGACCCTGACGAAGCTGCTGCGCATTGACACCCTCCTTGCCTTCCTTGCGCGAGAGCCTAGTGGTGGATGACCTTGCTGAGGAACTGCCGCGCGCGCTCCTCGCGGGCG
Organism: Chloroflexota bacterium; assembly: GCA_016875795.1. Lineage (GTDB taxonomy): Bacteria > Chloroflexota > Limnocylindria > P2-11E > P2-11E > JACPOT01. The sequence goes on along the minus strand of VGOU01000047.1, from coordinate 3,881 downwards.
CCCGCGAAGAACTCCCCAGTTGGCGAATCCTCGACGATCCTACCCCCATCCATGAAAACGACCCGGTCCGAAGCCTCCCGGGCGAAGCCGATCTCGTGCGTGACGACGAGCATGGTCATGCCCTCCAGCGCCAGCTGGCGCATGACGTCGAGGACCTCCCGGATCATCTCGGCATCGAGGGCGCTCGTGGGCTCGTCGAACAGCATGATCTTGGGGTCCATCGCCAGGGCCCGCGCGATCGCGACGCGCTGCTGCTGCCCGCCCGACAGCCGGGCCGGGAGCTGGTCCGCCTTCTCGGGGATGCCGACCTTCGCCAGGAGCTCCTCGGCGCGCCCGCGCGCTTCCTTATGGGAGAGCCCCTTCACCCGCACCGGCGCCAGCATGATGTTCTCGGCCGCGGTCAGGTGGGGGAAGAGGTTGAACTGCTGGAAGACCATCCCCGCCCGGCGGCGCAGGGCGTTCACGTCGGCCTTCGGGTCGTTCACCCGGACGCCGTCGACCGTGAGCGTGCCGCGCTGGATCGGCTCGAGGCGGTCGATGGTGCGGATGAGCGTGCTCTTCCCGGAGCCCGAGGGGCCGATGATGACGACGACCTCGCCCTCGTCGACCTTCAGGTCGATGCCGTTGAGGACGTGCAGCCGTCCGAACCACTTGTGGACGTCCTGGAACTCGATGATCGGCATCGGGTCGCCGTAGCGTACGGCGTGTGAGCGGGCTCCTCGAGCGCTTCCTGGACCGGGCCCGCGACGCGGGTGGGCGCGTGGGTGCGGTCGTGGTCACCGAGGATGGCCGCGAGGCGCTATCCCTTGACGCCGAGGGGACGTACCCGGCGGCGTCGGTCATCAAGCTCCCGCTCGTCATGACGCTGTTCGCGGACGCCGCCGAGGGGCGGCTGCCGCTCGACCAGTGGGTCTTCCTCGGCGAGCGCGTGGACGGCTCCGGCGTCCTCCGCGACATGAGGGACCTCCGGCGGATGACGCTGCGCGACCTCGCGGCGCTCGCCCTGACGGTGAGCGACAACACCGCGACGAACCGCCTCATCGAGCGGGTCGGCCTGGAGCGCGTCGCGACGCGGCTCGAGGAGTGGGGATGCCGGCGGACGCGCCTCGAGCGCGCGATGTTCGACATGGAGGCGAGGTCGCGCGGCCGCGAGAACGTGATGACGCCCCGCGAGACGGCGTCGCTCCTCCTCCGGGTCGTCCGCGGCGCGCGGTCGGGCGACCAGGCGATGCGCGCGGTGCTCGGCCTGCTCGAGCGCAACGGCGACCGCACGCGGCTCGGCCGGTACCTGCCGGACGGCGTCACCCTCGCGCACAAGGACGGATGGCTCGACGGCGTGGACAACGACTGCGGCGTCGTCACGGCCACCGCTCCCGTAGTCGTCGCCGGGTTCACGAGCGGCATGCCGGCGCTCGCGGCGCGACCGCTGCTCGGCCTGCTCGGCCTCGCCGCGGCGAAGCTCGCCGGCGGGCGGATCGGCGCCCTTCCGCTCGAGCTAGCCGGCGGCGCATGATGCGACGGGTGCCCCGCCGCAGGCCGCAGCGCTGGTCCCTGTCGCGCTCGCTGCGGCCGCTCGTGGCGGTCGCGGTGCTCGCCGCCGGCCTCCTCTTCAGCGGCGCGTACGTCGGCGTCGCGGTGCGGCAGAGCGCGATCGACAGCGAGTCGCGGGCGCTGCAGCGGGACATCGAGCGGGAGACCGCGCGCAACGCGCAGCTCCAGGCCGAGATCGCGCAGCGCAAGACCGAGCAGCACGTGATCGACAAGGCGCGCGAGCTCGGGTACGTGCGGTCGGGCGAGGGGTTGATCGCCATCGACTTCGGGCCGTCCGGTGAGCCCGCGCTGCGGATCAACCCGACGGACGGCGGCCGGCTCGCTGGCTGGATCGCGCTGTTCTTCGGGCCCCGCTAGAGAAACGGCGCGCGCGGCTCGCGGGCGGGAGTAGAATGGCTCCGCGGGGTAGTGGAGCGGTACCACACGGGGCTCATAACCCCGGGGTCGTGCGTTCGAATCGCACCCCCGCAACAGTGAGGTCCTCCGGCGCAGGCCGGAGGGCTTCGTCGTTCTAGGGCCTCCTCCGCCGCTGCGGCTCGTCCGGCTCCCTCTCGGCCTCGCTCATCAGCTTCGAGGCGTGCACGCCGAGCGCCTCGGCGATCCGGGAGAGCGCGTCGACCGGGATGTTCCGGTGGCCGCGCTCGACGAGCGAGATGTAGGTGCGGTGCAGCCCGGAGCCCTCCGCGAGCGCCTCCTGGCTCAGGCCGGCGCCCTCGCGGTACTTGCGGATGACGCGCCCCACACGCGGGGCCATCCCGGCCACGGCGTGAGCGTTGCGGCGGCCGTTGCAGCGGGTCTACAGGCCACGGTCTGCGAGGGGCGTCCGACAAGGGCGGCATGTACACGGTCAGGAGCGTCGGCGCCTGGGGCGATCCGGACGACGCGCGGCACGACAGCGCGGACCGGCTCGGCCATGCGCTGGCCATCTTCGGCGCCGAGGCGACGCTGCGGTGCGTCGCGCGGGTCGGCACCGTGACGCTGTACGACCGGGATGGACGCGAGCTCCTCGGCTACGACGCCGAGCGCCTCTCGGTGCTCGGCGGGCCATTCCTGGGGCGCTAGGGATGCCCTTCGTGGACCCCTCCCGGGAACGCGACTACCAGCGGGAGTGGGTGAGGAAGAACGCCGAGCGCCACCGCGCGCAGTCCCGTGAGGGTGTGAACCGGCGGCGGAAGCGGCATCCGGATGCGCACCGCGCCGCCCGGCGCCGCTACTGCGCGGCGAACGCGGGGCGGCTCGACGAGATGGTGAAGCGCTGGCATCTGGCGCGCCCCGAGGTCCGTATCGCAGCGCGTCAGCGACGGCGGGCGCGCGCAGCCCCAGGCGATGGCTTCACGGCCGCCAGTGGCGCGAGCTCCTGCGGGTGCGCGGCGGACGCTGCGGCTACTGCGGGCTGGAGCGCCCGCCCGATCCGGACCAAAGGATCCCGCGCGCGCGCGCGGAGGAGCGAACACGATCGCGAACATCGTCCCCGCGTGCGGTCATCGCAACCGGACAGAGGGTCGGATGACCGAGGCGGACCTCCGAATGAGGAAGGCATCGGAGGGTCGGTGCGGCCCGCGTTCACGTAGGATGGGTGCTCTCTCCACACCTCGGCTGGGTAGCTCAGCGGTAGAGCAGCGGCGTCATAATCCGCTGGTCGTGGGTTCGAATCCCACCCCAGCCACTCGATGACCTCCTCCGTGGTCCCGCAGCAGATCCGCGAGGCCGCCAGGCGCTTCGCGCATGACCACGACCTCCTCCGGCCGGGCTCGCTCGTCGTCGCCGTCTCCGGGGGGACCGACTCGACCGCGCTGCTCCTGCTCCTCGCGGACCTCGCTCCCGACGTCGGCCTCGTCCTGCACGTCGCGCACTTCGACCACCGCCTCCGCCGCGGCGGCGCCGCCGACGCGCAGTTCGTCTCCGACCTTGCCGCGCGCGTCGGCGCGACGGTCCGCGTCGGCCGCGCCGAGACGCCGCCGAAGAGCGAGGACGACGCGCGCCGCGCCCGGTACGATTTCCTCGAGCGGGTGGCGGCGGAGCGCCGCGCCTACGCGGTCGCGACCGGCCACACGCGCGACGATCAGGCCGAGACGGTGCTCCTCCACCTCACGCGGGGCGCGGGCATCGGCGGGCTCGCCGGGATGCGCCCCTCGCGCGAAGGGATCGTGCGGCCGCTCCTCTGCGTCTCGCGCGAGGACACGGTCGCCGTGTGCGCCGCCGCCGGCGTCACGCCGCGCGAGGACCCCACGAACCGCTCGCTGAGGTTCGCGCGCAACCGCATCCGCCGCCGGGTCATGCCGGAGCTCGCGCGGATCAACCCGCAGGCGGGCGCCGCGCTGGCGCGGGTC
>VGOU01000046.1 GCA_016875795.1 Chloroflexota bacterium | reverse complement strand
CCGTGTCTGGGCGGATCGTCGCGCGCCAGGTCGACCACCCCGTGCCCGCGGTCCTCGTCGGCGTGGTCCAGCGCGGCGGCGAGGTCGTGCCCACGGGGGACGCGGTCGGCACGACCGGCGGGACGACGCTCATGACCTCGCACGTCATCGACGCGGGACAGCGCTTCGAGCGCGTCGGCGTGCACTTCCGCGCGGCGCGCGGCGCCGAGGGCTCGGTCTTCGTCGAGATCCGCGCCTCCGACGACGGCGCGGCCTGGACGGAGTGGCAGGCGCTGCACGTCGACGACGCGCTCAGCGACGCCTACACCAACACCTTCTACATCGAGCCCGCGCCCGTCCCGGACACCTCGCGCTTCGCGCAGTACCGCGCCTGGCTCACCGGGGGTGACCCCGCCGACCTGCGCCACCTCGCGCTCACCTTCCTCGACGTGAACGACCTGAACGCGAGCCCGGTCGCGCGCGCGCTCACGCACCTGCGCCACGCCATCGCCGGCGGCCCCGGCGACGAGAGCGCCGCCATGGCCGCGCCGGCGGGCGCGTCGAAGGTGCTCACGCGCCAGGACTGGGCCGCGGACGAGTCGCTGATGAAGTGGACGCCGCGCTACGTGCCGTGGCAGAAGGCGCTCGTCCACCACACCGTCACGCGCGACGGCGGGACCAACGTCGCCGCGGAGATCCGCAGCATCTACTACTTCCACGCGGTCACGCGGGGCTGGGGCGACCTCGGCTACCACTACCTCGTCGACAAGTACGGGAACATCTGGACCGGCCGTCAGGGCGGGGACCACGTCGTCGGCGGGCACGCCTTCGGCTGGAACGACGGGACGTTCTCGGTCGCGGCCATCGGCGACCAGTCGACGGTCGCGCCGACTCGCCAGATGCAGGGCGCGATCGCGAACGTCATCGCCCTCAGGTTCAAGCAGCTCGGCATCCAGCCGTACGGCGCCGGCTCGTTCACGCACGAGGAGCAGCGCAGCGACGGGTCGTGGACGAAGGTGACGACCGCCGTCGCGAACGTCCTCGGCCACCGCGACGCCTCCTACGTCGTCGGGCGCAGCGGCGGCCAGACGGCCTGCCCCGGCGAGCGCATCTACGCGATGCTCGACGGGCTCCGGCGCCTCGCGCAGACCGCCTGGAACGAGGGCTACACCTACCTCGCGCGCCTCGACCCGCAGCTCGCCGCGGGCGGCGTCGCGGGCACGGCGACGTCCGTCCCGGTCACCGTGCGCAACCTCGGCACGCTGGCCATCCCCGCGGGCACGCTCGTGAACTGGCGCGTGCTGCGCAGCGGCGCGGTCGTCTCGCAGGGCGCCGGCGCGGCGCTCGCGCAGCCGCTCGCGCCCGGCGGCGTCGCCACGCTGAGCGTCCCGTTCACCGTTCCGCCCCTCGGGAGCTACATCGTGCGCTGGGACCTCCAGACCGGCAGCGCGTGGTGGAGCGCGGTCTACGACAACCCCTTCCGCGACATGTGGTTCAAGGCCGCCGACTGGAGCGCCGACTGGATCGGCGACGACGTCTCGCGGAGATGGACCGCGGGCGGGACGCGCATGGTCACGGTCACCGTGAAGAACGACGGCGGGCGCACCTGGAACGCGACGGGCACGAACCCGGTGCGCCTCGGCTACTACTGGGTCTCGAACGCGACGGGCGACCGCTTCGACGGCGCCGCGAAGCTGCCGCTGCCGCAGGACGTCGTCCCCGGCGCGACGATCACGCTCACCATGCCCGTCGTCGCGCCGGCGTACCCGACGAACTACACGATGTGGCTCGACCTCTACAAGGAGAACGAGTTCTGGTTCCGCGACAAGGGCCTCGCGCCGGACGACACGCCGGTCACCGTCGGGCTCGACTTCAAGGCCCAGTACGCATTGCCCTCGCTGCCGGCGTTCACCGCGGGCGCGAAGTCCACCTTCCCGGTGACCATCGTGAACACCGGCCGCGGGACCTTCCCGGTGACGAGCGCGCACCCGGTGAACCTCGCCTACCACTGGTACGACGCCGCGGGGCGCACCGTCCTCTGGGACGGCGCGCGCACCAAGCTGCCCGCCGACCTCCTCACCGGGCAGAGCGTCACGCTGCAGGCCGAGGTCACGCCGCCCGAGAGCGGAGGGCAGTACCAGCTGAAGATGGACCTCGTCCAGGAGGGCGTCGGCTGGTTCAGCGACAAGGGCGTGCAGACCCCTGCTCTCGTCGCCGCCGTCGCGGGCCCGGTCGTCCCGGTGTACGCGGCGGTGTACGCGCCCGGCGTGTCCGCGCTCGCGCAGAGCGGCTCGCTCGTCGCCGTCCCCTTCACCATCACCAACAAGAGCAACTTCGCCTGGCCCGCCGCGGGCGCGAACCCGGTGACGCTCTCGTACCACTGGTACGACTCGGCGGGGCGCGTGGTGCAGTGGGACGGCCTGCGCACCAGGCTCACGGCGGACCTCGCCCCCGGCGAGAGCGCGACGCTGCAGGCGCGCGTCGCGTTCCCGGCGGCGCAGGGCACGTACCGGCTGCGCTGGGACCTCGTCCACGAGGGCATCGCGTGGTTCTCCAGCAAGGGCGTGGCGCCGCTCGAGCAGTCCGTCGTCGTGGGGCCGCCGCCGTTCTACGGCGGGTCGATGGACGTGTCGCGCGTGCCCGCGGCGATGGCCGCCGCCGCGCGGCTCACGGTGCCGCTGCGCGTGCAGAACATGTCGAACTTCGCGTGGGACGCGAACGTCAACCTCGGCTTCCACTGGCACGACTCCGCGGGGCGCGTCGTGGTGTGGGACGGCGCGCGCACGCCGCTCGCGGGCATGGCCGTGAACGAGGTGCGCGCGCTCGACGCGGTCGTCGAGACGCCCGCGGCCCCGGGGACGTACACGCTGCGCTTCGACGTCGTCCAGGAGGGCGTGGCCTGGTTCTCGTCCAAGGGCATGCTCCTCGCGCCGATCGCGGTCAAGGTCGAGGCCGCGCAGTACGGCGCGGCCTACGCCTCACCCGACGCCGTCAGCGCGCCGCGCGGGGGCGTGACCACGGTCCCGGTGGCGCTGCGCAACTCGGGCGGCCTGGTGTGGCAGCCGGGCCAGGTCTACCTCGCGTACCACCTCATCGCCGCGTCGGGGAACATGCACGTCTGGGACGGCGCGCGCACGGCCATCCCCGCGCCGGTCGCGTCCGGCGGGATCGTGACGCTGCAGGCGCAGGTGCGCGTGCCCGAGATCGCCGGGACGTTCGAGATCCGCTGGGACCTCGTGCACGAGGGCGTGGCGTGGTTCTCGGGCAAGGGCGTCGCGACGGGGAGCACCCGCCTCACCGTCCAGTAGCGTCGGTAGCACAGCCGCGCATCCGGTCCGTGAGCGCGCGGGTGTGCGGGCAGCGGATGTCGAAGTTCTGCTCCGAATGCGGCACCGCGCTCGTCGTCGTGCTCGTCGCGCGCCTGCTCCTCTCGCTCGTCGCGCGCGTGCTCGAGCCGCTCGCGGTCCTGCTCGCGCTGCTGCTCCTGCTCGGCGGGACCGCGACCGCCGCCGGGCTCTACGTCGCCGCGCCGGACATGCCTGACGGCCTCGCGCGCTTCGTCCCCGACATCGAGGGGATCCTCAGCGACCTCCGCCCCGTCGCCGAGGCTCCGGTGCCGGAGTTCTCGCCACCACCACCGCTCGCCACCCGCGTCCCCGACCCCGCTGCCGACCGGGCGGCGCGCGTGGCGGAGCAGGTCCGTGCGCTCGGCCTCCCCGTGAAGAGCGCGTACGTCATCACCGCGCCCGACGGGCGCGACGCCCTCGTCGTGGCGCTCTCGTACGAGCGCATGACGAGCGCCCTCAGCGAGTCGTTCGGCTTCGGCGAGGGCGTCGACGCGTACGTGGAGCTCGCGCAGGCGAAGGCCATCGCCCTCGGCGGGCTCGGCTACGTCACGACGGTCCTGCAGGACGGCGCGGGCCGCCGACATCGAGGCGTTCCGCGCCGGACGCACGACGCGGACGGACCTCATCCGCGCGATCGCGTTCAAGGGCGAGAGCCGCCAGGGCATGATCGACGCGCCGCGGGGGCCTTCAGGTGAGGCGCGCGCTCCACGTCGCCGTCCTCGCCGCGTTCGTCCTCGGGACGGCGTGCGACAGCGACATGCAGGGCGTGCTCGACGAGATCGAGCGCGAGACGAAGGTCGGCCTGCGCGACCCGGCGCAGGTGGCGGTCGCCGCGAGCGGCGCCGACGCGATGGGGAACAAGGAGGCCGAGGACGGCCTCGATGTCGTGAAGGGCTTCCGCCGCGCCGAGCACGAGAGCAGGGGCGGCCGGCTGCGGCTCAGCCACTTGAAGACCCGGCGTCGGCTCCGACCGAGCGCCGCCATGATCGACGCGACGGGCTCTCCGGCCATCGCGCGGCGCACCGCCTCGCGGCGTGCGCGTTCCTCCGTATCCACGTTCCTTCGCCCTCCCTGCTCGACGATCTCGTCGAACGGGAGCGTCAGGGAGGAGGCGAGCGCGCGATGTCCTGTCGGTTCTGGAGGCCGAGCGGTGCACGATGCGCTGACGGCTGTCAGGTAGCGTGTGAAAGGTGCCCCGTCTGCTGCCGCCGCTCCTCGTCCTCGCCGTGTTCGCGACCGGGATCGCGGTCGGCCGCGCCTCGTCCGGCGCGCCCGCGGCCGAGCCGGCGTGGGCCGTGGCGGGTGAGCTCGCGCGCACGCGCGCGTACGCGCGCGCCGTGGCGGTCGAGACGGGCGAGATCCTCATCGTCGGCGGCCTCGACGCGCACGACGAGCGCGTCACCATCGGCACGAGCGAGCTGTTCGACCCGCGCACGAAGCGCTCGACCGTCCTGCCGCAGCCGATCCTCGGCCGCGTGAACCAGCAGCTCACGACGGCGTGGGGCGGGCGCGTGGTCGTGACCGGCGGGACGGAGTGGGTCGACGGCCAATGGAACTCGGTGGCGAAGGTGGACGTGTACCTGCCCTGGCCGCGCCAGTGGCTGCACGGCGCGAGCATGCTGCAGCCCCGCAGCGATCACGGCGCGACCGCGCTCCCCGACGGGCGCGTGTTCGTCACCGGCGGCAACTACAACGCGCGCGTCCTGCGCTCGAGCGAGATCTACGACGTCGCGCGCGACATCTGGACGCCGGTCCAGCCGATGCCGCGCGGGCGCACGCAGTTCTCGATCGCGACGCTGCCCGACGGGTCGGTGCTCGTCGCGGGCGGCTTCCAGCAGGACGGCGCGCTGACCCGCACGACGCTCATCTACGAGCCCTGGGAGGACCGCTGGGTGAGCGGGCCCGAGATGCGCGAGGTGCGCCTTAACCACTCGATGGTGAGGCTGCCGAGCGGGGACCTGCTCCTCTTCGGCGGCGAGCGCATGGGCGCGGGGACAGCGGAGCTCTACTCGTGGCGCGACCGCGCCTTCGTGCACGCGGGCGTGCTCGCCGAGCCGCGTCTCGTCGCGCAGGGCGCGGCGCTGCCCGACGGCCGCGTCGTCGCAGTGGGCGGACTGCCCGTCGACCCGGGCCGCACGCGCTTCATCCCCACGCAGGCCGCGGAGCTGTGGGACCCCGTCAGGCGCGCGTGGCAGCTCCTGCCCGGCGCGCCGACGAAGCGCGCGTACGCGCAGCTCATCGCGACCGAGCAGGGGGTCTACCGGCTGTCAGGCGTGGGGGAGGACGAGGGCCCGTTCTCCACGGTCGAGGAGCTCGTCTGGCGCTGACCCCTCGTTAGGCTCTCGGTTTGAAGACGGCGATCTCGGTCCCCGACGACGTGTTCGCCGAGGCCGAACGCCTCGCGAAGCGGCTTCGGAAGCCGCGCAGCAAGCTGTACAGCGACGCGATCGCGGAGTACGTCTCGCGGCATGATCCGGACCTCGTCACGGCGAAGCTGAACGAGGTCTGGGGTCGCGCGACCGCCGGGGACGAGTTCGTCGGCACCGCCGCCCGCAGGGTCCTGGAGCGCACTGACTGGTAGTCGCGCAGGGCGGCGTGTACCGGGCCGACCTCGGCGCACCGTCCGGCTCGGAACCCGGCTTTCGCCGCCCGGTGCTCGTCATCCAGGGCCACGCGTTCGACCGGAGCCGCATAGCGACGGTCGCGCGTGTTCCGCTCACGAGCGACCTCGCTCTCGCCGACGCTCCGGGGAACGTCCTGCTGCGCGCGCGTGCCACGCGGCTGCCGAAGGACTCCGTCGCGAACGTGTCGCAGCTGGTGACGCTGGACCGCGGGGTGATGAGGACGCGGATCGGCCGCGTGTCAGGGGTCGATCTCGCCAGGGCGCGCGGGCGTCGACCTGGTCCTCGGGCGCGAGACTGCGCGCGCGCCGTCGGCGGAAGGATCCGCGCGCGCAGCGCGCTTTCGAGCGCATCGCGAGCGGACTCGCCCGTGATCCGGCGGCCGAGGTCGAGCCGATCGACAGCTCTCCCGCCGAGCGCGCAGACAGCCGCTCGGTGGGCGATCGCCGCGTAGCGCCGCCCCCCTCGGGCGTTACCCCCTCAGACCTCTCTGAAGGGAAGGACCTCGCCCGTGCTTCGAAGCATCCTCATCGCGGTCGCCGGCGCCGCCCTGTTCGCGGGTGGCCTGGTCATGACCGCCGCGCAGCCCGCGTGGGCCAGCCACGGCAGCGTGACCGGCACCGTCGCCGACTCCACCGCGAACGCACCGCTCGACAACGTGTGCGTCACCCTCGGACCGCCCATCCGCTGCTGGACGAGCGCGAACGCGCTCGGCCAGCACGCCGTCGATCTCAGCGGCTTCGGCACCGACGGCCAGACGTGGGACCTCTACTTCCTGCGCACCGGCTACACGACGCAGAGCGAGACCGTCGTCGTGAACGGCCCGACGACGCAGAACGTGGCCCTCGTCAGCACGAGCCCGGGACAGCCCGCGCAACGCGACCGTCCTCCCCGGCCGCTCCTTCGTGGGCTCGCCGCGCGACGCGGCCGACCTGCCGGGCAGCTCGCAGTCCTCGGTCGTCATCACGTCGCAGGGCGCGCCCGTCGTCGCCGTCGTGAACCGGCACCAGGGTCCCGGCGCGGGCAACGAGGCCCTGTCGTGCTCGGGCATCTCGCAGGGGGCGACGTCGGTCTCGCTGCCGCTCGTCTCGAACATGGTGGGCGGATGGCTCACCTCGGTGATCGCGCAGAACGCCAGCGCGCCGACGACGACCGTCACGGCACCGTTCGTCAGCCTCGACGGCACCCGGACCGCGTCACTGACGCGTACCGTCGCGCCCGGCCGGCCCGCCGTCATCGATCCGCGGTTCGAGAGCTCGCTCGTGGCCGGGACGGAGTACACCGTCGCCCTGACCGCGCCGAGCGCGATCGCGGTCGTCGCGAACAACCACAACGACCTCCCGGGCACCGTCGCGCCGATGGGCGACTCGCACAACGGTGTCGCCGCGGCCCTCGGCAGCGCCTACCTGCCGTACATCGCCAAGAACACCGACGGCGTCGGCCAGGAGACGACTCTCTCGGTCACGTTCCGGAACAGCGGCGCGACGACGTGGACGAAGGGCAGCGCGCACCAGGCACGGCTCGGCGTGAACGGCGACGACCGCACGTTCTCCTTCCGCGTGCGCCGCGTCCGCGCCGGGACCTTCTCGCTCCACCTCCGGCCCGTCATCGACGGGATCGCCTGGATGGAGGGCGAGGGCGTCTACATGATCGTGGCGGTGCGGTAGCCCGTCAGGGCAGGTTCCAGTACTCCACGGTCCCGGTCTCGCTCCCGCCGCCCGGGCGCGTCGCGCCCCCGATCGCGTAGATGACACGGTCGACCGCGACGACCCCGAGGCCGTGACGCGGATGGACGAGGTCCTGACCGCGGGTCCACGCGCCGGAAGCGAAATCGAAGATCTCGACCTCCCTGAACGTGCCCTCGGGCCGCTCGCCGCCGACCGCGACGAGCTTGTTCCCGACGGCGGCCGCGCCCAGTCCACCGCGCGGCGTCGGCATGTCGGAGTACTTGCGCCACTGGTTCGTGCCGGGGTCGTAGCACTCGAGCGCGCCGAGGTTGCGGCTCATGCTCAGCCTGCGGCCGCCCACCGCGCAGACCACGCTGCCGACCGCGGCGACGGCGAGATGATCGCGCGGCGTCGGGATGTCCGGACCGACCGACCACTTGTCGGTCTCCACGTCATATACGTAGAGCGAGTTCGAAAGGGTCGTCGCGTTGACCGCACCCCCGACCACGTAGATGCGGCGCCCGATGGCGACCGCACCCCCCGCGGCGCGCGGGAACGGCATCGGTGCGAGCTCCTCCCACTTGCCCCCTTCGGCCACCGGCCTGTAGTAGAAGAGGCGGTCCGTGGCGACCCCGTTCACGTAGCCGCCCATGACGAAGACCCCGGGACGCCGCCCGCCGAGGACGCCGGCGGCCATCGGGTGATCGACGGCGATGGGCAGGTCGGGGTCACGGAGCCAGGCGCCGACCGCCGGTGGGAACCGCTCGACGACCTTCGGTCCTCCGGACCCGCCGATGACGAAGAGCACCTTCGCGTAGTTCACCGCGGCGAGCTCACTTCGCGCGGTCGGCATCGCCGGGCGGACCTCGCCCCACCCGGTCAGCGTCGGCTTCGGCGGAGCGGTCGCCGCGCGTTCGGTCTGCGAGGCGCTCGGAGCCGGCGACGGCGATGCTCCCACGGGCGTGGGGGATGGCGTGGCCGCCTGGCAGGAGACGAGCAGGCCCACGGACGCGATCACGGCGGCAACGCGCATCGCTTCAACCATACCGGCGTGCGACCGAGCGGTGCCCTTCTACCCCTCACGTAGGGTCGGATGCAGCGACCGCGGCCACGCACCCTCGGCGCCGCCCGGTGCGAGGAGGTCTTCGATGAGACGGATCCCCGCGATCGCTGTCTTCGTGGTCGCGAGCGCGCTCGTCGGCGGCTCACGCGTGACCGCGGCCGGCGAGGACATCCACGGCTACGTCACCGACGGCGCCACGGGCGCCGCTCTCGCCGACGTCTGCGTGGCCCTCGGTCCGCCCATCGTGTGCCTCACGCGGACGAACAGCAGCGGCTTCTACCGCATCGACCTCGAGGCGCTGACGGCGCAGCCCGGCCAGCAGTGGGACATGTACTTCCTCAAGACGGGCTACCAGGCCACGTACTCGGAGACCTGCACGGTGACCGGCCCCGTCACGTTCAGCCAGCCGCTCATGCCGGCCGGGCAGCGTGCGCTCTGCCCCACGGCGCGCACCGACCCTCCCACGCAGGCCGTCTACCTCGCCAACGTCACGAAGACGCTCGGCGGCGCGTCCGGATGGCAGACCCCGTTCATCGTCCAGAACACGGCGAGCGCCGGCGCGAGCCTCGAGGTGACCTACTACCGCTTCCTGACCGGCAAGCGCGCTGTGCGCCGCACCGTGGCGAGCCTCGCGCCCGGTACGTCGTTCGCCGACGTGCCGAACAACGACCACGATCTCCCTGGCGATACGCAGTTCTCCGTCGTCGTGCGGAGCTTCGGCTCGAGCGTCGTGTCCGTCGCGAACGAGCACGCCGGGAGTGGAGCGCGGGCTGAGGCGCTGTCGTACGTCGGCGTCGGCAGCGGCGCGACCAGCGTGTTCCTGCCGAACATCACGCGGCGCTTCTTCGGCTACGTGACGCCGATCATCGTCCAGAGCCTCGGGACCAACGAGGCGAACGTGACCGCTCGATCCACCTCGTTCGACGGCACGGGCGGGACCGTGGCGGCGATCGTCATGCAACTGGCGAGCGGTGGCGACAATGCGATGATCCACGAGGGCTTCCCGCCGCCGCCCTCGCCGTGATCCGCGCTCATCGAGAGAGGTCACTCATGCGAACGATCCTGCTCGCCGCGATCCTCATCGTCGCGTGCGGCCCCGGTCAGGGCACGCCGTCTCCGACCCCCGCGACATCCGGGTCGGCCGCGCCGCTCCCGGACGCGTCAGCGACCGGCGCTGCGGCCGGCTCGCTGCCCCAGGGCGCCGGAGTGGTAGCGCTCACCTCGGCGCCGGTGGCCACGGCGCCACCGCCCCCCACGCCGACCCCCACACCGGATCCGGCGGTGTGGCGTTTCGAAGGGCGTGTCGTCGATCCGGACGGCAAGCCGCTCCCGGGCGTCTGCGTCGTCATCGGACCGCGCGGGTGCCAACGGGGCAGCCCGCGCACCGGCGAGCGCGGGATGTACCTCATCGATCTGCCGCAGGTGGCGACGGTGACGTACGACCTCTACTTCGTCCGCGAGGGGTACCTCACCGTCTGGCGCCAGCTCCAGCCGCAGGAGCCGACCGTCTTCAACGTCATTCTCCGGAGACCGGGCGGTTAGGCTTGGGGTGATGCGCCCCTACACGTCCGCGGGCGTCTCGCTGTTCTCGGCGCTCCGCGACGAGGGGCGGGGCATGTCGGGTCCGGCCGAAGCCGGCGGGACCCTTTCCGACGCGCAGATCATCGCCCTCGCGCGCGAGTCGCACGCCGAGGCCTTCGAGTTCCTCTATTCCGCGTTCAAGGGCCGCCTCTACACGTTCCTCCTGCGCATGGTCGGCGACCCCGAGCTCGCGGACGACCTCACGCACGACGTCTTCGCGAAGGCGCTGAAGCTGCTGCCCACCCTCACGCGGGAGCACAAGGTGCTCCCGTGGCTCTACCGCGTTGCGAACAACGCGGCCATCGATCAGCTCCGCCGGCGCCGGCGCTTCGCCTGGCTGCGGATCGGCTCGCTGAGCGGGACGGGCGATGAGCCACAGGAGGCCGGCGGCCACGAGCGCGTCCCGGAGCAGGCGCACGTCCAGGCCGTGCTGCGGACGCTCCCGCCCGAGAACTCCTCGGCGCTGCTCCTCCACGCGCTCGAGGGCTACTCATACAAGGAGATCGCGGAGATCCAGGGGGTCTCGATGACCGCGGTGCGCAGCCGTATCGCGCGCGCCCGTGCCGCCTTCAGGGAGCGCTACTCAACCCCATAGGGGGGTCCGGAAGGGGGCGGAGCCCCCCTGCGACAAAGCGATCGTCCCATTCGTCGGGGATACGGATGGGGCAGGTGGATCACCTCGAGGTCGAGGTCCTGTCGGCGCTGGCCGACGGCGAGCTCGACCTTTCCGCAGCGCGGAAGGCTCAGCAGCACCTCGACGGATGCGGAGCGTGCTCGGCCCGGCTGGCCGCTTTCGGGCGCCTGGACCGGGCCCTTTCCACCCCCGCTCCCGTCACCTGCGCCGCGGCCGTCGAGCTGCGCTCGGCGTTCCTGGACCGCGAGCTCAGCCCCGGGGAAGAGGCGGTCGTCCACGCTCACCTCGCGGGCTGCCACGGCTGCCGCTCGGAGCAGTCCGCGTGGCTCGCCGCGGAGGGTGCCATCCGCGCGCTGCCGGCGGCCAGGCCATCCGCCGCCTTGAACGAGCGCATCGAAAGGCTCACCGCACCTCCCGCCCGGCGTTCCCCGCCCGCGCTCACCGGCATCGGCGGGGTCGCGGCGCGCGGCGCCGCCGCCGCGGCGGTGGTGCTCGCGATCCTCGTCGGGCTCCTGCCCGCCGGCGCGCCGGACCAGGCGATCGTTCCCACCGGCGATGAGGCGCTCGTCGCCGCCGTGCAGCAGACCGTCCTGTACTCGCCGACGAACACGCTCTACGTGCTTAACCAGCCGGCCGCCGCGGTCGACGCGCGGGACGCGACGACCTCCGCCCTCGTCGCGCGCATCGCGGTCGGCGGCCGCCCGACGGCGCTCGCGCTGAACGAGGCCGCGAGCCTCGTCCTCGTCCTCGACGCGCAGCAGCGCTCGCTCGTGGAGATCGACGCGCAGCGCAACGCCGTGGTCGCGACGACCGCGATCGAGGGTCTCGGCGGCACGCCGACGAGCGTGCAGGTCGAGCCGCACACCGGGCGGGTGATCGTGGCGGCCATCCCCGACCCGCCCGCGCTCGGCGGACCCGCTCCGACGCCCACGCTCGACACCGCGCAACGCGCGCCGGGCATCGTCGCGGTCCTCGACCCCGCCACGAAGAAGCTCGAGATGGTGACGAGCGTGGACGTCGCGCCGCGCGTCGTCGTCCCCGATCCGAACGGGAAGCAGACGCTCCTCGTGTCGAGCGGCGGCACGACCGTCGTCGACGCGAGGTACAAGACGCTGCGCACGCTCCCCGGCGGCATCGCCGCGGCGTTCGGCGCGCGCGGCGTGATCGCGGTGCTCGCGGCCGATGGCCCGGGTGCGGCGGTCGTCTACTTCAGCGGCGATGGTGCGCCAGGTCCTCTTCGTCTGCCGGGCGCTCCGCGAGCGGTCGCTTCGGTCCCCGACGTCGGCTTCGCGGTGCTCCTCGGGTCCGGTGGTGGCAACGGCCGGATCGTCGTGGTCGATGAGACCGGGCGCACCGTCGCGACCCTGCCGGCATCGGCGAGCGCACGAGACATCGCGTTCGACCCTGTGGCGCGCAGGTTCATCGTGGCCGGCGGCGGCGAGGTCGCGTCGGCCGAGCTCCCCGCGGCCGTCGCCGCGC
>VGOU01000045.1 GCA_016875795.1 Chloroflexota bacterium | reverse complement strand
GGCGGCCTCCTCGAGCGGGACCCCGAGCGCGACCGCCGCGCCGATCGCCGGCAGCCCGGCGCTCACGAGGTGCCTGCCGGGCATCGGCATGCGCGCTTCGGCCGACGCGCCCTCGTAGCGGACGGTGAAGGCCACGCCGCCCAGGCCCTCGTCGCGCACGTCGGCGGCGCGCAGCTCGCTGTCGGGGGACTCGCCGTACAGGACGACGCGCGCGCGGGTCCGGGGCGCGAGCGCGCGGACGCGCGGGTCGTCGCCGTTCAGGATCGCGACGCCGTCCGGCGGGAGCGCCTCGATGAGCTCGGCCTTCCCGCTCGCGATCCCCTCGACGCTCGGCGTGCGCGAGAAGTGCGCGGGCCGGTCGGGGATGCGCGTGATGATCCCCACGCGCGGACGCACGAGCGCGCACAGGTCGGCGATCTCGCCGGGGACGTAGAAGCCGAGCTCGACGACCGCGGCGTCGTGGCTCGGCTCGACGTCGAGCCACGTGAGGGGGACGCCGATCTCGTTGTTGAACGACGAGGCCGACGCCAGCACGCGGCAGCGCGCGCCGAGCGTCGCGACCGTCGCCTGCTTCGCGGTCGTCTTGCCGACGTTGCCCGTGATCCCGACGGCGGGGATGGGATGGTCGTCGCGCAGCGCCTCGGCGAGGCGCCGCAGCGCGCGCGGCACCGAGGTGACCTCGACGAGGAGCGCGGCGTCGGGGAGGGCTGGCGGCACGCGCTCGACCACCGCGCCGAGCGCGCCGCGGCGCAGCGCGTCGGCGACGAAGTCGTGACCGTCGCGGGCATCCCTCAGCGCGAAGAAGAGCGTGCCCGGCCCGAGGATGCGCGAGTCGAACGCGCCGCCCGCGAACGTGACGTCGGCGGCGGCCGACCCGCGAACGATCCGCCCGCCCGTGGCGGCGAGCAGCCGGCCGAGGGTGAACATCCGAGGAGGACTTTACTTGCGGTCGGGCTGTGTCCGCGCGTAACGGAGCGTGTCCTGCGCCGCCGCGCGGAACGTCGACATCGCGGCGACCGTCCCGAGCAGCCGCGAGTTCGGCCGCTCGAGCGTGACGACGGCGACGAACGTCGGGTCGACCGCGGGGAAGAACCCGGCGAACGTGCTGATGTACTCGTCGTCGACGTAGCGGCCGTCCGGTGAGGGGATCTGCGCGGTGCCGGTCTTGCCGCCGACGCTGAAGCCCGGGACCTTCGCCGCCTGCGCGAGGCCGTTGTCGACCGTGGAGACGAGCATGTCGCGGAGCGTCGCCGCGGTCGTCGGCGAGATCACCGCACGTACCGCCGACGGCGCGGTGCGGTGCTCCCCGTCCGCATCGCGCCAGCCCGCGACCACGTACGGCCGATGGAGGACGCCGCCGTTCGCGATCGCCGCGTACGCCGCGGCGACCTGGAGCGGCGTCGCCGTGAGGCCCTGCCCGAACGACGCCGTGCCGACGTCGACCGGATACCACTCGGCGAGCGGGCGCACGATGCCGCCCGCCTCGCCCATGAGGTCCACGCCCGTCCGCGAGCCGAACCCGAACGCGCGGATGGACTCCGCGAGGCGCTGCCCGCCGAGCCTGGAGCCGACGAACACCGCGCCGGCGTTCGCCGACCGCTCGAGGACCTGCGTCATGTTCGTCGGGCCCCAGGCGCGGCCGAGAGCGTTGAAGAGCCGGCGGCCGCCGATGTCGGCGTACCCGCGGTCGTCGTACCAGGTGCCCGGCGCGACGACCCCGTGGTCGATGCCCGCGGCGATCGTCATCGCCTTCATCACCGAGCCGGGCTCGTAGGGCCAGCCGATGACGCGGTCGCGCATCGCCGCGGGGTCGGCGACGGCGACAGCGGCCGGGTGGAAGGTCGGGTACGAGGCCATCGCCCGGATGGCGCCGTCGCGCGGATCGAGCACGACGATCGCCCCGCTCGTCGCCTTCTCGCGCTCGAGCGTCGCGCGCAGCTCGCGCTCCGCCGCGGTCTGGACGACGAGGTCGATGGTGAGGGTCACGTCGGCGCCGTGGCGCGCGGGCACCGCCTCGCGCAGGCCGAGCGCGATCGTGCGGTCGGCGGGATCGCGCTCGACGACGAGCTTGCCTGGCAGCCCGCGCAGGATCCCGTCGTACCAACCCTCGACGCCGCCCTGGCCCTTCCCGTCGTCGTTCACGAACCCGAGGGCGTGGGCGGCGAGGTCCTCGTTCGGGTAGAGCCGCTTCGGCTCCTTCAGGAAACCGAGCCCGTCGACCTTCAGCTTCGCGATCGCCGCGGCGGCCGTCTCGGGGAGGCGGCGCTGGATCCAGACCCAGTCCGACCGCGCCGACAGCCGCTCGAGGATGGGGCCGCTGTCCCGGCCGAGGAGGACGCCGAGCGACCGCGCCACGGCCGGCTTGTCCTTGATGCGCGCCGGGATCGCGTACAGCGAGCGGAGCTCGACGGTCGCCGCGAGGATGTTGCCGCTCCGGTCGCGGATCGTGCCGCGCTGCGCCGGGATGACCTCATCGGTCAGGACCTGGCCGCGCGCGCGGTCGAGCAGATCGGCGCGCGCGACCGTCTGCCAGTACGCGACGCGCCCGGAGAGGACGATCGAGAGCGCCGCGAAGACGACGAAGACGGCGCGGAGGCGGGCGGAGGAGATACCCGCCATCGCTACAGGCGAGCGAGCGAGGCTCGCGGCCGCTTGAGGCCATGAGCGAGCGAGCGACGCCTGTACGAGCGCAGCACCTACCGCCTCGCGGACAGGGGCGCGGCCTGGACGACCGGGATGAACGGGACGCGGACGAGCCCGAGGCGCTTCGCCTCGGCCTCGATGCGCGCCGGCGAGTCGAGCTTCGCGACCTCGAGCTCGAGGAGCGCGTTCTGGCGGCGCAGCTCGTCGCGCGTCGCCTGGAGGCGCTGCGCCTCGTAGCCGGCGGTCGCGACGCCCGTGGAGCCGGCGAGGTACGCGAGGGCGAGGACGAAGGCGGCGGTGATCGCCGCGGCGGCGCCGAGGAAGGACCCCAGCTCCCACGTCGCGGTGCGCTGCGCGCCGCGCGTGTGACGCGCGGCCGGCCGCCGGTAGGCGCCGTGGCGCCTCGCGGCGGGGACTCGGACGCTCCGGCGCCGGCCGGTCAGGGCGAGTGAGATCACGCGGCCTCGAGCTTCTGGGCGACGCGAAGGACTGCGCTGCGGGCGCGCGGGTTGCGCTCGACCTCCGCCGCATCCGGCATGACCGGACGCCGGACAGCGAGACGCAGACCCGCGCGATGCCCGCAGACGCAGGTGGGGAGGTGGGGAGGACAGATGCAGTCGCGCGATTCGCGCGCCATGAATCGCTTCACGACGCGGTCCTCGAGCGAGTGGAACGAGATGGCGATGAGCCGTCCGCCCGGCCGGAGGACCTCGAGCGCAGCGCGGAGGCCGCGCTCGATGTTCCCCAGCTCGTCGTTCACGGCGATCCTGATCGCCTGGAACACGCGCGTGGCGGGGTCGGCGCCCCGCGGACGCTTCGTCTTGACGCCCGCGACGAACCGGCCGAGGTCGTCGGCCGTCTCGAACGGGCGGGTCGCCCTGCGGCGCGCGATGGCGGCCGCCACCCGCGCGGCCTCGGGCTCCTCGCCGTACTCGGCGAAGATGCGGCGCAGCTCGCGCTGCTCGCTGCCGTTCACGATGTCGGCGGCGGTCACGGTGAGGTCCGGGCCGGCCCTCATGTCGAGCGGCCCCGTGCTTCGGAAGCTGAAGCCCCGCCGCTCGTCGGCGAGCTGGATCGACGAGAGCCCGAGATCGAGGATGACGGCGTCGACCGGCGCGAGCGAACGCTCGCGAGCCACGGCATCGCAAACCGCGAAGTTGGCGCGCACGAGGACTGCCCGTCCGCCGAAACGCGCCAGCTCCCGTCGCGCGACCTCGAGGGCCGCAGGATCGACGTCGAGGCCGAGTAGGACCCCGTCCGGGGCGCTCCGCTCGAGGATGGCGGCGGCGTGACCACCCGCGCCCACCGTGCCATCCAGGTACCGCCCGCCGGGACGGGGATCCGCGAATGAGACGACGGCCTGGAGAAGGACTGGCTCATGCGCCCTAGATCCCGAGCCCGGCGAGGTCGTCGGCGATGGACGGCTGGATCTCGGAGAGGCGGCGCTGCCAGCGGGCCGGCTCCCAGACCTCGAGGTGCTGCGCCGCGCCGATGACGACGGCGTCGCCCTGGAGCCCGGCGTACTGCCGGAGGTGCGCCGGGACGACGACCCGCCCCTGGGTGTCCGGCTCCGCTTCATGCGCGCCCCCCAGGACGAAGTGGATGAACCGCTGCACCGTGGGGTCCGTGCGTGGGCGCTTGTTCACCTCCGCGTTGATCGCGTCCCACTCGGACGCCGGGAAGATGGCGAGGCACTCCCCCATCCAACGCGTCACGACCGCTCCTTCCTTGAAGCGGCCCCGGAACTTGGCTGGGATCGCGAGCCGACCCTTCTCGTCCAGGCTGTGGGCGAATTCGCCGGCAAAGTGCCTTTCCAACTACCCATCGCTTTCTGGGGGACGATTCCCCACCGTCCACCACTAGTCACCACGCAGGCTGCATTCTCACCCACGCAGGGCGGTTGTCAAGGGGGAAGGCCGGGCGATCTCAGGGAGGGCCGCTGCGCCTAGCCGCCGGCGACGCGGGCCTGCTAGGTGGGCAGCCGAACCTTGTCCACGAGGTCTTCGACCGCGCGCGCCGCGCGCTCGACGACCGTCTTCTCGCGGCGGTCGGGGATCGGGACGCCCCACCACTCCAGCACCGACGCCCCCCAGGTGAATCCCCCGCCGAACGCCACGAGGAGCACCCGGTCGCCCTTGCGCAGGCGCCCGGCCTCCGCCGCCTCGGCGATCGCGATCGGGATCGATGCCGCCGAGGTGTTGCCGTACTTCTGGATGTTCACGAAGACCTTCTCCTCCGGGAACCGGAGGCGCTTCACCACCGCGTCGATGATCCGCGTGTTCGCCTGGTGCGGGATCATGATGTCGATGTCGTCGGCGGTGACGCCGGCCTCCGCGAGCGCCTCCTCGGCGGCGTCGGCCATGGACTTCACCGCGAGCTTGAAGACGTCGCCGCCCTGCATGCGGATGAAGTGCTTGCCCTGGGCCACGGTCTCGTTCGTCGCGGGGACGCGCGAGCCGCCGCCCTCCACCCACAGGAGGTCGCCCTTCGAGCCGTCGGCGTGGAGGATCGCCGACTCGACGCCGACCGAGGCGTTCGACGCCTCGAGGACGACGGCGCCGGCACCGTCGCCGAAGAGGACGCACGTCGTGCGGTCCTTCAGGTCGAGGAGCCGCGAGAGGCACTCGGCGCCGATGACCACGGCGTTGCGCGCGCTCCCCGCGAGGATCATCCCGTTCGCGATCGCGAGCGCGGACACGAACGACGTGCAGGCCGCCTCGACGTCGAACGCGCCCGCGCGCTCCGCGCCGAGCGCGTCCTGCACGAGGCAGGCCGTGGCGGGGAACAGGTAGTCGGGGGAGCACGTCCCGAGGACGATGAGGTCCACGTCCTGGGGCCGCAGCTTCGCCCGCTCGAGGGCGATGCGCGCGGCGCGCGAAGCCATCGTCGACGTCGTCTCGTTCTCGGCCGCGAAGCGGCGCTCCTTGATGCCCGTGCGGGTGGTGATCCACTCGTCCGAGGTGTCGACGCCCATCTTCACGAGGTCGAGGTTCGTGACGACCCGCGGGGGCGCGTAGAAGCCGTAGCCGGTGACGACCGCGTTCTGCTTGGCCACCGGGCTAGGCCCGGCGCGTTCCGCGAGCCGCGGTGGCGGCCGCCACCGGGCGCTTGAACAGCGCGTTCAGGTCGCCCTGGAACTCGCGGAGCGCCTCGTGGGCGTCGAGGACGTCGTCGGCGGTGACCGGCGGCCGGCGGCTGGCGCGCGGGCGCTCCTCGCGCACGGGCGACGTCTGCGCCTGCTGCTCCTCGACGACGACGAGGAGCTTGAAGGCGGTCGAGCACGTGGAGCACGTCACGCGGACGATCCACGCGGAGTCGAGCTTGCCGAGGACGCGGATGTCGGAGCGCGTGTGGTTCGTCCCGCAGACGCTGCAGTCGAACTTCTTCGCCTCCTCGCGCAGGCGCCGGAGGATGTTCACCCCTCCAACTCTATCCGCTGGTCCCCGAGCATCCACGCGACGAACGCCGTCCAGTCGGCGACGTCGTCGACCTGCTTGTCGAGCGGCTTGCCGATGCCGTGGCCGGCGTCGGCGTCGACGCGCAGGAGCGCGATCGTGTCCGTCTCGGACTGCAGCAGCGCGGCCATCTTCCGCGCGTGCATCGGGTCCACGCGGCTGTCGCCCTCGGCGGTCGTGAGGAGGATCGGCGGGTAGCGGCCGCCCGGCCGGACGTTGTGGTACGGCGAGTACGCGCGTAGCCAGCGGTACTGCTCGGGGTCCTCCGAGGAGCCGTACTCGGCGATCCAGTAGCGCGCGATGAGCAGGCGCTGGTAGCGCAGCATGTCGAGCAGGGGCACGGCGCACACGACGGCGCCGTACAGCTCCGGCCGCTGCGTCATCGCCGCCCCGACGAGCAGGCCGCCGTTCGAGCCGCCCCAGATCGCGAGGCGCGCCGGCCGCGTCCAGCCGCTCGCGAAGAGCTGCTCGGCCGCGCCGTGCAGGTCGTCGAACACGTTCTGCTTGTTCGCGAGCATCCCCGCGCGGTGCCAGTCCTCGCCGTATTCGGCCCCGCCCCGCAGGTTCGCGACCGCGAACAGCCCGCCCTCCTCGGCCCAGAGCACCATCGCCGCCGAGTACATCGGCGTGCGCGCGACGTTGAACCCGCCGTACCCGCTCAGCACCGTCGGCACGTCGCCGGCCGGGCGGACGCCGCGGCGGTGGACGAGGAACATCGGCACCTCGGTGCCGTCCATCGAGCGGTAGCGCGTCCGCTCGACGACGACGTCGGGTATCCCGCGCGGACGCGGCAGCCGCGCCACCGCGGTGCGCTCCCCGGTCCGCGCGTCGACGGCGTGCGCCACCGCAGGCTCGGTGAACGAGTGCCACTGGAAGACGAAGGCCTCCCCCTCGCGGTCGGCGCGGAGCCCGGTCTGGTACGGGCTCGCGTCGACCGAGCCGATGCCGGGGAGCTCGACGTCCCGCTCGCGGCGTCCGTCCGCCGTCCAGACGGCCAGGCGCGAGACGGCGTGCTCGAGCGTGTGCAGGACGAGGCGGTCGCGCGTGTGCGCGAAGCCCTCGATGGGGTGCTCGCCCTCCGGCACGACCTCGCGCCACTCCGACGGGGCCTCGAACGAGGCTTCCGCGACGCGGTACCGGGGCGCCCCGAGGTTCGTCACGATCCAGAGCCGGTCGTTCGCCAGCGAGACGCCCGTGAGCGCGTCCTGGCCCTCGATGACGGTGCGGATGCGGCGCGAGCCGTCGCGCGCGTCGAGGAGGTACACGTCGTTCCGGCGCCAGCCGTGGGCGCACGTGAGCGCGACCCAGCGTCCGTCGGGCGACGCGCTGACGCCGATCATGTCCTCCTTCGGCCGGCCCTCCCCGAACACGACCTCGTCCGCGGCCGGGTCCGTGCCGAGGCGGTGGTGGCGGACGCGCGTGAAGTAGTGCTCGTCACCGGGTGCGACGGTGCCGGGCGCCGGGTGCGCCGTGTAGAAGAAGCCGGCGCCGGACCACGCGACCGTCGCGCGCTGCGTGTGCGGGATGCGCTCCTCGCGCACGCCGCCGGTCGCGACCTCGATGACGTGCAGCGTCGACATCTCGGTGCCCCCGCGCGACAGGCCGTACGCGACGAGCGACGCGTCCGGCGACGGGTACCACCAGTCGATCGTCGTCAGGCCCGACGGGTCGAGCGCGTTCGGGTCGACGAGCGCGCGGTCGGCGCCGGCGAGGCCGTCGCGCACGTAGAGCACGGCCTGCCGCTGCGCACCCTCGCGGCGGAGGTGGAACAGCCTGCCTCCGACCGGCCGGGGCGTGTCCATGATCCCGACCGAGAGCAGCTCGCGCAGGCGCGCGGCGCAGCGCGCGCGCTGCGGGACGCGGTCGAGGACCGAGCGTGTCCGCGCGTTCTGCGCCGCGGTCCATGCGCGGACGCGCTCGCTCGCGCTGTCCTCGAGCCACCGGTACGGGTCGGCGACGGTCTCGCCGTGGTACGTGTCGGTCACCGCCTCGCGCGCGCTCGCCGGCGCTGGCGGGACCTCCACCGGGGACGCGACCTCGGCGCGCACGACGCGGCCGACGATACCGCTCAGCCGAGCATGAGGATGATGAACGCCGCGAGCGCGACCGCGACCCATCCGAGGGCGCGCGGCAGCGCGCGGCGGGCGCGCGGGAACGGGATCCGCCGCCGGAGCCCGCGCCGGTCGCGAGATCGCGACGGTGATCGCGCCGAGCGGATCGATGGCGCGCAGCCCCGCGAGCAGGGCGACGAGCGCTCCGGTCCAGATGACCTGGCGGACCGCGTCCGCGATCGGACCTCCCGCCACACCTCCGACGATGTGGAGGATGTACTGCGCGGCCTGGGTCACGTGATCGACTTCATGCCGCCGGGCAGCGAGCACAGCAGCACGCCTGAGAGGCCGACGAAGACGCCGACCTCGTACGAGACCCCGACGAGCCGCGACGTGATGATGCCGACGCCCGTCACCTGGGCCGTGACGTACGTGAAGGAGACGACGATCGCGCAGACGGCTCCGGTGACGCGCGCGGCCTTCGCGTGCCCGGCGAAGCGGGTCGCGACGAAGTCCGGGATGGCGAGCTGACCGAACTTGCGCAGGTCGGCGCGAAGGAGAGCGCGAGGAGCGCGTAGCCGCCGGTCCAGCCCATGACGTAGGCGAGGCCGTCGTAGCCGAGGAGCCAGATCGTGCCGGCCATCGAGATGAACGACGCGGCGCTCATCCAGTCCGCGCCGGGGCGCACGCGCGGCAGCCCGAGGCTCTCGAGCAGGAGCATGAGCCCGATGAACGCGACGAGGCCGACGAGGAAGAGCCCTTATAGGCGCTGGAGGCGGCGGGAGAACGCGGCGACGTCAGCCTTTCGGATGGATGCCACGCTCGTGGGTCGGCGTCCGCCGTTCGGGTGTCTTCCTCATGGAAGCCCTACTTCGGGCCGAGGGCGTTGTTCGCCCACCGCGCGCAGAAGAGGATCGGCCCGACGAAGATCGCGAGCGAGAGCTGGCTCGCGAGGTAGTAGCCGAGCGGGAAGCCCGTGAGGATGCGGATCTCGCCGAGCGCCTTCGCGAACGGCGGATGCGCGTAGCCGGCGAGGAGCCAGATGACGAACAGGGTCGCGATCATGCGCAGGCTCTCCCGCCAGCAGGCGCGAAGCCGGCTGTCGCGATCCGCAGGTACGCCGGTGGCTCGAGCTGCCATGCCCCCGCCTTCTGCCTGTCGGCACCAACGCGGACCGGGTGGTGCCCCTCTCTCCCTCCTCTTCAGTCCTCCTTCCCTGCCGCGCTGGCGGTGCGGATCTGCTCCACGACCGACGCGTCGGCGAGCGTGGTGACGTCACCGAGGGGCCGCTCCTGCGCGATGTCGCGCAGGAGCCGGCGCATGATCTTGCCGGAGCGGGTCTTCGGCAGCTCCGGCGTGAACATGATCGTCTTGGGCCGCGCGATGGATCCGATGCCCTTCACGACGTGCTCGCGCAGCTCCTTCGACAGCTCCTCGCTCTCCTCGTTGCCGCTGCGCAGCGAGACGAAGGCGAAGATCGCCTGGCCGGTGATGGGGTCCTCGCGGCCGATCACCGCGGCCTCGGCGACCTTCGGGTGCGAGACGAGCGCGGATTCCACCTCGGTCGTCGAGATGCGATGGCCCGAGATCTTCATGACGTCGTCGACGCGGCCGAGCAGCCAGAGGTAGCCGCCCTGGTCGCGCTTCGCGCCGTCGCCCGCGAAGTAGCGGCCGGGGAAGCGCGACCAGTACGTCTCGCGGTAGCGCTGGTCGTCGCCGTAGATCCCGCGCAGCATCGCGGGCCACGGGCTCGTGATGACGAGGTAGCCCGCGCCGCCGAAAGGCACGCTCTTTCCCTCGTCGTCGACGACGTCCGCCCGGACGCCGGGGAACGGGAACGTCGCGCTGCCCGGCTTCGTCGTCGTGATGCCAGGCAGCGGGCTGATGAGGATCATCCCCGTCTCCGTCATCCACCACGTGTCGACGATCGGGCAGCGGCCGCCGCCGATCGTCTCGTGGTACCAGATCCACGCCTCGGGGTTGATCGGCTCGCCGACGCTGCCGAGGAGCCGCAGCGAGCGCATGTCGTGCATGTGGGGGTATTGCGGACCCCACTTCATGAACGTGCGGATCGCCGTCGGTGCGCAGTAGAGGATCGAGACCCTGTACCTCTCGACGATCGACCACCAGCGGTCCTTGTCCGGGAAGTCCGGCGTGCCTTCGTACATCACGCTCGTCGTCGCGTTCGCGAGCGGGCCGAACACGATGTACGAGTGGCCCGTCACCCAGCCGATGTCGGCGGCGCACCAGTACACGTCGTCGGGCTTGATGTCGAAGATGTACTTGTGCGTCGTGGCCGTGCCGACCATGTAGCCGGCCGTCGTGTGGACGATGCCCTTCGGCTTCGCCGTCGTGCCCGACGTGTACAGCAGGTAGAGCATGTGCTCGCTGTCGAGCTGCTCCGCCGGGCATTCGGCCTTCTGCTTCGGGATGATGTCGTGCCACCACACGTCGCGCCCGCTCGTCCACGGCACATCGTGCTTCGTTCGCCGGTAGACGAGCACCTTCTCCACCGTCGTCGTCTGCGCGATGGCGTCGTCGGTGTTCTTCTTCAGCTGGACGATGTTGCCCTTGCGGTAGCCGCCGTCCGCGGTGATGACGAGCTTCGCGCCCGAGTCGTTGATGCGCCCGGCGAGCGCCTCCGCGGAGAATCCCCCGAACACGACGGTGAACGGCGCGCCGATGCGCGCGCACGCGAGCATCGCGACGGGCAGCTCCGGGACCATCGGCATGTAGATCGCGACGCGGTCGCCGGTGCGCACGCCGAGCTCGCGCAGCGCGTTCGCGCAGCGCTGCGTCTCGGCGAGGAGGTCGGCGTACGACACCGTGCGCGTGTCGCCCGGCTCGCCCTCCCAGTGGTACGCCGTCTTGCTGCCGAGACCGGCCTTCACGTGGCGGTCGAGGCAGTTCTCCGAGATGTTCGTCCGTCCGCCGACGAACCACTTCGCGCACGGGACCCGCCAGTCGAGGACCCTCTCCCACTTCTTCGACCACGTGAACCCCTCGGCGTGCCCGGCCCAGAAGCCCTCGAGGTCGCGCTCGGCCTCGGCGTAGACGCTCTCGTCCTTCCAGTTCGCCTTCGCCTTGAACTCCGCCGGCGGCGGGAACCGCCGCTCGTCGAACGTGAGCGCTTCGAGCGCCTTGCCCCCGGTCTCCGACGCCATCGCCGCCTCCTTCATGTCGTCGTGCCCGCGGTGACCGCACCGCGCAGCGCCTCCCAGGCCTCGCGGGCCTCCTCGACGGAGCCCTCGTCCTCGATCGTCGAGAGGTCGCCGGGGTCGCGGCCGAGGATCACTGCCTTCAGCACGCGCGCACGATCTTGCCGCTCCGCGTCTTCGGCAGCATATCGACGAAGTTCACCTCGCCGATGACCGCGAGCGGTCCGAGCTCGCGCCGCGCCGTCTGGACGAGCTCCTCCCGGAGCCCGTCGGACGCGCCGCGGCCCTGCCGCAGCACGACGGACGCGGAGATGACCTGGCCGCGCAGCTCGTCCGGGCGCCCGGTGACCCCGGCCGAGGCGAGCGCCGCGATCTGCGTGAGCCCGCTCGTGATGCCGCCGAGCGCGGGCGCCGCGACGCCCGCGCGCGAGGGATGCCGAGTCAGGTCGATAAGCCGGCTTCTGTCCCCTCGCGGGGGATGGTCATCCCTCTCGGATGGAGGTCGCCCTCCACCTCTTGCGACCGACCCGGGGACGGCGCGGGCCACGCCATGGTCCCCCTATTCGGTCTTGCTCTCCGCTAGAGCTTGCCGCGTTTCACCCGCCTTGCGGCGGTTCGTCACTGTGGCGCTCGTCCTCGCCTCGCGGCGGGCGGGTGTTACCCGCTAGCGATGCCCTCTGGAGGCCGGACTTTCCTCAGCGCCTCGCGGCGCCGCGACCATCTGACCTGCTCGGCATCCCCATTCTACCGGCCCTGCGCCCCCGCGGCGATCCCTGGACGCGGCGTGGCGAGGTGCGCGCGCATCAGCCGCTCGAGCTTCTCCGCGCCGCGCAGGACCTCGGTCGGCAGCACGGCGTCCAGGCGCTCCGCGTACAGGCGCGAGAGGCCGATCCCGCGGACGGCGTCGTCGCGCTCGACCACGTCCGCGACGAGCCGCACGACGTCGAGCAGCGCGCAGCCGAGGTGCGCGCTCCCCCACCGCGCGAGGACGACGCCACGCTCCGCGACGACCGCGTTCGCGCAGCGCAGGTCGCCGTGCACGAGCGCGACCGGCCACTTGCGCAGGCGGCGTGCCGC
>VGOU01000044.1 GCA_016875795.1 Chloroflexota bacterium | reverse complement strand
GCGCGGCGGAGCCCGGCCTCGAGGCCGACGCGGGCCACGCGGTGCGCGGCGCACCAGTCCGCGTCGGCGAACGGGTCGACCGCCGCGACCTCGGCGCCGAACGGCGCGAGCAGCTCGACGATGCGGCGTCCGATGCGGCCGAGCCCGATGATCGTGAGCGCCCGACCACGCAGCAGGTGTGACTCGACCGCACGCCAGTCGCCCCGGCGGACGAGCCCATCCTGTCGAACGAGGTCGCGCAGGAGCGCGAGGATGAATGCGACCGCGAGCTCGGCGACCGCCCCGGTCGCCGCGAGGGGCGTCGTCAGGACCTCGACCCCGCGCGAACGCGCCAGGTCGAGGTCCACGTTGTCGAGCCCGACCCCGATCCGACTGATGCAGCGCAGCCGGCGCAGGGCCGGGAGGCTCGCGGCGTCGTAGCGCTCCAGACCGGCGATGACCGCGTCGGCATCGCCCGCGAGGGCCGCGAGCTCCGCCGCCGACGGACGGCGGCCGGTGGCGTTGATGCGGACATCGGCCCCGCTCGCCTCGAGCATCGCGAGGGGGCGTCGGTCGTGGACCGCGAACTGGGAGCTCGCGACCGCCACGACCGGCCGGGTCCCGCCCATCAGCGACCCGGGGCCGAGGGTCCTCGGAGCTCCCGCACGAGGTCCGCGAGACCGCGGTACCCATGACCGAGCACGAGCGCGTCCGAGCCGAGCGCGATGAACCGGAAGCCCTCGGCGACGCTGCGTCGCAGCTGCTCGGGGATCCGTGCCGGATGGATGAGATGGATGCCCGGCGCGATGCCCCTGCGGAGGCTCTCGTCCAGGATCGCGCGACCCGCGGCGAGCACGTCCGGGTGCTCGAGCTGGCCCGCGAGGCCCATCGAGGCCGAGAGGTCGTAGGGGCCGATGAACGTCGCGTCGATGCCCGGGACCGCCAGGATCCCTCCGACCGCCGCGACGGCGTCACGGTGCTCCAGTTGGACCACGACGATGCTCTCGTCGTTGTTGCGCCGGAACGTGTCGTCGAACCGCGGGCCGTAGCCGTGCGCGCGGGCGAGACCGACGCCACGGGTCCCGAGCGGCGGGTACTTCACGGCCGCGACCGCGCGAGCGGCCTCGTCGGGCGTCCGGATGTCGGGCACGAGCACACCCGCCGCGCCCTGGTCCATCACGGCCTTGATCAACGAGGCGTCGTTGCGCGGTACGCGCACCAGCGGGGCCGAGCCGGCCGCTTCGATCGCGGGCATGAGGCGAAGGACCTCACCGAGGTCGATCGCGGTGTGCTCCATGTCCACCACGACCCAGTCGAGGCCGGAGGCGGCCACGATCTCCGCGACGGAGACATGGGCCATGGTCAGCCAGCCGCCCACGCTCGTCCCTCCGCCGGTCAGGCTGCGGCGGAGATCCCCTCGCAGCACTCAGGCCACCTTCTGCAGCGTCAGCCGCCCGAATGACGAGAGCCGGTGCCGCTGCAGGAACTCCTGGAAGTCGGCGAGCACCTCCGGGCCGCTGTCGATGAGGATCGCGCGGAGCGCGCGCGGCCAATCGCCGCGCGGGTCGCTGAGGATCGCGCGCCGGACCGTCTCCGCGTCGAACATCCCCGGGGTGCTGATCTCGCGGATCTGCCAGCCCGAAGCGAAGAGCTCCCGCAGGCCGCGCAGCGTGAAGAGGTTCATCCGGTCGGGCGGCGTGATCGTACGCGAGCGGTCCCACATGACCTGGAGATCGAACCCGCTGAGGGAGGGCGTGACGACGAAGAGCAGGCCGCCGGGACGGAGCGCGCGGTGGAGGGCGGCGACGAGCGCCCTCGGATCGGCGCACCGGTCGAGGACGTCGAAGGCGACCGCGAAGTCCGCTTCGCCCGCCGCGGACGGGACCGACGCGGCGATGCGGACTCCCGGAACGAGCTCGCGCAGCGCGGCGGCGAACGGCTGCGCGTTCGGGCTGAGGTCGACCCCGGCCGCCGCGCCGGGCAGGTGCTCGGCGATGCCGTCGGCCACCCACTGCGCACGCGGCATGGCCACCTTCTCCGAGCGCGCCGCGACGGTGGCCGGCACGACGCGCTCCCGCCAGAAGCGCGAGGCGTCCGCGGAGCGGTAGTACTCGTCGATGGCGTCCTGCGGCGGCCGCGGTGACACGAAGAGCGTGCCGCACCTGCGGCACTCGCGGTACGTGAGGCCGAGCTTGTCGAAGGCGGCGGCGCTCTCGCCGTGATCGCAGCCGGGGCATCGGATCCCGAGCGTGGCCCGCGGCACGAGCACACGGCGGACGTCGCGCTCGGTGAGCCGGACGAACTCATCGAGCAGCTCGTCCGGCTTGATGTCGACCTCGAGCAGGTCCTGGACGGCGACGACCGTCTTCATCTCGCGACCGCCTCCTTCGCGCGCGCGCCCTGGCGGTAGACGCGCTCGACGATGCGCATGACCCGCAGCGCCTCCGCCGACGTGCTGTCGGTGACCGGGCGGTCTTCGGCGATGCAGCGCACGAACTCGTCGAGCTGCGCATGCCACGAAGGGTCGACGTCGTAGTGCACCGTCTCCTCGCGGGTCTCGGCGTGGCGCGGGCCGTCCGGCGGACCGGCGCGCCTGCCGACGACGAGCGACTCGCGGCCGTAGGTGCCGCTGCGGCTGAGGATCCCGCTGGCGACGAGGTAGCCGTCCTCGAGGCCGATCTCGAGTCGGAACGTGTGGCGCCACAGGGTCGCCGACGAGTGGAGCTGCGCGATCTGGCCCGCGGCGTTGCGCAGGAGCACGAAGGCGTTGTCCTCGACGTCGATGTCCCAGTACGAGGTCTGGATCATCCCGTGGACCTCGTCGAAGTCGCCGGCGAAGAAGCAGAACAGGTCGAGCATGTGGATGCCCTGGTCGAGGAGGATCCCTCCCCCGCTGTCGTCGGGGCTGTTGCGCCACGACCGGGCGAAGCCCGGCCCGCCGGACTTCCCATAGACCCCGCGCATCCAGAGGATCCGCCCGAGCGAGCCGCCCCGGATGATCGCGTTCGCGTCGCGGATGCTCAGATGGTGCCGGTGATTGAAGCCGAACGCGAGCTTCTGACGCGGCCGGCCGCGCTCCACCTCCATGATCCGGTGAACGTCGGACACGGAACGGCCCGGCGGCTTCTCCGCGAACACGTGGCAGCCGCGTCCCAGCCCGTCGATGACGACGGCCGGGGTGACGCGCGGCGGCGTGCAGACGAACAGGACGTCGACCCCCGCGTCGAGGAGCTCCTCGTGCGAGCCGAACAGCCGGACGCCCGGGGCGTCCCCCGGCTGGAGCCCCGGGTCCGCGACGCCCACGAGGGTGAGCTCGGGCCGGTCGAGGACGGTGCGGTGCCGGATCCGGCCCATGTAGCCGTAGCCCACGATGCCGACGCGCAGCGCGGGGCCGCTGGACATGCTCAGCGCGCCGGCGCGAGGACCGTGGTCCGCTCGTAGAGCTCGGACTGCTGCGGGTCGGACCGGAGGATCCCCTCGGCCGTGTCGACGTCCGACGGCACGTCGACGCCGACGGAGCGGTCCTCGCGCGGGACGCCCCGCACGCGGTGCCCGTGCTCGAGCAGGCGCAGGATGTCGATCGACTCGGCGCGCTCGAACGGCGTCGGCGGGAGCGCGACGAACGTCCGCAGCACGTCGATGGTCATGGCCATGAGCCCGGTCTGCCGGTAGACGGGGCACTCCACGGGGTGCAGCCGGTGCGGGACCGCGGCGCGGGTGAGGTACATGAGATCTCCGCGCTGGTCGCAGACCGCCTTCACCACGTTCCGGTCGGACATCTCGCCGTCCCGGATGGGGTTGAGCACGTTCGTGCACGCGGTGGTCCCGCTCAGGACCGGCTCGATGGCGGCGCGGATCGACGCGGGCGAGAGCAGGGGCTCGTCCCCCTGGACGATCACGACGATGTCCCCGGGGATGGCCCGCATGGCCTCCTCCACGCGCTCGGTGCAGCGCTCGTGGGAGTCCGCGGTCATCACCGCCTCGCCGCCCGCGCGCGCGACGGCGGCCATGACCTCCTCGTCGCAGGTGGCGACGACGACGCGGTCGATCACGTCGACGAGCGCCGCGCGCCGGCGCACGTGCTCCACCATCGGCAGTCCGAGGATGGGGGCGAGCGGCTTCCCGGGGAACCGCGTCGACGCCATGCGCGCCGGAACGACCGCGACAACGCGGGGGGTGGTCGACCTCCGCACCGGGATCGAGTCTAGGGGATGCCCCTGTCCCCTACGCGCCCGACGAGCGATGTGTAGAGGCGGTCGATGGCGCCGATGAGCGTCGCGCTGTCGTGCTTCGGGTGGACGGCGTCGCGTCCCGCGCGGCCGAGGGCACGCCGCCGCTCGGGATCGCCGAGGAGCTCGCCGATCGCGCGCGCGATGCCCGATGGGTCGCCGTCACGCGCGAGCAGTCCGGTCGACCCGTGCTCGATGAGGTCGGGCACGCCGCCGACCGCGGTGGCCACGACCGCCGTGCCCGCGGCGAGCGCCTCGATGATGCTCACGGGCGTCCCTTCGTTCCGGGAGGTGAGCGCGAGCACGTCGAGATCGGCGTAGATCGCCGGGAGGTCGGCGCGCCAGCCGACGAAGCGCACCGCGCCGGCGAGCCCGAGCGCCTGCGCGCGCGCGACGAGCCCGTCCCTCAGCTCGCCGTCGCCGACGATGACGAAGGTCGCCTCCGGCCGCTCGGCCCGCACCCGGGCGGCCGCCTCGAGGAACACGTCGACCGCCTTGATCGGCACCAGGCGCGCGACGATCCCGGCGAGCGGCGCTCCCGGAGGGATCCCGAGCTCGGCGCGGAAGCGTCCGCGCGGGGCCGCGGCGAAGGGCGCGAGGTCGAGCCCGAGAGGGACGACCTCGATGCGCTCGGGACGGGCGATGCCGAGGTCGACGATCTCACGCGCCTGCCGGGCGCTGATGGCGATCACGCGGGTCGACATGGCGGCGAGGGCGCGCTCGACCTGGAGGAAGGCGCGGCTCGGCACGGTCCCGAAGTACCCCCGCAGCACGTTGCCGTGGAAGGTATGGACGACGACGGGCACGCCCGCGAGGCGCGCCGCGACGCGGCCGAGCGAGCCCGCCTTGGCCATGTGGGTGTGCACGAGGTGGGGGCGGAAGCCGCGGAGGATCCGCACGAGCCGGTAGAGCGCCGCGAGGTCGCGGGCCGGCGAGATGCTCCGGCCGAGCTCGGGCACGATCCGCGGGACCACGCCTTCGAGGGGCCGCAGGGCGGTCATGTCGCCCTCGAGCGCGGCGGGCGTGCCCGCGACGAGCAGGCTCTCGTACCGGCCGGGGTCGAGCCGCTGCGTCAGGAGCATGGCCTGTAACGAGGGGCCGCCGATGTTGAGCCGCGTGATGATCCGCGCGACGCGGACCGTGCTCAAGGTCGTGCGGCGCGGCGGTACCAGTCGACGGTCCGGCGCAGGCCGTCGGCGAAGCCGACCGCCGGTGACCAGCCCAGGTCCCGGCGCGCCGCCTCGTTCGACGCGTGGGAGCGCTTGATGTCCCCCGGCCGCTCCGGACCGTGCGTGACGGCCGGCGCCCGGCCGATGATCCGGCCGATCTCCGCGACGAGCTCGTTGATGCTGTGCGGGTCGCCGTTCGCGATGTTGTAGACGCCGCCGGCGGGGACGCCGCCGGCCGAAGCGGCGACGTTCGCGGCGACGACGTTGTCGACGAACGTGAAGTCGCGGGTCTGGGTGCCATCGCCGTTGACCGTGAGCGCGCGGCCCTCGAGCGCGGCGGTGATGAACAGGGGGATCACCGCGGCGTACGCCGAGCGCTCGTCCTGGCCCGGCCCGAAGACGTTGAAGTAGCGCAGGCTCACCGTGCGCAGCCCGTAGAGCGCGGCGAACGTGCGCGTGTACCCCTCGGCCGCGAGCTTCGCCACCCCGTACGGCGAGATGGGGCGCGTCTCGAGACCCTCATGCTTCGGCGAGACCTTCGTGTCGCCGTAGACCGACGACGACGAGGAGAGGACGAACGCGCGCACGGACCCGTCGCGCGCGGCGGCGAGGAGCCGGAGCGTGGCCGTCGCGATCGAGCGATGGCTCGTGAGCGGATCCTTCACCGATCTCGGGACCGACGAGACCGCGGCGAGATGGAAGACGCGCTCGACCCCCGCGAAGGACCGGCCGCAGGTCGACTCGGCGAGGTCCGCCTGGACGAGGTCGATGCGATCCCGGACGGCGGCGAGCCGCTCGACCCGGCCGGTGGACAGGTCGTCGACGACGCGGACCCGGCGGCCGTCCCCGAGGAGCCGCGCGACGAGGTGCGAGCCGATGAAGCCCGCTCCGCCGGTGACGAGGTCGAGCGTCACCGCGGTCGCGTCCCGGTCCCGTGCCAGTACGGCGCGAGCGGCGAGATGGTCACCTCGCCGAGGCCCGCCGCGCCGAGCAGCGCGCGGAACCCCTCCCGCGTGTAGCGGCGCTCGACCGTCGTGCCGAACCGGTCGAGGCTGTCGTTGCGCATCGTCCGCAGCGTCCGGCCGCGATAGAAGGAGAGCGGCAGGGCGTCCGCGAGGCCACGGAGGCCGGTCCGGGCGAGCAGCGCGGAGGCGCGCGCCAGCGGCCAGTACACGAGGAGCGCGATGGCCGTCGACACGGCGCTCACGACCGGGCGCGGCGACCTGCTCGTGAGACGGCGGACCAGGTCGACCGCCCGGAACAGCAGCCGGAACGCGGGGCCGCGCTGGTCGAGCGCGTAGTACACGTAGACGATGATCCGCCCTCCCGGACGGACGGCCTCCGCGATCGCGCGCAGGGCGCGCTCGGGGTCGCGCAGATGGTGGAGGACGCCGAGCGAATAGGCCCAGTCCACCGCGGACGCCGCGACCGGCAGGTCGAGGAGGTCGCCCTGGACGCAGCCGACGCGCGTCGACCCGGCGGCGGCCTCGCGCGCGACCTCGACGGAGAGACCGAGGTCGAGCGCGATCACTCTCGGACCTCGGCCGGCGACCTCGGCGGCCCAGCGTCCCGACCCGCACCCGGCGTCGAGGATCAGGTTCGCCGCCGCGAGCTCGTCGGGTCGGACGAGGTCGAAGTAGGACGCGAACAGGGCGCGGACGTCGGTCCCGTCGGTCCGCCGGAACACGCTCCACTCGTGGTCGAAGGCCCGGACGACGGCGTCACCGCCCTCCGGGTCGGCGCGCCAGGCCTCGCCGAGCGCCGCGCGCTCGGCCGACGCCGCGAACCACTCGGCCTTCGCGACCGCGAGCCCGCGACGGTGCGGCGGGCGCAGCAGACGGGGGATCGAGCCGATCACGGGGTAGACCTCGGAGCAGGGCCCGCCGCGGTGGCGCAGCAGGCCATCGTCCGGGGCGAGCCCGTCGGGCGTGAACGCCAGCGGAGCGCGGCAGCCGGGACACGCCAGGAGCGGGACGAGCCATTCCAGGATGGGGTGGCCGGACCCCGCCACGGGGCTCGGCGCGGCATCGCCGGCCCGCGCGATCACAGGCGCTCGACGTGCGCCGCGCCGCTCCGGCCGCCGGTCGCGTTCACCGCGTCGAACACGAGCTTCGCGTTGGCGCGCACCATCGCGTAGTCGACGCCGCTGTGCCCGACCAGGACGACGACGCAGTCGGCGCCGGCGACCCGCGCCGCGTCGAGCGGGACCGAGCGCAAGGTGACGCCGCGGGGCTCGCCTCCGTACAGGGCGCCGTTCAGGGTGATGCGCTCCACGAAGGGGTCGTGGTACTCGATCCTCGCGCCCTCGTGCAGGAGGATCTCCATGACGCGGATGGCCGAGGAGTTCCGGGCATCGTCGATGTCCTTCTTGAACGACGCGCCGAGCGTGAGGATGCGCGCCCCGCGGAGCGGCAGGTCGTGGTCGCCGAGCAGGCGCCGGACCCTGGCCACGGTGAAGAACGGCATGCCGAGGTTCGTCTCGGCCGCGAGCTCGATGAACTTCGTGTGGAAGTCGTACTCGCGGGCCTTCCACGAGAGGTAGTACGGGTCGACGGGGATGCAGTGGCCGCCCACGCCGGGGCCCGGGTAGAACGCCATGAACCCGTACGGCTTCGTCGCCGCGGCGTCGATGACCTCCCAGATGTCGATGTCCATCCGGTCGCACAGCATCGCGAGCTCGTTCACCAGGGCGATGTTCACCGCGCGGAAGGTGTTCTCGAGGAGCTTCGCGAGCTCGGCGGCGCGCGCCGACGAGACGGCGTGGACCTTGCCCTGCGTGATGACCTGTTCGAGGACGAGCTTGGCGACCGAGGTGCTCGCCTCATCGATGCCCCCGACGACCTTCGACGTGTTGGCGATGCGGAAGGTCCTGTTCCCCGGGTCGATGCGCTCCGGCGAGAAGGCCAGGAGGAAGTCCTTGCCCGCGGCGAGGCCGCCCGACTCGAGGATGGGCCGGAGCACCTCGTCCGTGGTGCCGGGGTACGTCGTGCTCTCGAGGATGATGAGCTGCCCCGACCGGAGCCGCGGCGCGATGTGCTCGGCCGCGGCGCGCACGAACGTGAGGTCGGGCTGCTTCGCCCGGTCGAACGGCGTCGGGACCGCGACGAAGATGACGTCGGCCGAGCGAAGGACGTCGAAGTCCGTCGTGGCGTCGAAGCGCCCCGCCGCGAGCTGGCTCCGCAGCGCGTCGTCGGTGACATCCATGATGTAGCTGCGCCCGGCGCGCAGCTCGCTCACCTTGCGCTCGTCGACGTCGACGCCGACGACGCGGTACCCGGCCTCGGCGAACGCCATGAGCAGCGGCAGTCCGACGTAGCCGCACCCGATGACGGCGACGCGCGCCGTGCGGTCGGCGATGCGCCCGCGGAGCTCGGACGCGCTCATGGCGACTCGATGAGGCTGCGCGACAGCTCGCGCATCTCGACCCCTGCGCGCGCGCACGAGGCCCGGACCTCGTCGCGCACCCGGTCGTCCGCGAGCGCCACGACGACGAGGTCGACGGCGTGCCGCGCGACCACGTCGGACAGCTCCGCGGTCCGGCCGAGCACCGGAACGCCCGCGATCCTCCGGCGGTGCTTGCCCGGATCGTCGTCGAGGAAGCCCGCGGGCACGTAGGCGGTGTCCCGGTTGCGGACGAGCAGACGGAGCGCGAGCTGTCCGCGCTCCGTCGCGCCCACGATGAGCACGCGCCTGCTCCCGGCGCGCGGCCGGGCCTCGGACCAGTGGCGCAGCCACACGAAGAAGAGGCGCGACCCGGACACGAGCACGGCGAGGAACACGCCGTCCATGAGCAGGACGGCCTTCGATTGGCCGCTGAACCCGAGCACGTAGAGCATGAGCAGGCCGGCGACGAGCGTGCCGACGAACGACGCCCGGAGCACGATGACGAGGTCCGTCACGCCGAGGTACGTCCAGAGGATCCGGTACACGTCGAGGAGGACGAACGCGGCGAGCTGGACCGGGATGACGATCGGCGCCGCCTGCAGGAACAGGTTCACGAACGTCGGCGCCGGGAGCGACTCGAAGCGGATGAGGAAGGCGCTGAAGAGCGCGATCGTCGCGAGCGACGCGTCGAGGGCGATCTCGCCACCGAACCGGATGAGGCGCCGGCCGGCGCCCACGACGAGGCGGCGCGCCGGGGTGTGACGGTCGTCCTCGCCTCCCGGCCCCACGAGCAGGAAGGTGCCGAACACGACGAGCGCTGCGAGGACGAGGCCGGCGAGCGGCAGGAAGACGAGGCCGAGCGCCTCGGACAGGAAGCCGAGGAGCGCGAGGCCGGCCGCGATCGCGTAGAGGACGATGACCGTGGCGCGCTCGCTCAAGCCGTGAGCCACGAGGCGGTGCGACGTGTGGTCGCGTCCGCCGGAGCTCACCGGCCGGCCCTCGATCCGGCGGGCCAGCGTGACGAGCATCGTGTCGAAGATGGGAAGACCGAGGACGAGGAGCGGCCCGAGGACGGCGAGCGCGACGTTCGAGGCCGCGGCGTTCGTGAGGAGGAGTCCGAGCGCGGCGAGGACGAAGCCGAGCACCATGCTCCCGGCATCCCCCATGTACACGCGCGCGGGCGGGAAGTTGTGCAGCAGGAAGCCGACACAGCCGCCGGCCGTCGCCGCCGCGAGCAGGCGGATCCACGCGGGCTCGGTGGGCGCCATGAACACGAGGACGCCGGCGGCGATCGCGGCGACCCCCGCGGCGAGGCCGTCCATGTTGTCGATGAGGTTCACCGCGTTCATCAGGCCGACGACCCAGATGACGGTGAGGAGGAAGCTGAGCGGCGCGATGTCGACGATCTCGACGCGGAGACCGCCGAGCGCGACACCGCTCGCGATGACGGTCTGCCCGACGATCTTCGAGCTGGGGCGCAGGCCGCGGACGTCGTCGACGACCCCGAGCACGAGCGCGGCGAGCGTGCCGAGCGCGACGACGGTGAGCCGGTCCTCGCTCCCCGCGAAGACGGTGACCGGCAGGAGGATCGCGAGGGCGATGGCGAGGCCGCCGAGGAGCGGGGTCGCCCGCGACCCCCACCGGTCCGCGCGCGCCGGCGCGACGACGTTCGCCCGCGCCGCGACGGTCGCGGCGAGCGGCGTCAGCGCCGCGGCGGACACGGCGGCCGCGATGAAGCTTGCGATCGAGCCCAGGGGGAACACGCTCCGAATTGTGCCCTACGCCATCGCGGGTGACGGGCTCAGGACGCGCCGATATACGCCGAGATAGACGTCGACGGCGGCGCGCACGTCGAAGACGTCCTCGGCCAGGCGGCGGGCGTTCGCGCGGGCGCGTTCGTCCGTCGCGAGGCGCGCGACCGCCGCGCCGGCGGCGCGCAGGTCCTTCTCCGCATAGGACTCGACGACGTGGCCCGCGCCGTAGGCGCGCACGAGCTCGTCCGTGTCCCCGAGGGCGGCGTTCACCACGACCGGGAGACCGCAGGCGAGGTACTCCGCGACCTTGATCGGCGAGGACCCGAGCTTCGAGCCCACCTGCTTCAGGAGCGCGATGCCCACGTGCGACCCGGCGAGCAGCTCCGGCATCTCGTCGAAGGAGGCGCCGCGCACCTCCACGCCGTGCTCCGGCACGCCCGTCCGGGCGAGCGACTCACGCACGAGCGACGGGGCGTCCCTGTTCAGGACGAGCAGTCGGAGGTCCGGCACGAGCTCGCGGGCGTAGGCGTACACGCGGATCATCTCGTCGAGGAGGTACCACATCCCGAGCGAGCCCGAGTACACGAGCGTCGGATCGGCCCGTCTCGTCGGCCGGGGCCTGAACCGCTCGAGCGCGACGGCGCAGGGGACCACCGAGATGGCCTGGTCCTGCGCGTACCGCGCGTATGCCGGCTCGGACCGCAGCCGCTCCGCGGCGCGCGCCGTGAGCACGACCACTTCGGCCGCGTCCCGGAGGAGCCGGCGCTCGGCGAACCGAAGCGCGCGATACCGGATGTCGCGCCGCGTCCAGTTGCCGGCATCCACGTACTCCTCGCCGAGGAAGCCGCGCATGTCGAACACGAACGGCGTCCCGGTCAGCCGCCACACGATCCACGCGATCGCCGCGGGGACGTAGCTCCGGGCGTGCAGGAGCCCGATGCGCTGTCCGCGCACGACCCGGAGCGCCGTGAGCGCGCCCGCGGCGATGTCGAGGACCTTCACGAGGAGGTGGCCACCGCGGCGGGCGCGTATCGGGTGCCACCCGTCGACCGCCGGCGGTCCCGCCTCGCCGCCCGCCGCGCGCTCGAACGTGAGGAGGTGGATGACGTGGCCGGCCCGGCGAAGTCCCTCGAGGTACGGGAGCACCTGGCTGCGCACGAGCGCGGTCCCCGCGCCGTTCGGCGACAGGTACAGGATGCGGGCGGTCACGGGGAGGCGACGGTGTCGCCCGCGCCGCCGGGGCCCGGTCGGCGTCGACGCGAGAGGAGCCACCAGACGGTGGGCGCGGC
This sequence comes from Chloroflexota bacterium, assembly GCA_016875795.1. Lineage (GTDB taxonomy): Bacteria > Chloroflexota > Limnocylindria > P2-11E > P2-11E > JACPOT01. The sequence goes on along the minus strand of VGOU01000044.1, from coordinate 640 downwards.
GAGCATGACGACGTAGGGCACGAGCATGGCGCGGTGGCGGTAGAGGGTGCCCACGTTCCCCTCGAGGAGACCGAAGAGGAAGAACACGCCGAGCACGTACAGGACGACGGGCGTGAGCCGGCGCCAGTCGTGACGCGAGACCCAGAGCGTCCGCGCGGCGAACGGCAGCAGGAGATACCAGACGAACATCTCGGGTAGGAGCGCGACATCGCTCGGTCGTCGTATCGCCCAGGGGAAGGGCGCGAAGAACGCGTACGAGAGCCCCACGGGCAGGTGCTCGAGGGAGCGATTGAGCAGCACCTGCTCCGGATCGGAGCGCGGCAGGTCGACCGTGGCGCTCAGGCCTCCGTCACGCTGATCGTGGAAGAACAGCTTGCGGCTCCCCACCTCCGGGGCCGGCGTCGTCGTCGGCTCCCCGATGACCACGATGTCGCACGGGGCGACCGTGACCTCTTGCTCCCGGACGACGACGACCGATCCGACGGTGACGTCGCCGAACCGGGTCGGGACCGACCCTGCGCCCGGACTCGGGGCTGGCCCGAGCGTGATCTTCGTCCCCGGCTGCACGTAGTAGAGCGTCGGTGAGCACGTCGTCGGCGCGGGCGTCGGCGCGGGCGTCGGCGCGGGCGTCGGCGCGGGC
>VGOU01000043.1 GCA_016875795.1 Chloroflexota bacterium | reverse complement strand
CTCGGGGCCGCGCTCGTCCTCGCGACCGTGCTCCTGCTCATCGCGCAGCTGCGCGCCGCGCTCGACCTCTTCAGCGAGGGGCTGCCCTCGTGGCGCCCCGAGCCGCGGCCCGCCGCGGGCATCGCCGGCGCGCTCATCTTCGCCGCGCTCCTCGCCGGCGGGATCGCCCCCGACGCGCTCCTGCGGCCGATCGCCGCGTTCGCCGAGGAGTTCCTGCGGGCGCTCCGCCCCTTCTAGCGCGGAGCGAGCGCCGAGCTACCCCGGCGCCCCCTCGTCGGTCATCCACTTCTCGACGTCGCGGCGGTACTCGATGACCCCCTCCGGGAACCAGAGCGCGATCTCGCTCTCCGCCGTCTCCGGCGCGTCGCTCGCGTGGATGAGGTTGCGCAGGCCGACGAGCGCGTAGTCGCCGCGGATCGTCCCCGGCGCCGCCTCGTGCGGCCGCGTCGCGCCCACCATCGCGCGCACGGCCGCGATCGCGTGCGGGCCCTCGAGCACGGCCGCCACCACCGGCGACGCCGAGATCGTGCCGACGAGGTCCGGGAAGAAGAACTTGCCCCGGTGCACGGCGTAGTGCCTCTCCGCCATCGCGCGGTCGACCCTGAGCGCGCGCAGCGCGACGATGCGGAAGCCGCGCCGCTCGAAGCGCCCGAGGAGCTCGCCGACGATCCCGCGCTGCACGGCGTCGGGCTTGAACACGATGAGGGTCCGCTGGACGGTCGGCTCGGTCATGAGGCCATCTCCATCATCTCGGGCTCCGGGGCCCTGACGCTCGCCACCGCGGCACGCGGGCCGATGGCGGCGAGGTACGCGAGCTCCGGGCGTAGGTACTCGCGCGCGACGCGCTGGATGTCCGCGGCGCCGATGCCGTCGACGATCGCGCCGATCTCGTCGGCCGTGCGCACGCGGTCGTGGAACATCTCCTGGCCGGCGAGCCACGCGGCGACCCCGCCGGTGCCCTCGAGGCGCAGGTCGATCCGACCCTTCACGAAGTCGCGGATCCGCGCGAGCTCGGCGTCGCCGGCGGGCTCGTCGCGCAGGCGCGCGATCTCGCGCATCACCGCGGCGACGGTCTCGGGCGCGCGCTCGGGCGTGACGCCGGCGTACACGACGAGGTGGCCGACGTCGCTGTAGTTCGACTCGTACGAGTGGACGTCGTACGCGAGGGCGCGCCGCTCGCGGATCTCGAGGAAGAGCCGGCTCGACATCCCCTCGCCGAGGATCGCGTTCAGGATGTCGAAGGTCCACTTGTCCGGGTGCTTGTCGTCCACGCCGCGCCAGCCGAGGCAGAGGTGCAGCTGCTCGCCGCGCTTCGCGAGCGTGCGCGTGCGCACCCGCGCGGGCTTCGGCGCGCGCTTGAACGGGATCCCCGGCCGCGCGGAGAGGCCGCCGAGGTGCTCGGCCACCGCGGTCGTCGCCTCGTCCGGGTCGAGGTTCCCCGCGAGCGCGATGACGGTGCGGCCCGGCGCGTAGCCCGTGGCCATGAATTCGCGCAAGGCGTCGGGGGTGAGCGACCGCACGACCCGCTCGCGACCGGCGATCTCCCACCCGAGGGGATGGGACGGGTACAGCAGCTCGTCGACGAGGGTGTGCACGCGGTCCTGCGGCTGGTCGCGGTACATGCGGATCTCTTCGATGACGACCTGCTTCTCGGTCGCGATGTCCTCCTCGCGCAGGAGCGGCGCGCGGATCATGTCGGCGATGACGTCGAGCGCGACGAGGTAGTGCCGCGCCGGGACGCGCGAGGTGAACACCGTCACCTCGCGGTCGGTCGACGCGTTCACCGCGCCGCCGAGCGCCTCGACGGCGCAGGAGATCTCCGCGGCGCTCGGCCGCTTCGCCGTCCCCTTGAACAGCATGTGCTCGAGGAAGTGGCTCGTCCCGGCGTTGTCCTTCGTCTCCGCGCGGGAGCCGACGCCCACGTACATCGTGAGCGAGACGCTGCGCGTCTCGGGCATCGGCGCGACGAGGACCCGCATGCCGTTCGGGAGCAGTGTCCGCGTGTACTCCACGCGGTGGACCCTAGCGCAGCGCCAGGGCTCCGTGGCCGATGACGAGCGCCGCCCCGGCACGGCGTGACGCCGCGTAGAGCTCACGCTCGACCCGCGCGCCGTCGACGTCGCTCTCCGCGCTGAGGATGGCGTGCTCGTCGGCGGTGTGGTGCGCGGCGACGGGCCGGGCGCTGCCGGCCGCGAGCGACGCGACGAGGTCGAGGGCGAGCATGCCCGGCTTCACGATGACGAGGTCGGCCCCGGCGGCGACGTCGCGGCGCACGCGCGCCTCCGCGGCGGACCGGTCGCTCGGGTCGAGGAGCGGCACCGCGCTCTCGGCGATGGGCACCGCCCCGACCGCGACCCGCAGCGCGGTGTACAGCGAGCTCTCGATCTTGGCCATCGCCGCGACGGGCACGTCGTCGTGCTCCGCCCCGAGCGCCTCGCGCACCGCGCCGACGCTGCCGTCGAGCATGCCCGAGGGGACGATGAGGTCGGCGCCCGCGTCGGCGTGGACGGCGGCGATCTCAGCCAGGCGCGCGTGCGTCCCGGCGATGTCAGCCGAGCCCGACGCGAAGAGGACGCACTGCCCGTGGGTAGTGTACGCGCAGACGCACACGTCGGTCGCGACGCCGAGGTCGGGGACGGCGTCCTTGATGGCCCGGACGGCGCGGGGCACGACGTGATCCCGTTCGCTCGCGATCATCGCGCGCTCGTCCTTGCGCTCCGACGCGCCGAACACGAGGAGCCCCGCGAGGCCCTGCGCCGCCGCCGCGCGGGCGTCGCGCACGGCCTCCGTGATGGAGACGCGCGCGAGACCGCCGGCGCCCTCGATGCGCTCGCGGTCCTCCACCGCGTCCGACACGATCACCGGCAGGACGAGCCGCGCGGTGAGGTCGCCGGCGGCGAGGGCGCTGCGCCATACGGGATGCTCCGCGAGACGGCCCCGGGCGAGGAGGCCCCGGTACATGACCGGATCGTAGTCCGAACGTGGCCCGCGGGCCGCCGCGTCTGTAAGATGCGACGCAGTGGAGATGAGGGCCGCCGTCCGCACCGCCGCGCGCGCGCTCGGGATGGCCCTCGTGCTCTCCAGCTGCGGCCTCGTGGCGCGCAGCGGCGTCGCCGTCGCGCCCGATGTCGTCACGCGGCACCCGGACGGCGCCGGGGGCGCGCTCGCCGCGCAGCCGGTCGCGTTCCACGGCCAGACGCCCACCGAGCAGCTCATGCAGAAGGCCGTATCTCCGGCCGAGCCCGCCGTGGTCGCGAAGCCGACGCTGCCGGCGGCCTCGACCGCGCCGATGAAGCACATCTGGCAGAGCCTGAACAACTGCGGACCGGCCGCCGTTGTCATGGCGCTCTCGACGATGGGCGTCGAGATCGATCAGGAGACCGCGCGCCTCGCGCTGCGCGGTCCGGACTGGGCCCGCGGCATGGGCCCGGCGCCCGTGGGACCGTGGGTGCAGGACCGCTTCGACCTGCGGATGCAGTGGCGCACCAACGGCACGCACGAGCTCATGAAGGTGCTCATCAGCAACGGCTTCGCGCCGATGGTCACGCAGTGGATGCAGGACCCCTGGATCTCGCGCATCGGGCACTGGCGCACCGTCGCGGGGTACGACGACGCGAAGGGCATGTTCTACGTGAACGACTCGATGCTCGGGCGCGGCGTCGGCCTGTCGTACGAGTGGTTCGACCGCAACTGGCAGCCCTTCAGCTACCGCTGGATGGTGGTGTACAAGCCCGAGGACGAGCCGCTGCTGCGCACGATCGTGGGTCCGGACTGGAGCGACCGCGGCATGCGCCAGCGCTTCTACGACCGCGCCAAGGGCGAGGCGCTGCAGCGCGGCGACGCGCAGTCGTGGCTCACGTACGGCGAGGCCTCGTACCAGAACGGCCTCTTCGCCGAGGCCGTCGCCGCGTTCGAGAAGGGCCTCGCGCTCGGGTCGGCCCAGGGTGTGTCCACGCTGCGGTCGAGCTACCCCGCGGCGCTCCGCGCGCTCGGCCGGGACCAAGAGGCGCAGAGCGTGCAGCAGCAGCTGAGCGCGAGCAGCACCGTCCCGACCACCGTCGCGAACCCGCCCGACCGCGTCGCGCTCTACCTCGCGCTCGAGCGGTCGCGCGCCGCGGGCGAGGCCGTCTTCACCGAGTAGACCGGACGAGCTCCTCCGTCCGCCGGAGGCGCTCCCCCGCCTCGCGCAGCAAGCCCTCCGTCTTGCAGAACGTGAACCGGATGAGGTGCTTGCCCAGCTCGCGCCGCGAGTAGAAGGAGGAGCCGGGCACGCCCGCGACGCCCACCTCGCGCACGAGCCAGTGCGCGAACGCCGTGTCGTCGTCGAAGCCGAAGCGCGAGATGTCACAGAGGACGTAGTACGCGCCCTCGGGGAGGCGCGGCGCGAAGCCGGCCTCGGTGAGCGCGCCGTGGAGCAGGTCGCGCCGCGCGCGGTACTCGCGGGCGAGCTTCTCGCGGTACGCCGGGCCCATCGCGAGCGCGGCGGCGATGGCCTCCTGCAGCGGCGCCGGCGCGCCGACGGTGACGAAGTCGTGCACCTTGCGGATCCCGCCGGTCAGCTCGGCCGGCGCGACGATCCACCCCACGCGCCATCCCGTCACCGAGAAGGTCTTGCTCGCGCCGGAGATCGTCACCGTGCGCTCGGCCATGCCCGGGAGCGTCGCGATCGGGATGTGCTCGCCGTCGTAGCGGATGTGCTCGTAGATCTCGTCGGTGATGGCGACCGCGTCGTGCTCGCGGCACAGGTCGGCGATGACCTCGAGCTCGGCGCTGGTGAGCACGCGGCCGGTGGGGTTGTTCGGCGTGTTCACGATGATCGCCTTCGTCTTCGGGCCGAAGGCGCGGCGGAGCTCGTCGGGGTCGAACGCGTCCTCCGGCGGTCGCAGCGGGACGTACACGGGCACCGCGCCGCATATCGCCGCGTCCGGCCCGTAGTTCTCGTAGAAGGGCTCGAGCACGACGACCTCGTCGCCCGGGTCGACGATCGCGAGGAGCGTCGAGATCATCGCCTCGGTCGCGCCGCACGTGACCGTGAGCATCGTCTCGGGGTCGACCGCCATGCCGTAGAGGTCGCCGTACGAGGCCGCGAGCGCCCGGCGGAGCGACGGCGCGCCCCAGGTGATGGCGTACTGGTTGACGTCCGCGTCGATCGCCCGCTTCGCCGCCTCCTTGATCTCCGCCGGCGCGCTGAAGTCCGGGAAGCCCTGCGCGAGGTTGATCCCGCCGCGCTGGGCGCAGAGGCGGGTCATCTCGCGGATGACGCTCTCCGTGAAGCCGACGGTCCGCCGCGCGAGCCGGCCGCGCACGACCTGCATCAGTAGCCCGCCCGGACGTCGACGACGTTCAGGAGCGGCTCGCCCGCCTTCCAGCGGCGCAGGTTCTCGATGAAGAGGGCCATGGTGCGCTCGCGCACGCGCGGCGACGAGTGCGAGACGTGCGGCGTCGCGATGACGTCCTCGAGCCTCCACCACTCGCTGTCGGCCGGCAGCGGCTCCGTCCACCAGGCGTCGATGGCCGCGCCTCCGATGCGCTTCTCCCGCAGGGCCTCAAGGAGCGCGGCCTCGTCGACGATGGCGCCGCGGGCGATGTTCACGATCCACGCGCCCGGCCGCATGCGCGCGATGACCTCGCGCGAGACGAGCCCGCGCGTCGCCGGCGTGAGCGGCGCGGTGATCGCGAGGAAGTCGGCCCCGGCGACGGCGTCGGCGAGCCGCTCGGGCGGGATCACCTCGTCCACACCCGGAACGGCCGGCAGGCCGAGCCGGCGGCGGACCCCGACGACGCGCATGCCGAAGGCGTGCGCGAGGCGCGCGACCTCCCCGCCGATGCTCCCGAGGCCGAGGACGACGACCGTGGACCCGCGCAGCTCCGTCCCCTGGCCCTCCTTGTCCCAGCGCCCGCGCCGCTGCGAGCGCAGGTGCTCGGGCAGCCGCTTGGCGGCGGCGAGCATCGCGCCGAGGACGAACTCCGCGATGGGTACGTCGTACGGGCCGCTGTTGTTCGTCAGCGTGAACCCGCTGCGGCCGACGAGCTCCGGGACGAGGAAGCGCTCCACCCCCGCCGACATCGTGTGCAGCCACCGCAGCCTCGGGGCGTGCGCGAGGAACTCGCCGATGAGCTCGCCCGCGGGCGCGCCGAGCGCGACCTCGATCTCGGCGGCCTCGTCGAACGGCCCGCGCCGGTCGAACCGCACGACGCGGTCGTCGGGCAGGTGGCGCGCGAGGTCCTCGGGCATCGAGGGGAACCAGCCGAGGACGGCGATCGTCGTCATCCCCGTCATACTGATCGGATGCGCGTGCTCGAGTTCCGCAGCGACACGTTCACGAAGCCCACCCCGGCGATGCGCCGGGCGATGGCCGACGCCGAGGTCGGCGACGACCAGTACGGCGAGGATCCGACGGTGGACCGCCTCGAGGAGCGCTCGGCGGAGGTCGTCGGCAAGGCCGCGGCGGTGTACGTCGCGAGCGGGATGCTCGGCAATCTCTGCGGCCTCCTCTCGCAGACGCAGCGCGGCGACGAGGTCATCCTCGGCGACCTCGCGCACATCTACCAGAACGAGATGGGCGCCTTCGCGACGCTGGGGTCGCTGCACGGCCGCATCGTCCCGAACCGGGACGGGATGCCCGCGCTCGCCGACATCGAGGCCGCGATCCGCCCGACGAGCGGGCCGTTCCCGCGCACGGCGCTCCTCTGCCTCGAGAACTCGCACAACAACTGCGGCGGCTCCGTCCTGACGCCCGAGGAGACGCGCGCCGCGTGCGACCTCGCGCATTCCCGCGGCGTCCGCGTGCACCTCGACGGCGCGCGCATCTTCAACGCCGCGGTCGCGCTCGGCGTGGACGCGCGCGATCTGACCGCGCCCGTCGACACCGTGCAGTTCTGCTTCTCGAAGGGCCTGTCCGCGCCGGTCGGCTCGATCCTCTGCGGCGACGCGGAGACCATCGCGAGGGCGCGCAAGGTCCGCAAGCTGCTCGGCGGCGCGATGCGCCAGGCGGGCGTCATCGCGGCGGCGGCGCTCGTCGCGCTCGAGACGATGCGCGAGCGGCTCGCGGAGGACCACGCCAATGCCCGGGCGCTCGCCGAGGGGCTCGCGCACATCCCCGCTGTCCGCATCGACCCCCGGCGCGTCGTCACGAACATCGTCTCGTTCGAGCTCGACCCCGCGCGGATGGATGCGGGCGTGTTCCAGCGGTCGTGCGCCGAGCGGGGCCTGCGCATCTCGCGCTACCTCGGCAACTCCCCGCGGCTGCGGATGGTCACGCACAACGACGTCACCCGCGCCGAGGTCGACGCCGCCCTCGCGGTCATGTCGGCGGTCCTCAGTCCCGGCCGGGTGGCCACACCGGCATAGCGCGAACGTGCTAGGACCGGATCGGGGTCGCGACCCGATAGCGTTCAACGTTCGTGATCTCGCTCCGTAGCGGCTCCCGGCGGTTCGCGGCCGGCGAGGATGGTGCCGGTCGTCGTCCCCAAGTACTCGAACGGGCCGGGGCCCGGCAACGGCGACACGTCGAACTTCATCCACCACACGATGCCGAGGGACAGGACTACCGGTGCACGGCCGCGAGCGACGCGGGCTGCACGGCCGCGAGCTAGACGTCGTAGGGGCGCGGGTTCGTCCTCTTCGGCGCGAGCCGGAAGGCGACGAACGACAGCTCGTTCCGCGGCCACATCGCGCCGGCATCTTCATCGGCCCGATCGGCCAGCGCTACAAGGTGGGCGACGAGCTCCTCGCGCAGCTGTACGACGGCACGATCACGCAGGGCGCCTCGCGCCCCACTTGCGGCGACACGTCGAACCCCACCCCGAACGACACGGCGGCGTCCTGCACCCAGACCTGGTCGGGGATCACGACGACGAACGCCCCGAAGGGCATCTACGTCGTGTTCGAGAAGGGCATCTCGAGCGCGCCGTACACCGGCCGCGAGCAGGTGAACATGACGACGGCGAACATCGCCGACCAGAAGAAGCAGTTCTACATCGACACGTCCGACACCTACGCGAACGTCGCCTCGGTCGGCACGAGCGCGACGTACACCGTCCGTGTCACCGACGGGACCGGCCAGAACCAGTGGTCGTCGCCGAGCAGCAGCTACCCCATCGCGCTCGCGATCGAGCAGTGCCCGAAGAACGGCAGCACGACGCTCACGCGCTTCCTCGGCAGCGCGTCGCCGGGGACCCAGACCGAGTAGGTGACGAGCCTCACCGGGACCCGGACGCTGACCGTCCAGGCCAGCGCGGCCTCCAACAACACCACGTACGCCGGGTGGGTCCGCGCCTACGGCGCGGACCAGAACGGCGCGAAGGCCACCCGGCCGCTGAAGTTCCGGACGGCCGTGAGCGTCACCGAGGGTGGCACGACCGACTACGTCGACATCCTCGGCTTCGCGGTGTTCGAGGTGACCTCCATCGACAGCAGCGACATGAAGGGCAAGGCCATCACCGGCTGGTTCACGAGCGTGAACGACCCGATCCTCGCCATCGGCAAGCAGTACGGCCTCGTCCCGCGGGAGACGGACTGACCCGCTAGTCGGGGATGCCGGCCTCGATCGCGAGGAGCTTCGGCGGGAGCGACCCCGCCGCGAGCAGCGTGTCGTGGAACTGCTTCATCCCGAACCCGCGGCGCTTCGCGCGGTCGCGCAGCTCGAGGATCGCGGCGCGCCCGAGCGCGTACGAGGACGGCTGCAGCGGGTCGTACGTGTAGCGCCGCACCTCGGCGATCGCGTTCGGGCGCTCGAGCTTGGGGCCGTCGACCATGAAGCGCACCGCCTGCTCGAAGGACATCGTGCCCGTCGCGAGGCCCACGTCGACGACGACGCGCGCGGCTCGCCACAGGACGTCCTGCAGGCGCAGGAGCCGCGTCTCGGCCGAGGAGAGGTGGCCGAGCTGGGTCATGAGCTCCTCGATGTACAGCCCCCACCCCTCGGTGAAGACGTTCGAGCGCACCGCCTTGCGCGCGAGCGAGGGGTGGTCCGCCGCGAGCGTGAGCTGCATGTGGTGCCCGGGGTACCCCTCGTGGCACGCGATGACCGGGATCCCCGCGCGCGGGTGCCCCTGGAGGCGCTCCTCGCGCACGTTCGGGGGGTCGGTCGCCGGCGGGAGCGTCACCCAGAACCGCCCGCGGCGATGCGGCTCGAACGCGCCGGCGCCGACGTACAGCGCGTACGGCGCGGTCGGGCGCGCGAAGTCGGGCATCGCCTCGACGACGAGCTCCTCGCGCTCGGGGAACGTCGCGAGGTCCGCCCGGCGCGCGGCCTCGCGCGAGCGCTCCATCTCCGTGCGGTACGCCTCGACGAGCTCGTCCTCCGAGGGGTGGTCGGCGCGGATGCGCGCGACGCTCGCGCGCCAGTCGCTGTCCCCGAGCGCGAGGGCGGCCTCGGCGAGCCGCGCCTCGGTCTCGCGGTACAGGTCCTCGCCGAACCTCTGGAGCGACACGCGGTCGTGGTCGGTCAGCTCGCGGTCGCGCAGGAGCGCCTCGAAGACGTCGGGCCCGACGGCCCACGTCCCGCGCGCGCGGCGCATGAGGTCGTCGCGCAGCCAGGACGCGTACGCGTCGAGGGCGTCGCCCGCGTGCTTCCCCGCGGTGAGCAGGTCGCGCTTCGCCCGCGAGCCCTCGGGGGCCATGGACGGCAGCACCGCGCGGACGAACGTCGCCCCCGCCGCGGCCTGCTCCCCCGCCGTGACCACCCACACCGGCGGCACGAGGTCGGGGTCGATGTTCTCGCGCGCCGACGCGAGGACGTCGCCGCTGTGGCCGAGGCGCTCGGCGGTGCGCCCGAGGCGCTCGTCGAGGATGAGCGTCTCGCGGATGAGCTGGTAATACGCGGCGCGGATGACGATGTTCGAGTACATGCCGGGGTCGCGGCGCCAGCGCGCGAAGTCGCGCACGGCCCGCTGCCCGCGAAGGTCGGCGAGGAGGAGGGCGCGGTCGGTGCGCTCGAGCGGCCCGAGGTCCTGCGGCGGCACCGCCTCGAGCTCCGCCATCCAGCGGTCGACGAAGGCGTTGCGGTCGCCGAAGCCGGGGCCGGTCGTGTCCGGCAGGCGGTGGTCGTGGTCGTGGATCCCGGCCGCGGTCGCGGCGACCGGATCCATCTCGTAGCGTTCCTTCACGTGCCGCGCGACGAGCGCGGCGAAGGCGTGAGCGTCCATCGGTGAGGAGCAGATCGTGGCACAGCCGATGCGCTGGTGCGTCCGGTGACCGCCTCGTACCCGGACTGCGCGTCCTGCGAGGCCCCGTGCTGCCGCCGCCAGTTCATGGAGGACGACGACGGCTGGTTCTCGCTCGCCCACGCGCGCCCGCTGTACCGCGCCGCGGGCACCGACGTGAAGGTGGTCGGCTGGTACCCCCGCGAGGACGGGCGCCAGCCGATGCTCGAGTGCCAGGGCTTCGACGTCGCGCACCTCGCGTGCACCGTGTACGACCGGCGCCCCGAGCACTGCCGCGTGTACGACTGCCGCGACGACGACCCCGACGAGCGGCAGCAGCGGCCGCACTGCGACATCGCGCGGCACCGCCGCGCGGAGGCCGTGCGGGCTAGGGCCGCCGCGCGAACAGGACGAACAGCGTGATGTCCTCTGTGATGTCGACGAAGCGGTGCGGCACGCCCGCCGGGACGAGGATGGCCGATCCCGGACCGACCGCGCCGCGCGCGCCGTCGCGCTCGAACGTCGCGCGCCCGCCGATCACGTAGTAGGCCTCGTCCTCGGCGTGCGGCTGCTGGGGGTCGTCCGCGCCGCGACGCAGCACGTAGAGACCGCCGCGGAACTCGCGGCTGAAGATGGTCTGCTCGTAGATCACGGGCTTCTCGGCGGTGGCCTCGGGCACCCGCGAGAGGTCGAAGGTCACGATCGGTCCCGGAGGGCCGCGAGCTCCTCGGGCGTGTTCACGTTCGTGAAGCTGCGCAGGTCGAGGTCGAGCGGCCGGAGCTCATCCGCGTCGACCGCGCGCACGCGCACGTCGCCGAAGAACGAGATGACGCGGCGCTCGCCGGCCTCGAGAGCGCGCCGCATCGCCGGCAGGCAGGCCTTCGTGTACAGGGCGTGCAGCGTCTCATATTCGCCCCCCACGCGCGGCACGACGGCGTCGTAGCCGTCCGCCTGCTCCGCCAGGAAGCGGAGCATCCGCGGCAGCAGGAACGGCATGTCGCAGGCGACGACGAGCACGCGCTCGTGCGCCGCCGCGGCGACGCCGGTGGCGATCCCGCCGAGCACGCCGGTGCCGGGGTGCGCGTCGGGGACCACCCGCGGGCCCAGCGTGGCGTAGCGCTCGTCGTTCGCGACGATGAGGACGTCGTCCGCGACCCCGCTCACGACGTCGACGACGTGCCGCACGATCGGCCGTCCGTCGCCGAGGTCGATCCAGGCCTTGTCGCGGCCCATGCGGCGGCTCCGTCCGCCCGCCATGACCGCGGCCGACACACTCATCGCGCCGCGGCCGGACCCCGGCCGAGCACGCGCGTCCAGATGAGGTCCGCGACGCCCACGTGGTCGTCCAGCGCGAAGAGCGGCACGTCACGGCGCGGCGGCGCGAAGTCCGCGACGACGCCGATGAGCAGCGGGTCGTCCGCGCACACGAGCCCGCCGCGCGCGACCGCCGCGCGGGCGACCTCGACCTTCGGGAGCGGCTCGCGCTTGTAGCCCTCGATGACGAGGAGGTCGAGGTCCTCGCGCGCGTACCGCTCGATCACCTTGGCGACCTGGGGCTCGCCCGCGTCGTCGATCACCGCGGTCTGCCCGCCGCCGGTGACGATCGTCTGCACGACGCCCGTGCGCCGCATGCGGTAGCTGTCCTTCCCCTCGTGGTCGACCTCGAAGCCGGCGTGCGCGTGCTTCAGGCAGCCGACCCGGAGTCCGCGGCTGACGAGGAGCGGGAGCAGGGCGAGCAGGAACGTCGTCTTGCCGCTGTCGTGCCGGCCGACGACGCTGACCGTGCGGAGGGCGCGTGCCCTCACCGGATGGTTAGCTCGGTTTCGTGGTGTCGGTGGTCGTGGTCGCCGCCGGCTTGTTCTCGCCGGTCGCTTCCTCGCGGAAGGTCTTCACGCCGCGGCCGAGCTGGCCGAGCACGTCGGGGAGCTTTCCCGCCCCGAAGACGATGAGGACGATGACGAGGACGAAGACGAGCTCGCCACCACCGAGGTTGAAGGGCACTCTGTTCACTTCCCCTGCGCGGCACCCGCGCCTGTTCTGCAGGCATTGTATCTAGCCGACAAGGCCGTCCAGGAGCCCGAGGAACAGCGGGATGACGACGAGGAGGATGAGCGCCGGCAGGTGACAGAGCACGAGCGTGAGCATGAGCTTGCCTTCGACCTGCGCCGCGGCCTCGAGGCGCCGCGAGCGTTCCGCGGCGCGCAATGCCGACCGGCGCTCCGCGACGATCGCGGTCGATCCCGCGCCGAGGTCGCGCGCGCGCTCGAGGTCGTCCGCGAGCAGCGCGCACGAGTCCACCCCGAGGTCGCGCGCGTGC